>WLNJ01000004.1 GCA_009699865.1 Actinomycetota bacterium
AGGCCGGTCAGGTCAGCGTTGGTGAGGTTGGCTCCTGGTCCGATCAGGTAGCCACCTACAAGTTTCCAGTCGCCACCCAGTCCGGTTGGTGTGCCGGTGATGCCACCGGATTTGACGCCGGTGAGGGTTGCCCCAGTGAGGTTGGTGTTGAGGAGGTTCTTGCCGCTCAGGTCTGCGCCCGTGAGGTCAGCGTTGGTGAGGTTGGCTCCTGGTCCGATCAGGTAGCCATCGGCGAGAGCCCAGTCAGATGGGAGCGCTGTTGGTGTGCCGGTGATGCCACCGGACGTCACATTTATGAGTGTTGCTGCGGTGAGGTCGGTGTCGGTGAGGTTTGCTGAGCTGAGGTCGGCATTCGTGAGGTCAGCGTTGGTGAGGTTGGCTCCTGGCCCGACGAGGTAGCCATTCACAAGTGACCAGTCAACGGGCAGGGTGGGCGCCGTCCCGACGGCCGTGACACCCCCGGACCGGACTCCTGCCAGCGTGGCCCCCGTCAGGTCGGTTCCGGCGAGGTTGGCTTGCCCGAGGTCAAGTCCCGTGAGGTCTGCTCCAGAGAGGTCGGCGCTTGGGCCGACGAGGAAGCCGCCGACTGCTTTCCACGAGGCAGAGAGGCCGGTTGGCGTGCCTGTGGTTCTCCCTGACTTGAGTCCTGTCAGGGTCGCGCCGCTTAGGTTTGTCCCGTCAATGCTCAGGCCGGTGAGGTCAAAGCCTGTGAGGTTGGCGTTTGTGAGGTCTGCGCCTGGTCCAATCAGGTAGCCGCCCTGGATGTCCCAGCCCTCACCGAGGCCAGTTGGGGTGCCGGTGATGCCACCTGACTTTACGCCTACGAGGGTTGCGCCCGTGAGGTCAGTTCCGAGCAGGTTGATCCCGTTCAGGTCAAAGCCTGTGAGGTTGGCGTTTGCGAGGTCAGCTCCTGGTCCAATCAGGTAGCCGCCAAGAAGATTCCACCCGGTTGGGAGGGAGGCCGGGGTGCCAGTGATTGAGTCACCCTTGACTCCAGCGAGAGTCGCCCCCGTCAAGAGCGTCCCGTCAAGGTCTGCTCCTGTTAGGTCAAGGCCGGTCAGGTCTGCGTTTGTGAGGTCAGCGCCAGGGCCTATGAGGTAGCCGCCGATGAGGAGCCAGCCGGCAGGCAACCCTGTTGGAGTGCCAGTCACTCCGCCTGATTTTGCACCGGTGAGCGTCGCGTTTGTGAGGTTGACTCCAGCGAGGCTCTTGCCGGAGAAGTCGTAGTTGGTCAGGTCAACTGTCGTGCTGATCAACATCCCGCCGAGGAGGCTCCATCCGGTTGGGAGCGCAGTTGGTGTCCCGGTGATTTCATCCCCGTGGGCTCGTGTGAGTGTTGCCGAGCCAAGGTCGACGCCGTCAAGGCTGAGACCAGAGAGATTCGCGTCCGTCAGGTTGGCGGTGGGCCCGAGGAGGTAGCCGCCAACGATGGACCAATCAGCCGGCAGCTCACTTGGAGACCCGGTTATGCCCCCTGAACGCACTCCTGTCAGCGTTGCCCCACTGAGGTCTGCGCCGGTGAGGGTCTTGCCTGCGAGGTTGACATTGGTCAGGTCTGCTCCTGACAGGTCTGCGCCTGGTCCGATCAGGTATCCGCCTGCCACGCTCCAGTTTGTCGGAAGCCCAGCAGGCGTCCCTGTGAGGGTCCCGGACCTCACGCCTGTCAGGGTCGCCGTAGTGAGGTCGACGCTGGTCAGGCTCTTGCCTGAGAGATCCGCCCCCGTGAGGTCAGCGTTGGTGAGGTTTGCGCCGGGGCCGATCAGGTAGCCGTTGATCAGACTCCAGTTTGTTGGCAGGTCAGTGGGCGTCCCGGTCACCGCTCCCGACCGAACGCCCGTGAGGATCGCGTCGGTGAAGATCGTTTCATCAAGGTCTTTGCCTGAGAGGTCAAGCCCGGTCAGGTCTGCTCCGGTCAGGTCTGCTCCTGGTCCGATCAGATAGCCGCCCTGAACGGCCCACCCAGTTGGCAGACTGGCAGGGATGCCGCTAAGGCCGCCTGACTTGATACCCGTGAGTGTCGCCCCTGAAAGGACCGTCCCGGTGAGGTCGGCCCCGCCGATGTCAAGGCCGGAAAGATCGGCTCCGGTCAGATCTGCTCCAGGACCGACAAGGAACCCGCCCTGCAGAACCCAGCCTGTTGGCAGTCCTGTTGGCACTCCGCTGATCCCACCCGACTTGACTGCGGTGAGCGTTGCTGTTGTGAGCGAAGCTCCGTCGAGGCTGGTGTCCTTCAAGTCAAGGCCTGTGAGAGCCGCTCCACTTAGGTCAGCTCCAGGTCCGATCAGGTAGCCGCCGATGATCTTCCAGTCAGAGGAGAGGCCGATCGGGCCTGTACCGGTGATACTTCCCGACCTAACGCCAATCAGGGTGGTGCCTGTCAGGTCTGTCCCAGTCAGGTTGACTCCAAAAAGGTCGTAACCGCTGAGGTCCGCGTAGCCAAGGTTTGCTCCAGGGCCAATCAGGTATCCATCGACCATCTTCCACCCGGTTGGCAAGCCAGTCGGGCTGCCGGTGATCAGCCCGGACGTTACCCCGGTCAGCGTGGCGTTGCTCAAATTCGTTGAGCTGAGGTTCGCGCCGGCAAGGTCAGCGCCCGTCAGGTCGGCGCCCGTTAGGTCCGCGCTCTGGAGCTCTGCCCCGGTCAGCTTGGCCCGGTTGAACTTTGCACCTGCGGCTGAGGCGGTGTGGAACTGCGCGTTCGTCAGGTCCGCATCAGTGAAGTCGGCGCCTGTCAGGACGGTCTGATTGAACAGGCAGGACTGGAGATCCAAGCCTGCAAAGGACGCCGAGGGGAGGGTCTGGTCGGTGTAATCCGTGTCGGTTGGGCATGCGCCCGTGAGGGTCTGAGTGTGCGTTGAATGGAAGGGGTCAAACGCGCCAGGACGCTGCACCGCCGAAGCAGTGTTGGTGGGAATCATGAAAATGGCCAGAATGAGGGCCGTTGTACCTACCCTCTTGCGCGAAAACACCTAATGGAGACTAGGGATTCTCCCCCTAAAGTGCAATCTCTGACGGCTGGGCGTTCTGGGTTCAGCGGGAGGTGCCGACCGAGCCGTCAATCAGCCACTTACCGTCAATTTTCACCACACGGGTTGGCTTGGCTCCAGGACCAGCGGGTTCAATGATCACGCCGGCCTCATTTCCATCGATGACGACCTTCCCAGCGTGGAGTTTGGCGACCTGTCGGGCCTGCTCGCCAGTAGGCAGATTACTGACCATCGTCAGGGTTGCCCCGCAGTCCTTTCCGCGCAGGATTCCGGCCCCTGCTTGGATCTTCTTTTGGGCGACTTGCGTCAATCGGCCGCAGGCCGCGTCGCCTTTGTGGGCGGCAAAATCAGTGATGTAACTGTTGACAAGATCGCGAACCTGCGTTGTTGCGCTGGGCCCACCGCACCCTGAGATTGCCGCGCAAGAGAGGGCGGCACAGAGAGCGAGTTGGGGTGTCCTGCGGTCCACGGATTGGACCTTACCGGCGAACGCGACTTCACCACTGCCTGCCAGTGCGATAGTTTCCCCGCCGTGAACACAGTTATCGCAACCAGCCCACATCTTCCGTTCTATCTTGCGGCAGGCGCGCTTGCGCTCTGGGCGCTGACCATCGGTGGTCTCGGGATTGTCAAGCACAACCTTCCCAAGTCCGACGGGCTCTACACGCTCGGTGTTGTCTTTACGGTTCTTCTAGTGATCACCACGATGGGCGCGGCGATTGGGACGGGCGAGACGCCTGATCTCAACCAGACTCGCCCTGACGCAAAGCTTGGGGTTGTTCCCCAGCCTGGTGACGCAGCAGCCGGCGGGGCCGCAGAAGCCCCCAAGCCAGACGCCACCAAGTAGACCTACCGGAGTTGAGTCTCTAGCCTTGGCTGTTGGCGCTCGAATGGGCGCCGCGAGCCCGGACCATCATCGGCATGCCGTCGCGTGGCGACAATGTGGGCATCTGCCGGATTTCAACACTTCCGTCAGCCTGGCCTTCTAGGCGCCAACGGCGAAGGATGGTTGTCGCAATGGCGCGGACCTCCATCTGCCCAAATCTCATGCCAATGCAGGTCCTCGATCCCCCGCCAAATGGGACATATGCCCCCTTTGGGATGAGGGGCTTGTTCTCCTTTGAGAATCGCTCGGGCCGGAACTCCTCGGGGTCTGGCCAGACATCTGGGAGGTGGTGACTGGCCCAAGATGAGTAGGACAGCGGCACTCCCTTTGGAACCTTGATTCCGTTGAACTCAAACTGCTCTGTAACCCGACGCGGGCCAATCCATGCTGGTGGGTAGAGGCGCAGGATCTCGTCAACAACCATCTCCAGTTTGGGAAGTGCTTCTCCGGTCAGGTCGGCCGGTGTCAGTGGCCGGTTACCAAGAACTGCCGATTGCTCTTCAAGTAGGGGAACAAGCGCCTCCGGGTTCTTGGCGAGCTCGTGGAAGAGGAAGGTGACTGTCGAGGTTGTCGTGTCATGGCCGGCGAAGAGGAGGGTCATGACTTGGTCTCGAATTTCTCTTGCGGACAGGCCTGATCCGTCTTCTGCGTCGGTGGCGGCGAGCAGCATCCCGAGTAGGTCGCCGCTGTTCTGGTTGGCTGTGGTGGAGGCAGATCGGCGGTCGGCGATCTCGCCGAGAATCAGCTCATCAAGCCGTGCGCTTGCCTTGGTTAGGCGGTTGAAGGGGGATCCTGGCCCGCGCAGCATCTGACGGAAGTAATCATTTGAGTAGTAGGCCAGCGCGGCTTCGAAGTCGCTGGCAGTGCGGCCTTCCCGCCCATCCGGGTCGAAGCCAAATAGGGCCCGCATCGCGATTCTCAGGGCAAGGTGACGCGTCCAGTCGTAGATGTCGATTTGCTCATCCTGTTCCCAGCCACCGACCGCGGTTTCGATTTCCTCGAGCATCACATTTCCTGCCATCGCGATCCGGTCGCGGTGGAACGCGGGCAACATGATCTGCCTGCCGCGGCGGTGATAGCGACCATCTGTGGTGAGGAGTCCGTCGCCAAGGAGGGGAGTTAGGTCACCCAGAGAGCCTTCGCGCCAGGAGAACTTCTCTGCGTCGCTGACGAGCACGAAGTGGTTTGCCTCTGGTCCAAGCATGAACACAACGGGCACGCTCATCAGACGGAGTGTGAAGACCGGACCGAACTTTTCGTAGCCCTCTAGAAGATGGCTGAGCGGGTCCCTTTGAAAGCCGAGTGTTCGTTTGAGCGATGGGCGCATATCACCAGGCGGGTAAGCACAATCCTTGTCTCGCTCCGCTCTGAATTCGCGCATGAGACGGGAGATCGGTGAGAAAGAAAGAGGGGCCGGTGACTCTGGTTTGGAGGTGTCAGGACGCGTTCTCTTTAGGGGGGTTGCTGACATCACAACCATCCTATGGGTCCGGGTGCGCTAGTTTCCGAGCCATCGGGGGCGTAGCTCAGTTGGTTAGAGCGCCGGCCTGTCACGCCGGAGGTCGCGGGTTCGAGTCCCGTCGCTCCCGCTCCCGTTGTCGGCTGTGAGGTTGGAAGTCGGCTAGTGGACAATGTCCACTGGGGTGCCATTGGGCACTCGGTGAGCCAGCCAGCCAGCGTCGCTGTCTCGCGCCCGCATGCATCCGTGTGAGGACGCACTTCCCAGTGCCCCTAGGAGCCGGCCGCGAGCGTGGATGGCAACTTGGCCCTGTCCGCCGTCGAAGTGCTTGAGGACATTTGAGAAGGCTGACAGCGCGAGCGCCCATCCTGTGTGAGACCAGGTCGCACCGAGCCGGACCTTTTCGACAACGAAGAAGTGGCCGGTTGGGGTGGGTGTGGAAGGAGCGCCGATCACGACGGTGATCCTTTTGACCATCCGGCCATCGTGGAACGCGACAAGCTTTCTGTTGCTCAGATCAACTCGGATTCGCCAGTGGAGCCGGACGACTTCCGCAGATGCCGCGGGGATCAGTGCCGATCTGCCATTAGGACGGCCGCTGAGGCGCACCCTCAGCCATTCAGTGCCTTCGACAAGCTTGCGTCCGATGATCGGCGTGACTGATTTGCTTCCGGTTATCGGAGTGAACGGGGCGATCGTCTGAACAAGAGTTCCTCCCGGTGATTTGAGGGCGTGAATTGATGTGGAGACCGAGGCTCCTTCTGTTGCCTGGGCGGCAGAGGCCGCCGGGGCGAGCATCAAGAGTGCGCAGAAGGCTGCCGCGGTCGCGTACTTGTGTCGGTGTAGCTCTCGTCTCACACCGTCAGTGTGCCGCATCGCCGGAAGGTTGTCGCCGTTCAACGGACTGGCAAGACGGCTTTGCTGCAAAGGTGAGTGGTTTTAGGGTATTTTGGGATTCCCCTACACTTGCATTGCAACTCAAAGAACAAAGAGGACCAAACACATGAGCCCAAAGCCAGAGACAATCGCCCTCCACGGAGGTCAAGAGCCAGACCCAACGACAAACGCGCGGGCGGTTCCGATTTACCAGACGACTTCCTACACCTTCAACGACACGGCCCACGCCGCAAACCTGTTCGCGCTCGCCGAGCCGGGCAACATCTACACGCGGATCATGAATCCGACAACCGATGTCCTTGAGCAGCGCGTGACTCAGCTCGAAGGCGGAATTGGCGCAGTTGCCGTGGCCTCCGGTCAGGCAGCAGTGACCTACTCGGTGCTCAACATCTGTGGCGCCGGAGACAACATCATTTCGGTCTCGCAGCTCTACGGCGGCACTTACAACCTGTTTGCCCACACCCTTCCCCAGTACGGGATTGAGGTTCGTTGGGCCGACGCTGACAACCCTGAGGCAATCGCCGACCTGGTTGATGACAAGACCCGCCTAGTGTTTGGCGAGACCATCGGCAACCCACGCCTCAACGTGATGGACATCGGCGCATGGGCCGACGCAGCACACGCTGCCGGCCTGCCGCTGATCGTGGACAACACGGTCGCGACACCGATCCACTGCAAGGTTCTGGAGCAAGGCGCTGACATCGCGGTTCACTCGCTGACCAAGTTCATGGGCGGTCACGGCACCTCAATCGGCGGAATTGTTGTCGACTCAGGGAACTTTGACTGGGTTGCCCATTCAGACCGCTATCAGGGTCTTACGACCCCAGATCCGTCCTACCACGGTGTTGTCTGGGCGGATGCCCTCGGGCCAGCCGCATACATCGGTCGCGTACGTACTGTGCTGCTTCGCAACACAGGCGCAGCGCTCTCCCCGTTCAATGCATTCCTGCTCCTGCAGGGCATTGAGACACTGCCACTCCGAATGGAGCGACACGCCAGCAATGCGATGAGCATCGCCAAGCACCTTGAGGCGCATGACAAGGTTGAATGGGTCTCGTACCCTGGCCTTGAAGGCTCCCAGTACAAGGCAGCTGCTGATAAGACGCTCACCGGCGGCTACGGCGCACTCGTAACCTTCGGGGTCAAGGGCGGCATGGAGGTAGGCAAGAAGTTCATCGAGTCACTCGAGCTCTTCAGCCACCTCGCCAACATTGGCGATGCTAAGTCGCTTGCCATCCACAACGCCTCAACCACGCACTCGCAGCTCAACGAGGAGGAACTCGCGGCAGCCGGCGTAACGCCGGACACCGTGCGCCTCTCAGTTGGCATCGAGCACGCAGATGACCTCATTGCAGACCTCGACCAGGCGCTCGCCAAGGCGGGCGCTTAGCAGGTCAGTTGACCACCGCTGACGGCCCTTTGGGCTTAGTCGAAACGCAGCGGGTTGTCCTCTTCGAGGAGGGCAGCCCGCTCGTTCTCGCTTCGGGGCGGGAGCTCGCACCCGTTGAGGTTGCCTTTGAGACCTACGGAACTTTGTCCCCTGAGCGCGACAATGTTGTCTTCCTCTGTCATGCGCTGACAGGTGACGCGCACGCTGCGGGGCACCACGGTGACTCCTCTGAGCGGGGCTGGTGGGACAACATCATCGGCCCGGGCCGGCCGGTTGACACCGACCGCTATTTCGTCGTCTGCCCGAACCTCCTCGGGGGCTGTCAGGGGACAACCGGGCCGGCATCCACCGACCCACGCACTGGCAAGCCCTACGGACTTCGGTTCCCCGCGATCACCGTCAAGGACCTTGTCGCCGTGCATCGGGCCCTACTGAGTCATCTTGGGATCGAACGGCCGATGGCTGTACTTGGTGGATCCTTGGGTGGGATGCAAGCCCTGCAGTGGGCGCTGGACTACCCGACAGAGGTTCCCGGCGCGGCAATGGTCTGCGCCACATCCCGGCTGACCGCCCAGAACATCGCGTTCAGTGCCGTAGCCCGGGAGGCGATCATGCGCGACCCTGACTTCAACGGCGGCGATTTTTACGATCAGGAGAAGGGTCCAGAGTTGGGCTTGGCACTTGCCCGCATGACAGCGCACATCACCTACCTCTCGGAGGAGGCGATGAGGCAGAAGTTTGGTCGGCGCCGCCAAGACCCATCGGCGCCCACGCCAGACCCGGACGCACCCGAGAGTGATTTCGAGGTGGACTTTGAGGTCGAGAGCTATCTACGGCATCAGGGCACAGCCTTCCTTGACCGTTTTGATGCCAACACCTACCTCTACTTCTCAAGAATGATGGATCGGTTTGACCCGTTCGCTGACAACCAGGTCTTTGAGCGGCTGAAGACGCTCGTCACAAGATTTCTACTGGTCTCATTTGACACTGACTGGCGCTTTGACTCAAGCCATTCTCGGGTTATTCAACGGCAGCTTGCTCGCGCCGGCGTTCCGGTCTCCTTCCGTGAGATCGAGTCCCCGTGGGGGCACGACTCGTTCCTCCTTGAGGTACCCGAGTACCACCGCACTGTGGACACCTTCCTCGACAGCCTCTGGCGGGAGCGCTAGGCCGTGACCCTGCGCCCTGACCTCCGCTTGGTTGCTGATTTGATCGGAGCGGACTCACGCGTGCTCGACCTTGGCTGCGGTGATGGTGCCCTCCTTGATGAACTGATCACTAACCGCTCATGTTCTGGCTGGGGTGTTGAGTTGAGTGATGACGGCTTCTACGGCTGCCTCGCCCGTGGGGTGCCTGTTGTGCAGGGCGACGTTGACCGTGGACTTGAAGATGTTGAGGACGATGAGGTGGATGTCGTCGTCTTGTCAGAGACAATCCAAGCCCTGCGTCGCCCTGAGCTTGCGCTCCGCGAGATGCGCCGGGTTGCACAACGCGGGATTGTTTCACTGCCCAACTTCGGCCACTGGCGCTTGCGTCTGGAGTTGCTCACGCGGGGGAGGATGCCCACCAGCCCTGAGCTGCCAAACCAGTGGTATTCCACGCCGAACATCCATCTCTGCACACTGAGTGACTTTGAGGACCTTGTCGGGGAGAGCGGGCTGACGATCGTTGACCGGATCCCACTTGATGGCAGCCAGAGGCGAGCGTCAGGCTTGGCGGGCGCTAGGCCCAACCTCTTCGCCGCGGGCGCGGTCTATTCGCTCGAGCGCAACAGCGACATACTCAACCCGTAACCGCCTCGTGCTTGTCCGCGTTGCGCCGCTCCGGAACACGCGATGAACAAACAGGGCAGATCCGGGGCCGCAGGCCTCTAATCCGCGACCGGGCAACGTCATCCATTGACAGGTGCTCGAGGGGAATCACCCCACAGGTTGGGCACTCTGCGACTTCAAGGTCATCCGGGTGAGGAACTAGATCGCAGTCAAGCTCGACAAGTCGGTCTGGCAGCCAGACACGGCCGCAGCCGGTCA
The DNA here is from genome assembly GCA_009699865.1 of Actinomycetota bacterium. Taxonomy (GTDB): domain Bacteria; phylum Actinomycetota; class Thermoleophilia; order Solirubrobacterales; family Solirubrobacteraceae; genus WLNJ01. The sequence continues at coordinate 9,650 of WLNJ01000004.1, forward strand.
GCTTTGCCCATTCGAGGATTGTCTCAACGGCCTCCTCGGTCTGGGATCCCTCCGGAAGGAAACGGATACTCAGCTCCTTCTCGCCTGAGGGACTGAAGTCCAGTTCGAGGTCGCACATTGTCGTGCCTGCCTCGCGTAATGCAGCTGCGTAGGCCACGGTCATCCGGCCCATCAGGCTCAACGGCCGCTGAGTGATCGTCACCCGGCCGTTACGGATCACTGCACGGCTTGTCTGTGTGTCGAATGGTTCCCTCATGCGTACTGAGGACGCTGCGTCTACCGCCAACCTGACACGGCGCTAATCTCGCGGTGAAGATGGTTGCAGTCGAATCCACAATGCTCGCGATCGGCACCCCAGCGCCGGATTTCTCGCTGCCTGACGCCAGCGGAGCACTACACAGCCTTGACTCGATCGCGACACGTGCCGATGCGCTGGTGGTCGCGTTCATCTGCAATCACTGCCCGTATGTGAAGTTGATCGCCGACAAGTTCGCTGAGATCGGCAACGACCTTGTGGCGCGGGGCGTTGCCGTTGTCGCAATCAACTCCAATGACTATCAGGCCCACCCCGATGATTCGCCTGATGCGATGGCAGCCGAGGCCGAGCTGCGCGGGTACGCCTTCCCCTACTTAGTGGATGGGAGTCAAGCGGTAGCGCTTGCGTATCGAGCTGCCTGCACCCCAGACTTCTTTGTCTTCGACAGCCAGAGGCAGCTCGCCTACCGCGGCCGCTTCGACTCAGCTAGGCCTGGCAATGGTGAGGCTGTGACGGGAGCTGATCTGCTCACAGCAGTTGAGGAGATCGCCGGCAGGGGCACGGTCCCAGCGCAGCAGCATCCGTCGATGGGTTGCAACATCAAGTGGAAGCCGGGAGCAGCCCCAAGCTGGTTTGCCTGACCCGCCCGGGCTAGTAATAGAAGTTCACCGGTTAAGGGTGAGATAGGGTGAGTAAATGCTTGATGACGGAAATGGTTCCAACGGTTCCAACGGCCACGGTGTGACCCCTCTCCCACCGGACGAGGACGGCAACAAATCCCTGACTGTCCATTGGGAGAACATGATGTCGTTCAGGTATTGGGGTGGAGCACTGGGATTCGGACTATTCCTGATGTTCGTTGGAGCGTTCGCCGGACTAGGGACCGGCACAATCCAGGCCTTCTTCATCTTCGGCGTGGCCGTGTCTCTGCTCGGCGGCCTTGTCGGCCGGCGGTACTGGTGCCCCTACTGCCGGGGCATGGTCAAGGCCGGCGCGACAGTCTGCCGACACTGCGGCCGGGACTTCGAGATCTAAGCGATCGGAGGCCGGGTTGTTGGTGACGGGACTATTTCGTCACCAACATTGATGATCCCGCCGCTGACAATCTCAGCGCGCAGACCACCACGCATCACGAGCGCTTTGAGAACCCCGGGATGCGTGAGTGATTCGATGTAGTGACAGGGATGGCACAGCTCAGAGCCTCTGCACTGGACGGGGCCAATCATGAAGTCACGACCGACCAAGTCATTCAGGTCAATTCCTGTGACGACGAGGTTCCTTCGCAGGAGGGGTTCCTCCACCGCTAGCCCCTCGGCGGCAAGGTGCTCGTAGGCCTCGCGTTCGATCAGGGTGATGTTGTCTCCTGAGTGCGGGCCTGGTTCATCAAGCAGGTATCGGTCCCCAGCTAGGCCACGGCCGGTAATTGCCTCGACGGACTCAAGGATCGTGGGTTCGTCGCCTGATTCCAGCGAGACCATCAGCACCTCCACCCGACCCGGCATCAGCTTGTTTGGGTTAGAGCGGCGACGGCCTGTTCGCCCGCATGCCGGCCGGTCGATAGAGCGCCTTCGATTGAGGCAGTGGCCTGGTGATCGCCTGCGACCCAAAGCCAAGGCTTGAGGCGTAGGTCACGCTCGAGAGGATTGAGTGATCCAACCGGCTGGGTTGGAAGAGCACGCTTGATTCGATCAACACGCAGCGTTCGCCAAGCGTTGACCTGCGGGCCATACCACTGGCCAAGTTGAGTACGGACCTGAAGGTCAAGTTTCTCGTCGTCGTCGTGCAGGTCCGGCTCGAGGATGGAGCAGGTCACGAGTGAACTACCGGTTGGGGCATAGCCGGGTGCCACAGCAGACATCACCTGAAGGTTGTTGACCGGCCCTGAGTTCTCACCGTCGAGCACCAAGATCGGCTCGCTGTGCGGCGCCCTTGACCCTGTGTCGAATGCGATCTGCCCGACACGGCTCCACTCAGGAGCTTCAAGACCGGCAACAAGCTTGGCCGCCCTCCGCCCGTCAGTGGCGACAACGACAGCGTCAGCGTCAAGCCAGCCTTGGCCCTTTATCTTGACCCGGCCCTTCTCAACGGCAGTCACCTTGGCGCCCAGCCTGACTGTTCCAATTGGCAAGGCCCCGAGCATCATCTGTGGCAGCCTCCTCATCCCGTCCCCAGGGACTGTTGCTACCCCACGGGAGAAGTGTTCAAGCAGAAATTCGAGGAATCGCGAGCTGGTCTGCAGGTGTGGGTCAAGGGTTATCCCGGCCAGGAACGGCCTCCAGAACGACTCCAGCATTGACTCGCTGACCCCAGCCACTTCAAGGGCTGTGAGGATCGTTGTGTCGCCGTCTTCGGGCGGCTCGCTGGCGGCGCTGCGTGCCTGCCTCAGGAGTCGCACCACGGCGATCAGATCACGCGGGCGAACCAGTCCACCACCGAGCATCTTCGGCGCGCTCGCCGGCTTGCGCAGTGGGTCTGCCAGGCGAAGAAATGAGCCACCGCGGCGGACCAGCGCACCAGGCTCAAACCGATAGAGGCCAAGTGCGTTCATGTCTACATGTCTGTGCACTTCGTCGTAGGAGTCGAGGATGACCTGGAAGCCATGGTCGATCAGGAATCCGTCGACCTCGTCGGTCCAGACGCGCCCGCCTGGCCTGTCGTTTGATTCCAAGACGGTGACCCGCGCCCCAGCTTCAACGACCGCCCTTGCGCAGGCGAGCCCTGCGAGTCCTGCTCCAATGACAACTACATGCTTGCCGGTTGTATTGCCCACGCCGTCAATCATGACGAGATGCGCCGGCCATAGTGAACTTGCATGCGCTCTATCGGGGGAGGTGGTGTCAATTGGCGGAAACTCCTGATGCGTTTGCTAACAATTACGGATAATGCTCGTCTGTATGCAGCGAATTTCCAAGTTTCTTGTGCTGTCAGTTTCGCTCTGTGCGCTGTTGGTGGTAGTGCCGTCTGCGAGCGCGGAGAGGGAGTTTTCCCAGCGGTTCGGCGAGTCAGCGCCGGGCAACATCACGATGGCGTCCAACACGCTGATGACCTGCAACTCCATTCTGGGTGGCGCGGGTTGTTTGGCATCAGCGGCAGACCGTTCACTCGGGACGACGGCGCTGCCAAGCCTCAACAACAACGGTTGGCTCGGCGCCCATGTGGACATCGACGGTGACCCATCAACGAGCAATTCGTCAAGTGCCAGGCTGACAATGCCCTCGGGCGCCAAGGTGCTTTGGGCCGGGCTGTACTGGGTTGCCAGCGCACCGGCCGGCATGACCGTCCCCCAGGCCAAGGCGGCGAAGTTCCAAGGGCCAGGAGAGAGCGGTTACACAGACATTCTGGCAACCGATTATGACGCGGCACCTTCGGCTTCCTACGGTTACAGCAGCTTCCTCGAGGTCACCGACAAAGTCCAGGAGCTTGGCTCCGGCACGTACACGCTTGGCGGGGTTCAGGCCCGGATTGGCGCTAGCAACGTTGGCGCCGGGTGGTCCCTAGTGGTCGCCTATCAGGCCGCAGGTGAGCCACTCCGCGACCTCGCGGTCTTCGACGGCAGCCGGAGCATCGGCGGCACAAGCCTCGTATCCATTCCAATCAGCGGCTTCAAGACCCCGGCAACAGGCACCGTCAAGAGTGATGTTGGAATCGTCGCTTTTGAGGGTGATCGCGGCGTCAAGGGTGACTACGCCCAAGTAGACAACACGGTGCTGGCAGATGCTCTGACGCCAGCAACAAACTTCTTTAATTCGTGGATTTCAGATCGCGGCGTGGCCACTCCCGGCCGGATTCCCAATCAGGGCAACCAGCTTGGCTTCGACGCCAAGATCGTCAAAGCAGACGGGGTCCTTGGTAATGGCGCGACCTCAGCCGTGATTCGCGCCAAGACTGATGGCGAGGGATACCAGCCGATCGTTGCGACCTTCGCGACTGACCTTTACGCGCCGAATCTTGAGGTCACCAAGACAGTCAAGGATGTAAATGGCGGAGAGGTTCGCGTCGGTGACGAGCTGGAGTACACGTTGACCGCAAAGAACACAGGTGGCGATGGTGCTGTCGCGACCAGAATTGTTGAGCGCTCAATGCCCGCCAATACTTCTTATGTGGATGGCTCGATGACGGTCGATTCCTCAAGTCTTAGCGACTCAGTCAACGCGGACGTAGGCGACGCTGATGGCGGCTCAGGCCCCCTGCAGGTCCGGCTTGGCGCTGGAGCAGACGGCGTCAGCGGCGGCTTGATCGCCCCAGGAGCGTCGCACACCGTCAAGTTCAGAGTGCTGGTCACCAGCATTCCCGAGGGTGGTGGGATCATCAGCAATGTCGCAGCGATCAACTACGCAGCCCAGACCTTGGGAACGCCCGTATCGGTTGACAGCCCTCGGGCTGACATCCGTGTGAATGTCCCGGATCTGAAAATCACAAAGTCGATCAGCTCTTCCGACTTCAGCAACGGATTGAGCGCCAGCTACAGGATTTCTGTCAAGAACGTTGGCACTGCGGCCACGTCGGGAACCACGACGGTCACGGATCAGCTCCCTGCTGGTTTCCTAGTGGGCCCAGTGGTGTCAGGGACGGGGTGGTCCTGCTCCACGAGCGGCTCAGGGCTCGTCACCTGCACCCGCTCAGACACTGTTGCCGCTGGGGCCTCCTACCCCAATATTGGGATCACAGTCCCCAGCCTTGATAAACCGGCCCACGCCGTGATCAGCAACACAGCGGCGGTCTCAACCCCACTCGATGGTGATCCGACCAATGACGAGTCCACCGTCTCCACTGTGTCCGGTGCCGGGGTGTCAACGATCCCTGTCTCGGTGATTGCCGACTACCCAGAGGTACTGCCAGGCAACACGGTTGGCGTAACCGCCCAGTTCACAAACAATGGACCGTCGACAGCAACCAACCCTGTACTCAAGATGGAAGCGATGTCACCCGAGGGAGATGTGCGTGCCACTGGCTTTACCGTCACATCATCTGACGGCAGTGTGGTCAAGGCCGACTGCGTGCTCTCCCAGCTGGATGGTCAGCCCGCTGTGGTGACCTGCAGTCCAGATTCACTTGATCGGGGAGTGAATGTGGATATCCGGATCATCTTCCGGCCGACTCCCGCCACAGCGCTCGATTCGTTTGATGTGAAGGGCACCAGCACGGCGGACAACTTCACCTCAGGGCCTTCGACTGCGACTGACACGGTCAATCTGATCCCAACATCAGACCTGCAGGTCACCAAGACCTCGGATGTCAGTGAGGTTGACCCTCTGGGCACCGTGACCTTCACGGTTGAGGTGACCAATAACGGCCCCAAGGCCACCGATGCCACCGTGGACATCCGTGACGCACTTCCGCTTGGGCTGACGGCGGTCTCGGCCGTCTGGGCTGATGACGGATCTGGCTCAGGCGTCTGCTCAACCATCGGCAGGAGCATTGAGTGCGCCAACGCTGCTGGTCCGATTGAGCCATCCTCCGGTTCAGGGATCAAGAAGATCACGCTCACAGTTGTGGCAACCGCCACCGCGGGAACCCACGGCCTGCTGGTCAACACTGCTACCGCTGAAGCTGGGCCACGTGATGTGGATCTCAGCAACAACGTGGCAAGCGCTTCCGTCACGGTCCTCCCATGGGCTGACCTGGCGCTGAGCAAGGTTGGTCCAACGGTGATGAAGCGAGGAGGAACCGGTGCGTTCACCCTCAGGGTTGTCAACCGTGGACCGTCGACGGCAACCTCAACGACGGTCACGGACACAATCCCCACTGGGCTGACCCCTGTGGCTCCATTGCCAACGGGATGCGCCGCGGTCCATCAGATAGTCACCTGCCATGCGGGTGACCTGACTTTGGGACAGGAAGCGACCTATGTGATCACCACAAAGGCCGCTTCAAACATCACTCCAGGCGCCCACTTGCGGAATGTCGCAGCAGCACACTCGACCGTGCCTGGCCATTCAGCCAGCGCAGACGACCTGGTGAAGATCCTTGTCGCAACGCCAGCAAACTACGGTCTGGGATTGAGGATCTATGCCCCCAAGACCTCCGTCCTTGTTGGGGAAGTTACGAAGCTGTGGGTCAAGGTCGGCGCCGGGCGCGCAGCGGGCGCCAAGGGGACAGTGGCATGCATCAACCTGCCAAGCAACGTTTCTTATCTTTGGTCCAGCGGTTCCTCGCGCGGTAACCGCGTCTGTTGGCGAGTAGGAACCCTCGCGGCCGGAAAGAGCAAGTGGCTACCAGTCACGGTTATCGCCGTCGCATCCGGACGGCGCTCGGCGACCGCGGCAGCTGATGCTTCAAACCTTCCGCGGGTGACCGACAGCGCGGTCGTGCGCACGCACTACCCCTTCACGGGCTGAGGGTTAGCGACAGCGGACGAAGGCGCTGAAGGTGTCGTTGCCTGCCAAGTACTTGAAGCCGGGTGGCCTAGCCTCGTCAATTGGCAGGTCAATACCCGGGTGGCTGTAGCGGTCAGCGATCTGCTGGCCAGCAGCCTCGACGAAGATGGTCAGGGCAACCCCACGGCTCGGCGCAGGCTTCTGCCCTCTTCCCCGAACGATTGCTTCCGGGTCACCGAGCAACAGTTTTGCGTCGGGAACCAATCGGAACGATGGAAAGGTCAGCGGACCACAGGCAAGGCTCTTACTAACGGCCCTACGATCGAGGAGGTCAGCTAGGTCCGCATGGACCTTGCGATCAATCTGGATTTCGTCCCGCAACTTGAAGCCAACTCCAACCACGGCAATCAGTGATCCGGCGATAAGGCAGGTGACTCCGGCTGCACGCCATGAGCGGTTGAGCTGAGGCGACCCATTCGCCCAGCCTCCGAGCGCATAGCCGGCAAGAAGGGCCAACCCGAGGTCGCAGAGCAACAGGTACCGAGGAAGCAGAGTCAATCCGCCTAGGGCGATCAACACTGCCATTGCGACACCGGTACCGATCAGCGCCACTGGAATGGCGAGGCTCGCGCGTGGAACACGGGTCCAGGCAAGCCAGAGTCCAAGCAGGCCCAAGAGGGTTACTGGCCCGCGGATTCCTCCAAGCAGCACCGTGCCCACAACACTGAGTGCCCCGCCGCTTCCGTCAACAGCAAGGTTGTGGGCTGTGCGTAGGGAGAGGAATGCGTCTCCTGTTAGGGACCAGTCAAGTCCAAACCAGATCGCCGGGGGAGCCAAGACAGCTGCGACCAGCAGCATTCGCCTACCTCGCGTTGCCCCGCGCCAACCTAGGCCGGCGGCAAGTGCGGCCAAGAGCCATGCCTCTGGCCGCAGCAGACCTGCCAGCAGCAGTGGCAGCCAACCAGCTGTAGGCGATCGCCTCTGTGCGATGAGAAGCCCAGCACTACTGACCAGCAGCAGGAACCACACGTCTAAGTAGCCCCGCATGGCCTGGAGCAGGAGCCCATAGGAGCCGATCATCAAGAGCCAGGCGACTACCCCGGCAAGGCCAGCTCCAAAAATCTCGCGACCCAGTTTCCAGAGAACTGGGAGGAGGAGGAACAGTGCCGTCAGCGTCAGTGTTAGAAACGCGGTGTTGGCACCTCCCGTCAGCCCAAATGGGGCAGACACCATGGCGACTGCCAAGAGCAGTGGGTGTTCCGTTGGGGCAGCCCAGACATCAAGGCTTGGTGACAGACCATGCTCGATCTGATCTGCCCAGAGCAGATGCCATGAGGAGTCGTATCCGGTCTGCGCGCCGCTCAGGGTGACTATCAGCCAGGCAACCCCAGCAACCAGCAAGCCTCCGCAGCCGACTGTCGCAACTTTGCGGCGTGAGTCGGTCATGTAGCTGGAGCTGGTTGTGCAGCGACGGCTGGGTCGTCCCCTTCGGACCGGCGGGCCTCGCGCCCGGCTCTCCGCTGCTCACGCGTCAGCGGGATCGGGAGCGCGACTCCGAGACCTAGGATGACCCACATGCTCGGGTCCTCAAAGAAAGCCGCGTAAGTCATGGAGTGCACGACCAGAGCAGCGAGTCCAGCTGTGGCGGCCGTCCTAGCCGTGGACCGCCTGGCTCCCTGAGAGACCCGGAGGAACCCTGCGATAAGGACCAGAAGGTAAGCGATCAAGCCGAGGATCCCTTCCTCGGCAGCCGCGGTAACTGGGGTGGTGTGCGACGCTGAAACAGCTGTCGGCGCACCGGCCTTCTGCTCCTGCCTGTAGGCCTTGGAGAACGAGCCTGAGCCCCAGCCGGCGAGGGGCCGAGCCGTGAACAGGTCGATCCCTCCGCTCACCAAGTTGGCGTGTCCGCTGGACTCGTTGTTGAGCACGCGCAGTGAGTGGATCTTGATTCCGTCCTTGGCCGGCGCAACGACGACTGCTGTCACGCCAATTGCTGCCAGAGCCAGAGTGATCACGCCCACCTTCCACCACGACCAGCGGAGCGCGGCAATAACGGCAAGCCCTGCGAGTAGACCAACAAGGCTTGACTGGGAGAGTGTCATCACCATCGCGGCCAGCAGTACAGCTATCCCTCCCGCTAGTGCAGCGATGTCGCGTGCGCGGCGCGTGTCCAGCAGCGTTGCGCTGAGACCAACCAGCACGAGCATCAGGAACCGGCCAAAGATGTTCGGGTCAAAGAAGACGGAGTTGACGCGGAAGTAAGTGTGGAACTGGTTGCTGATCAGGAGCTTGGGGTTGAGCAGCAGTGTTTCTGTCCCGAACTCGTAGAACGCGATCGCACTGAACGCAAGTGCCAACCCAACCAGCACCATGGCGCAGCCGCGGATCAGTTGAGGCGTCCACTTCACCCGCACAATCAGCAAGTAGAGAATGCTGAACGGAATGTAGAAGAACACCGCTTGCTGCACCGCCTTGCTGGGGTCACTGGACCAGAGCGATCCGATGCCGTAAAGCAAGAGCCACCCGGCGAGTGCCCAGTCGATCAGGGTCGCAGGCCGCTCCTCGTCAGCAGATTTACCCAGTACTAGTGGAGCCGCCCATGCAACCGCGCCCGCGGCGACCACAAGGTAAAGGGGGAGCAGCAGGTTGGCCGTGTCACCCCCGACTTGGATTGGCAACCGGAACGGAAGGGCGATCGCTACGAGAATTGGAAACGCCCGGCTGTTCTTCTGGAGGACGAAAGCGAGCCCTGCGATAAGCCCAAGGCCCACGATTCCTAGCCCGATTGCTGCCAGCGGCGAGGTATGGATGAACGACAGCTGGGGCGAATCACTGAGGTCAAGTACGAGCAGAGCAGGCGCTAGGGCCAGGGCGATCAGAGCCAAGATTCCCCGCAGGCGCTCGTGTCCAACCACCAAAGCGGCAGCGCCTACCGTGGTGACGATGAGGACACCGGCTGTTGATATTGGTCCTGATAGCGCGGCTAGAAGTGGTGTCACGGCTCGCATAGTTTATGCCCACCGCCTACGAAGGCCGAGCGATTGGCTACCGTCTTGCCTCGTGAAGCTTCCTCTCGCAGCAACCTTGGCAGCAGCCCTGCTTCTGTCCGGATGTGGCAGCGAGCGCACCCCCCTGCAATCAGGCGGGCAAAATGCTGTGGTCGGTGGGTCAGCTGGATACCAGCCCTACCAGACCCGCGATATCGCTCTCAACTGCATTAAGGGCCGCGGAATCAGCGCTACTCCGGTTGGCCGCGATCTGATCCTGCTGAGTGCGCCGGGGGCAAGGATTGTGTTTGAAGCTGACCGCGGCGTCTCCTCCGGGATGCAGGTAAGAGGCCAAGTTGAAGGTGCTGAAGTGATTGGTGGCGCCGTCTTCTATGTCGGCTCGGCGGATACGGCTGTGACCTCGGGCGTGGAAGGCTGCCTCTGACCCTCAGGTCTGAGGCCCTCTGATGTCACGACTCCGCAATCTTCACAAGTCCAAGGTTCTACAAGGCATCCTTTGGCTCGTCCCGCTGGCCGCGGTCATCTACTGGGCCACCACCCAGCAAGCGCCCAAGTGGCCAGATACTCAGAGTGAATGGGCCTGGCTCGCCGGTGCCCTCGGGGCTTATGCGGTCGTGACCTTGATGCGAGGGGAGAGGTGGCACAGCATCCTCTGGACTTCAAGGATTGAAGCGACGCGGAGTGACGCCTACGGGCTGACGGTTGTTGGTTACGCCGGCAATAACGTCCTTCCCGCCCGTGGTGGCGAGCTATTGAGGGTCTTCCTTCTCTCGTCGCGAACTGATGCCAAGCGCAGAACTGTGATCGGGACGATCTTGGCCGAGCGCATCTTGGACGCGATCGCTCTGGGCGGAATCCTCCTAGTAGTGGCTTACGACTTGATCAAGAAGTTGGGAAGTCCCTCCCCACTTCTGGTCCTGATTGGGCTGGTTGCTCTTGGGGTCATGGCATTGGCCGCGGCTTACGCTTGGTGGCGTCACCGACATCACGCCCAGCGGTTGCTTGACGCCGTCCTGCCGATACTGCTTCCGCTCAAGCCATTGTTGAGTGTTAAGGGCCTTGTCCTGCTGGTAGGTTCGGTGTTGATCTGGCTGGTTGAGGCCTCGGTCTACGGGATGGTCGCCGAATCCGTTGGGATCCACCTCGGCGCTACTGGCTCAATGTCGGTTGTTGCGTTCGCAAACCTTGCGGCGCTGGTACCTGCCGCACCTGGGTATATCGGCACGTATGACGCGGCCGTGATCTTTGCGACAAATGCTGTGACCCACGCGAAGGTGCCGGTTTCATTCTTGATTCTGCTCCGGTTCGTGGTGTTCGTTCCGATCTCGATCGTTGGGTTTGCTCTCCTCTTCCTCCGTTACGGGGGCCTCTCACGGTTGAGGGCAGCCCGCCAAGCTGGGCCTGAGGTCCCAAGTCTTGAACTCCCCGTGGTACCGGTGGACGGGGCCCCTCAGGGGGAGCCTGCTTGATGTCGGCGATCGCCAGCGCTTTGCCCACCAGGCAGTCGTTTACAGCAGCACGTCTTGCGCAGCCGGCTGTCTTGGTCGTCCTCGGCGCGCTGGTGCTGGCAGCTGTATCCCTTCTTTACCCATCTACCCCGACCTACGATCCGTGGGCGTGGATTGTCTGGGGCAGGGAGACACTTGAGCTCAACCTGACGACCACCGGCGGGCCATCGTGGAAGCCGCTGCCGATGCTGTTCACCGTCCCGTTTGCACTCTTTGGTCAGGCCAGCCCGGACCTGTGGATCATTGTTGCCCGAGCCGGGTCGATCATCTCGCTAGTGCTGACCTTTCTGCTCGCCGGGCTGCTGTGCGAGCGAGCCTTTGATGAAGCTGAAGCACCGAGGTTTGGCTGGGTCGCAATCTTGGCCGGTGGAGTCGCTGTCGTTGGAGTTCTATTCCAGACGGGCTTCATCCGAGTCACCATGCTGGCCGACTCCGAGGGTCTCGTCAACGCGACCGCGTTCGGGGCGATCTACTACCACCTGCTCAACCGGAGGAAGGCAGCTCTTGTTCTGGCAACAGGCGCGGCCCTGTTGCGGCCCGAGGTCTGGGTATTCCTTGGGCTCTACGGCGTCTGGCTGTGGTTTGCCAATCCGGAACTGCGCCGGCTACTGATCGGTTGCGCTATCACCGTGCCAGTGCTGTGGCTGGTCCCGGAGTACATCGGGTCCGGCAATCTGTTCCGCGCGGCGGCTCGAGCACAGCACCCGAACGAGTACTCGCCGGCATTTGCCGACAACCCCTTCTTTCAGACTCTGAAGGAGACACGCCCCAACATTCCGTCGGCAATCAAGCCTGCGATTCAACTTGGCGCGCTGTTTGCCCTGTGGGCAGCCTGGCGCCGCCGCTTCGCGCCCTTGGCAGTCCTTGTGGCAGCTCTCGGGTGGATCACTCTGATTGCTGGGATGACCAACTTCGGCTTTGCTGGGAACCCTCGCTACATGATGCTCGGCACCTCGCTTCTCGCGGTGATCGCAGGGTTTGGAGCCGGTAGTGCCTTGGCTACCGTGAGGAACCTTGCCCGCCGGGTTGACCCGCTCTTGGTCACCCTAGTCACCTTGGTTGGCTTTGCTGCACTGCCCACCGCGCTATGGGTACGGGGCATTGACGAGCGCGTTCATCGGCTCCAGCACCTTGATGTAGTTCTGCATCAGGAGGCGCAGCGCCGCGACATGTTGCCCGCCGCTATTTCGATTGGTGGCGGATCCAAGGCGCTCCTTGCCTGTGGTGAGGTGACCACCGAGCGCTTCCAAGTGCCGCTCGTTGCCTGGTATTTGCATACCCGCCTGTCCCGTGTGGGAATGGGAGTTGAGGAAAGCGGGAAGCCGGGAGGCTGGACTTCGCCTCCGATCCCGGGGACAGCACTTCAGACATCCTCACCAGGCAATCCGCCCAATCCCATCGCCGGTCCCCCCGGCAGCCGGACCCTTGGCAAGTCTGGCCCGTGGACTGTGCTCCAAGCCTGCTCTACACCCAAACAAGGGTCCGTCCTTGCGGGCGCGAATAGGTCCAGATGAGTAGCCCGATCAGCTCCACTGGCAAGCGCGAGGACAGGATCCTCAAGCGGGCGATCTCGCCTCCTATGGCAGCAGCCGTGTTCGTCGCTGGCCTCGTTGTCTTCTCGGCCTGGCTGCGGTCGCGGTCCATCAGCACATCGTTCTGGATGGACGAAGCGCTCTCGGTTGGGATCTCGTCCCACGACCTGATGGACATTCCCCATGCCCTCCGGCACGATGGCTCCCCGCCCCTCTATTACATGTTGCTGAGCGTCTGGATGGGTGCGTTCGGGCGCACCGAGTCAGCCACTCATGCCCTTTCTCTTGTTGCTGCGCTGGCGTGCATCCCGCTGGGTGCTTGGACTGGCTGGCGGCTGTTTGATCGTCGAACCGGGCTGATCCTCGCGACGCTGCTGGCTGTATCCGTGTTCATGACTCAGTACGCGGAAGAGACGCGTATGTACACCCTGATGGCCTTGCTTTCGCTTGGTGCCGTGGGAGCGTTCTGCCTCGCCTTTGTAGACCGGCAGAGGCGCTGGCTTCCAGTTTTCTCAGTGCTTCTAGCGGGAATGCTCTACACACACGGTTGGGGAATCTTCTTTGGAATCAGCTGCGGAATCGCCGGCCTGTACCTAGTCACTAAGTCCACTGACCGCAAGTCGCTGATTATCGACGGGCTGATGGCATTCGGGTTTACGGCGCTGCTCTACCTGCCATGGCTCCCAACGCTGCTCTACCAAGCAGGCCACACGGGAGCCCCGTGGTCTTCGTCCCCCCGACTGGGCGTCTTCAGCCAAGTGGCCACTCTCCTTGGCGGTTGGGGAACAGCCGCCGCGCTTCTCGTTGGCGCCACTGTAGGTATCACCGCAATCCTCCTTCGCCGGCCAGTTCTAGAAGGACCTGGGGTCCTGCCAACTGACACAAATCCTGACCGGACCAAGACTTTGCTCCTTGCCATCGTGGTGATCATCACCGGCACCTTGGCGATCGCCTGGACCGCGTCACAGTTCAACCCAGCTTGGACGCAGCGTTACATGGCAGCCGTTATTTGCCCGATCCTTCTTGTGCTTGCCGTAGGAGCAGCCCGGTCCGGGGTTGTAGGGCTCGTTGGCACCTTGGCCGCAGTTAGCTTGGCCCTAGTTGCTCCCACCAATGCCACGCTCCACATCAAGAGCAATGTGCGTGACATTGCAGCGGGCGTGCGCAGTGACCTGCGACCAGGGGATTTGGTCATCAACGGTCAGCCTGAGCAGGTGCCACTCTCCTGGTACTACATGCCCGGGGGACTTCACTTTGCGGATCCAATGGGGCGAACCTCTGACCCGCGGATGCTCAACTGGGTTCACGTCGTCGCGCGCCTTCAGGCGGCTGAGCCAGCCAAGACTTATGAGCGGCTGATGGCAACGGTTCCGAACGGCAGCCGCATTCTCTTGGTCCGCCCGTTGACGATCACGCGCTCCAACTGGGTTCAGTCTTGGACCCAGTTGATCCGCCTGCGGTCAGCGCAGTGGAGTGGCTTACTTGCCCACGACCCTCGCCTAGTAAGGTTGAAAGCCGTTCCGTGGTTCTACATTTCGCCGTCTGCGGTTGGCAACTCGGCAGTTCTCTATGAGAAGAGGACTCCGGCAGGTACCAAGCGATAAACGGCGAAATGACACCGAACACGTCCATTTTCGCCCCGCCTACGTAGACAAAGAGATATGACTCCACCCAACCCTCCCATCACCCCTGAAAACCCAGTCGTAGTGCTTGGCGGCGGACCCGCTGGTTTGACTGCCGGATACCTGATGGCCAAGCGCGGTCAGCCAGTACTCGTTCTTGAAGCCACCGACATGCTTGGTGGCATCGCGCGCACCGAGATCCGCGATGGCTACCGGTTTGACCTTGGTGGCCACCGCTTCTTCACCAAGGCCACGGAAGTGAACGAGCTTTGGGACGAGATCATGGGCGACGAGTTCCTCCAGCGTCCTCGTATGTCCCGGATCTACTGGAACAAGAAGTTCCTTGACTATCCCCTGCAGGGAATGGATGTCATCAAGAAGCTTGGGCCGTTTGAGCTGATGCGTGCAGGCCTTTCATACCTTTGGGCTGCGATCACGCCAAAGGGCCCTGAGGACAACCTTGAGCAGTGGGTGTCAAACCGTTTCGGCAAGCGCCTTTACACACTGTTCTTCAAGTCCTACACCGAGAAGGTCTGGGGTGTGCCATGCACGGAGATCCAAGCGGAGTGGGCTGCCCAGCGCATCAAGGGCCTTTCGTTCTTCTCAGCGGCCAAGGCCGCATTCCTTGGCAACAAGGACAACAAGATCAAGTCACTGATTGACAGCTTCAACTACCCACGCTTCGGCCCAGGCCAGATGTGGGAGCGGATGAGCGAGAAGATCGTTGAGCGCGGCGGCGAGGTGCGGATGAACGCTCCTGTCTCCAAGATCAACGTCCGTAATGGTCAGGTTGTCAGCGTTATCGCCGGCGGCGTGGAGATTCCATGCAGCCATGTTGTCTCGTCACTCGCCCTGCGCAACACCGTTGGGTTTGCTGACCCTGAGCTCTCACCTGAGATCCGCGATGCCGCGAAGGGCTTGCGCTACCGCGACTTCCTCACCGTTGGCCTTGTGCTTGAGGTGGACGATGTTGTCAACGAGCCTTTCCCGGACAACTGGATCTACATCCATGACCCCGAGGTAACCGCAGGGCGTATTCAGAACTTCCGTTCATGGAGCCCATGGATGGTTCCCGATCCAGACGTCAACGAGACCTGCATTGGACTTGAGTACTTCTGCTTCGAGGGCGACGAGCTGTGGGAGATGGCTGATGAGGATCTTGTCGAGCTTGGCAAGCGTGAGCTCACGCAGCTTGGCCTTGGCGACTCAAGCCGTGTCAAGCAGGGCTTTGCGGTCCGCGTTGAGAAGGCCTATCCGATGTACGACCCGGACTACGACGTCCGTGTCGGTGTCATCCGCGACTGGCTTGAGACAGTTCCAAACCTTGTCCAGGTTGGGCGTAACGGCCTCCACCGCTACAACAACTCGGATCACTCAATGCTTACCTCAATGCGCGCGGTGGAGAACATCCTCGACGGCGCTGGCCATGACATTTGGGCGGTAAACGCTGAGAGCGCTTACCACGAGGAGGACGAGGACGCCAAGGAGATTCAGCCTTACATCAACGTCCCAACTCCCAAGTCGATGGATAAGCCGCTCTCCGAGTAGGTCAAACGAGTTTCAGCAGTGTCAAGGGCCGCCATGCGCGGCCCTTCGTCTGCGCCTTTCGTGTCAAGATGGGGGAGATGTCACTCAATTCATTCAATGCACTCAGGACCTTTAGTCACGGCGGTCGTGACTGGGAGTACTTCGATGTGCAGGCCCTGAGTGACAGGTTTGACATTGCCCGCTTGCCCTTCGCGCACCGGGTTCTGTTGGAGAACCTGCTCCGTAACGAGGACGGCGTGTCAGTCCGCGCGGCTGACATTGAGGCCCTGGCTGGCTGGGATGCGACAGCCGAGCCGTCGAAGGAGATCGCTTTCGCACCCGCGCGCGTTGTGATGCAGGACTTCACCGGAGTGCCTGCGGTTGTGGACCTCGCCGCAATGCGCGACGCCATGGCAGACCTCGGCGGCGACCCGCAGAAGATCAACCCACTCGTCCCTTCTGAGCTGGTCATTGATCACTCCGTTCAGGTTGATTCCTTTGGGGCAGCGAGCTCATTTGCGCGTAATGCCGAGCTTGAGTTTGAGCGCAACCACGAGCGCTACTCGTTCCTGCGCTGGGGACAGGGCGCCTTTGATGGCTTCGCGGTCGTGCCACCCGACACGGGGATCGTCCATCAGGTCAATCTTGAGTTCCTCTCCCGTGTTGTCTTCCGTGATGAGGAGACCGGGCGCGCATGGCTAGACACACTTGTTGGTACTGACTCCCACACGACGATGGTCAATGGGCTTGGCGTACTGGGCTGGGGCGTTGGTGGCATTGAGGCCGAGGCGGCCATGCTCGGGCAGGCCATGCCAATGCTTATCCCCCGGGTGGTTGGCGTCAAGCTTGTTGGCACGCTGCCTGAGGCCACGACGGCAACAGACCTCGTGCTCACCCTCACCGAACAGCTCCGTAACCACGGTGTTGTTGGCAAGTTTGTTGAGTTCCACGGTGACGGGCTTGCCAGCCTGCCGCTGGCAGACCGGGCAACGATCGGCAACATGTCACCGGAGTTCGGGTCAACCTGCGCGATCTTCCCCGTTGACGGCGAGACGCTGCGTTACCTCAACTTCACCGGTCGTGACCCTGAACAGGTTGAGTTTGTTGAGGCATATTGTCGCGCCCAAGGCATCTTCCACGAGCACGGACAGGAGTCGCCGACCTACTCTGAGGAGCTGGTGCTTGACCTCAGCACAGTGGTCCCCTCAATTGCTGGCCCTAAGCGTCCGCAGGACCGCGTGCCACTGACCGAATCCCGCGAGGCATACGGCCGGGCACTGTCAGCTCGTAATGAGGTTTCCGGTGGCGGAACAGCTGTCAAGGAGGCCGTGGCGGTCAAGCTTGCCGACGGCACCGAGTTTGACCTTGCCAATGGCGCTGTTGTCATTGCCGCGATCACGTCCTGCACCAACACTTCCAACCCGTCGGTCATGGTCGGCGCCGGTTTGCTTGCCCGCAATGCCGTCGCCAAGGGGTTGACTGCCAAGCCGTGGGTCAAGACCTCACTGGCCCCGGGGTCAAAGGTAGTCACGTCATATCTGGACAAGGCTGACCTGACCGGTGACCTGAACGCGCTGGGCTTCAACCTGGTCGGTTATGGCTGCACCACCTGCATTGGTAACTCTGGCCCGCTTCTGCCCCAGATCAGCGCCGCAGTTGCTGATGGCGGGCTTGACGTCAGCGCAGTGCTGTCAGGCAACAGGAACTTCGAAGGCCGAATCAACCCGGATGTAACGATGAACTGGCTTGCCTCGCCGCCGCTCGTCGTTGCGTATGCCCTGGCTGGCTCAATGGACTTTGACCTCTACACCGACCCGCTCGGCCAGGACGCTGATGGCAATGACGTGATGCTCGCCGATATTTGGCCAACGCCCGCTGAGGTGGCCAGGACAGTTGAGTCGTGCCTGGCTTCTGACATGTTCCGCAGCGGTTATGACGGTGTGTTTGAGGGCGATGAGCGCTGGCAAGGCCTCCAGTCCCCAGCCGGCGACCGGTTTGACTGGGATGGCGACTCCACCTACATTCGCAAAGCGCCGTACTTCGACGGTCTCTCCCCAACTCCGGCGGCAACCGAGCCGATTGAGGGCGCACGCGTACTCGCCATGCTTGGTGATTCGGTCACCACTGACCACATCAGCCCCGCTGGCGCAATCCGCAAGGATGGGCCGGCCGGTAAGTGGCTTCAGGACAATGGGGTTGAACCAGTTGACTTCAACTCCTACGGTTCCCGGCGTGGCAACCATGAGGTGATGGTCCGCGGGACATTCGCAAACATCCGCCTCCGCAACCTTCTGGCCCCAGGCACTGAGGGCGGCGTGACGCTGCACCTTCCCGAGGGTGAAGAGATGTCGATCTACGACGCTTCGATGAAGTACGAAGCAGCCGGTGTCCCGCTTGTTGTCCTTGCCGGATCTGAATACGGATCGGGGTCATCACGCGACTGGGCAGCCAAGGGCACTCGCCTGCTCGGCGTCCGGGCTGTAATTGCCCGGTCCTACGAGCGGATCCACAGGTCCAACCTTGTTGGCATGGGCGTTCTCCCGCTCCAGTTCCTTGAGGGTGAAACACCTGAATCACTTGGGCTGACAGGCCACGAGACTTTCGAGATTCCCGACATCGGTGACGGCGATGTACCCACGACTTTGGACATCACTGCTGACGGCAAGGCAATCACCGTCAAGGTCCGGATTGACACACCCAAGGAGGCGGATTACTTCCGCCATGGGGGCATCTTGCCGTATGTTCTCCGTAACCTCGCTGGTGTCTCATGACTGCTCCTGACACTCTCCTCCAACTTCTCCGCGCACCCGGCCCTTCAGGTCGTGAAGCTGCGGCTGCCGCGGTCTTCCGCGAGGCGGCGTCCAAGTTCACTGACGACGTTGAGGGTGACCTTGTTGGGTCTTCGACCGCACGGGTCAAGGGAACGGGCAGTGGCCGCACACTCGCCATCGTTGGGCACATTGACGAGATCGGGTTGATTGTCAGCCACATTGATGACAAGGGCTTTCTCCGCTTTCAGCAGGTTGGCGGCTGGGACCCAGTTGTCTTGATCGGCCAGCGGGTTGAGATCGCGGGCCGCAACGGCAAGATTGCCGGCGTGATTGCCCGCAAGCCAATCCACCTGATGGAGACTGAGGAGCGCGGTAAGTCCGCCAAGATCAAGGATCTCCACATCGACATTGGTGCCAAGGATGCTGACGACGCCAAGACCTATGTCCGCGTTGGCGATGTTGGCGTGATTGCCGTTGAGCCGCTTGAACTGCCCAACGGACGGCTTGCCTCCCGCGCAATGGACAACCGGATCGGCTGCTTCGTTGCCCTTGAGGCTGCGCGACTTGTTGCCGAGGCCGGCGGCGCCGCGTTTGATGTTGTTGCTGTGGCCGCAAGCCAGGAGGAAACAACTTTTGGTGGCTCCACAACCGTGACCCACAGACTGCGCCCTGATGTTGCAATCGCCGTTGATGTCACCTTCGCAACTGACCAACCTGGTGTTGAGACCGGCGCGTTGAGCGAATCCCCACTGGGATCAGGGCCATCGATCACGCGCGGCACAAACCTGCACCCTGTTGTCAGCGACGGCCTTGTTGATGTGGCAGAGGCGAAGAAGATTGACCATACGATCGCCGCTGATGGCCGCACGACCAGCACTGACGCCGACGCGATCAACATCTCACGGGATGGCGTTCCAACTGGCCTTGTCTCAGTTCCACTGCGTTACATGCACTCCCCGGTTGAGGTTGTGCAGCTGAGCGATATTGAGCTCTCAGCCAAGCTGATCGCCGAGTACGCGTTGAGCCTCGCGGCTGACGTTGACTTCAACCGTTGACCGAAACACGCCTGCTGATTCTTTGGGATGTGGATGGGACGCTTCTGCGCGGGGCAGCCGAAGCGCACGGCCGTGCGTTGGAGATGGCCACGGCGGACGCCATCGGCCGTGAGGTGCCCACCGTGCAGAGCATCGACCCAGGCGGTCGTACCGACAGGGAGATAATCCGCGTGCTGGCAGGTGAGGCTGGGGTGGACGCCGAGTCCTTCGAGCCTCTTGCTGATCGGGTTATTACGAAGGCCGTGGAGATCTACGGTGCGACGGTGGAACCAGACCTCTCCCACTGTGTCCTGCCAGGCGTGGCTGAGCTTGTGTCAGGGCTGTCCCCGCGCGACGACCTCGTTATGGGCTTGCTGACCGGAAACATTGACCGTGTAGCCGCGCTGAAGCTTGGCGCTGCCGGGATCTCACGCCACTTTGACTTTGAGGCTGGGGCATTTGGGTCAGACCATGAAGACCGTGCTGTCCTGCCTGGCATAGCCCGGGCCCGTGCAACACGGGGTCGTGTTGCATGGCCTCGCGAACGCACGGTGATCATCGGCGACACGCCCAGGGACATCGCCTGCGCGCGGGCTGACCGGGTTGGAGTCATTGCCGTTGCCACAGGTCCGCATCAGGCCAGCTCGCTTGGTGAGGCTGATGCTGTGGCGGACTCAGCGGCAGATTTGCTCGCGCTGATCGAACCGCTGGTCTGAGGGAACTACCGGGTCAGCTTCTTGTAGCTGATGCGATGTGGCCGGTCAGCAGCTTCGCCGAGGCGCTCGCGGCGGTTTTCCTCGTAGGCCTCGAAGTTACCTTCAAACCAAACGACCTCTGAGTCACCTTCGAAGGCGAGGACGTGGGTAGCTACGCGGTCAAGGAACCACCGATCGTGCGATGTGACCACGGCGCAGCCGCCGAATGAGAGCAGTGCCTCTTCGAGCGCACGGAGAGTGTCGACATCAAGGTCATTGGTCGGTTCGTCAAGGAGAAGCAGGTTGCTGCCCTCTTTGAGGAGCTTGGCGAGGTGAACGCGGTTGCGTTCACCGCCGGAGAGCTTGCCGACCTTCTGCTGCTGGTCTCCACCGCGGAAGTTGAATGAGGCGGTGTACGCGCGGCTGTTGACCTTCTGGTCGCCAACCATGATGTGCTCGTCGCCACCGCTGATTTCCTCCCAAACATTCTTCTCGGGGTCAAGTGAGTCGCGGGACTGGTCAACGTAGCCAAGCTCGACTGTCTCGCCGAGAGTGAGCTTGCCTGCGTCAGGCTCCTCTTGCCCGGTGATTAGCCGCATCAGGGTGGTCTTGCCTGCGCCGTTGGGGCCAATCACGCCAACAATGCCGCCTGGCGGAAGGGTGAATGAGAGGTTTTCAAAGAGGAGCTTGTCGCCGTAGCCCTTGGTCAGGCCGTCAGCCTCAACGACAATTCCGCCAAGCCGTGGGCCGGCCGGGATGTGGATTTGGACGCTGCCGAGGTCGACATTGCGGTCCTCTGCCAGGAGGGCTTCGTAACGGTTGAGTCGGGCTTTTGGCTTGGCCCGGCGGGAGGAGGAGTTCATCCGAACCCACTCCAGCTCCTGCTGGATTGTCTTCTGGCGGGCGGAATCCTCACGCTCCTCTTGGGCCATGCGCTTCTGCTTCTGCTCAAGCCACCCGGAGTAGTTGCCCTCGAACGGGATGCCCTTGCCGCGGTCAAGTTCCAGGATCCAACCGGCGACGTTGTCGAGGAAGTACCGGTCGTGGGTTACGGCGACGATGGTTCCCGGGTATTCGGCAAGGTGTTGCTCAAGCCATGCCACGGATTCGGCATCAAGGTGGTTGGTTGGCTCATCTAACAGCAGCAGGTCAGGCTTCTTCAGCAGGAGCTGACAGAGGGCCACACGGCGCTTCTCGCCGCCGGAGAGCTTGCTGACATCAGCATCAGCGGGCGGGAGGCGCAGAGCGTCCATTGCAACGCTGAGGGTTGTGTCGAGGCTCCAGCCGTCGACTGCGTCGATCTGCTCCTGCAGGCGGGCAAACTCGTCAGCGGTTTCGTCAGAGTAGTTGGCGGCAAGTTCGTTGAATCGGTCAAGCAGAGCCTTTGTTTCGCCCATGCCTTCTTCAACATTGCCAAGCACATCCTTGGTTTCGTCAAGCTGTGGCTCTTGCTCGAGGATTCCTACGGTGGCGCCCGCTAGGAGGGTTGCGCTACCGCGGTAGTCGGTGTCCATGCCGGCCATGATCCGAAGCAGACTTGACTTGCCTGAGCCGTTGTATCCGAGCACGCCAATCTTGGCGCCTGGGTAGAACGCAAGGGTGATGTCCTCAAAGACCTTGCGGTCTGGGAGATGGGTCTTGGAGAGACCCTTCATGGTGTAGATGAACTCGCCGGCCATTAAGCAATGGAGCATAGGACGCAAAGGCGCGCTTCGCATATTGGATCGGAGGTAGGTGGTTGTCTGACTGACAGCGGGCGCGGTACCTTTGTGGGCTATGGCCTCCGAGATCCTTGACGTTGAACAGTCGCTTCTGCTCCTAGAGCTTGAGGCCCCGTTCGATAAGCGGCAGGTTCAGCTTGCCCGTCGAAAGATGGCGAAGCGCTGGCATCCAGACATTGCACCGAAGGGCAAGCAGATGGAGCATGAGCATCATCTCCAGGCCATCAATCGGGCCGCTGACCAGTTGGAGTCGTTGGCGGAGGACTCTCGCGGCGGTTTGGTCTCACGTAATGCTGTGCGGGCTTCCGCGGCAGCAGCCAGAAAGGCCCGCGAGGAAGCCGGTCAGAGGGCTTATGAGGCAGAGGAGCGCGCAAGGGCAGCTGCCAAGGACCAGGCCGTGCACGACCCGTTCCGTTCGCGCGTGCCGGACCGTTCAGTTGTTCATCGTTATGCCCGCTGTCTTTCGTATCCGGAGTGGGGTGTTGGTTCGGTCAACGGCATTTACTTCACGGGTGAGGGCGGACCGAGCGACCAGTGGGCAAGGGCAACTTTTGCAGTGGGAATCAGGACTGTCCCGGCCGGTTCGCTTCAGTACGTCGAGTTCGGTGTGCCGGATGAGGCTGCCGACCGTGTTGAACGGTTTATGACTGCTGCCGCGCATGCCTTGGCTGAGGGCGACCCTGACCTCGCAGCCAAGCGCTTGGTGTACGCCCGCAACGCCTCTCCGCACGATCCTGTGGTCTTGCGCCAACTCGCCTCAGCCTTCCTCCAAGCCAGTAACTACCCGGCGGCTGCCCGTGCAGCACGGGACTGGGTCAAAGTTGAGCCTGACAGCCCTGGCGCGCACAGATTCACCGCTCGCATCTACGAGGCGATGGGGTCGTGGGGTCCAGCGTTGGACAGTGCCCGCCTTGTTTGTGACCTGAGGCCAGCTGACCCTGATGCGTGGGCCCGGGTTGGGCGGATCAGCCTCAAACGCCATGACCGGGCGCTTGCGAGGGAGTCGTTTGAGCGGGCCCGCGCTGAGGGCGCTGGGGCGGAGATCCTGCTTGACCTCGCGCTGGTTCGTCAGCTCGAAGGCGATGTTGGTGGTGAAGTGCAGGCATGCCATGAGGCAACGCTGATTGACCCGGATTGGCCAACAGCATGGTCGCGCTACGCCCATGCCCTTGCCAAGACTGACCGCAGGACTGACTGCCGCACAGCTTGCGAGAAGGCCCTCTCGTTCGGCCCTGACCGCGAGGTCAGTCAGCTCGTGCAGTGGTTGGATGACAGTGAGCCCAAGGCAATCACCGCATCAGCGGCATAGGCTGACAGCGTGCGTTTGATCGTTGCCCAATGCGAAGTGCGGTACACGGGCCGGGCCGAGGCCTTCCTTCCTGACGCGCTGCGTCTGTTGATGATCAAGGAGGACGGGTCGGTGATGGTCCACGCAGACACGGGTGGTTACAAACCTCAGAACTGGATGACCCCTCCAACCGTGATTGAGGAGGACGGTGACCCTGTCACCAAGATCGTGATCCGTAAGAAGGCCGGCAAGACTGAGGATCGGCTTGAGATCACCATCACCAAGGTCCATTCCGACGTCACCCATGACATGGGGCAGGCTGGATCACTTGAGAAGGACGGGATTGAGAAGGACCTTCAGGCCGCGCTTGCCGAGGCGCCCCACTGGTGTGGCGAGGGCTTCCGCCTTGTCAGGCGCGAGTGGGCAACAGACATTGGGCCAGTTGACCTGATGTGTCGTGATGGCGAGGACGGTTGGATTGCTGTTGAGGTCAAGCGCCAGGCGACCATCGATGCGGTTGAGCAGCTCAGCCGCTATCTGGAACGCATCCGCCTTGACCCGGCTATGGCCGATTGCCGTGGCGTGTTGGTTGCCGAGAAGATTCGTCCTCAGGCCGCGGTGCTTGCTGAGAGCCGAGGGATTGCCTGCGTTGAGGTTGACCTAGCCGTGGTGCGCGGTGAGCGCGAACCTGACCTGACGCTGTTTGGCTAGTTGGTCAGGGCGGGCAGGGTTGTTGCGAACAGGCTCGTGAAGCGCAGGACAGCTGCCGCCTCGCAGTCCTCGCGGGAGATGTGGCCAGTCCGCCATGCGTGGATCAGGACTTCAAGTGCACGCAGCTCCGCGTAGATCACAGTCCTGGTCAGTGGCGAGTCATCAAGCCCAAACGGCGGGTACGAGGAAATCATGGCGGCGATGGCCTGCTGGGTCTCTTCCCAGCGCTGTCCAATCCCCGATCCGGCAAGGTCCCGGCCCGGTCCAAAGATCCAAGCGCCAGGCGTTGCCTCAGCCCAATCCAGACCACGGTTAACGATGACCTCCACTCGGGCACGGGTTTGGTCGGGCGTGGACCTGATCCCTTCGGGCAGGTCAGCGAGGAGCCAAGGGGCTTGCGTAACGAACTCGTCAAAGAGCACGTTGGCCACAGGCCCGACGCCACCACCGGGGAAGTAGAGCTGGACCAGCTGGCGCGAAACTCCGGCCTCGTCTGCGATGTCGCGGAGCG
Organism: Actinomycetota bacterium; assembly: GCA_009699865.1. Lineage (GTDB taxonomy): Bacteria > Actinomycetota > Thermoleophilia > Solirubrobacterales > Solirubrobacteraceae > WLNJ01. The sequence goes on from WLNJ01000004.1 coordinate 34,151, forward strand.
AGCAGTCTGGGTCCCGCGCGAAGCATCGGTTGGCCGCATCAAGGATCAACGCGCGGCGTTGAGGCGGTGAAAGCCTTTCTCGGTCTTCGATTGGCTTGGAGACGCGTGCCATAGCCCGATCCTAACCCTTACCCCAAGCGGCTGATTCCCGTACCCTCCAATTCATGACCGAAACCCCAGAGGCAGTACTTACAGAGGAGCGCGATGGCGTTCTCATCATCACCATCAATCGTCCAGAGGCCCGCAACGCCGTAAACGGCGCTGTTGCCCAAGGTTTGGCTGACGCTGTTGCCCATCTTGATGCCACGGAATCACTCCGGGTTGGCGTGCTCACCGGTGCCGGTGGCGCGTTCTGCTCAGGCATGGACCTGAAGGCTTTCATGCGTGGCGAGCTTCCTTTCCTGGAGGAAGGCGGCTTTGCCGGTATCGCTAAGAAGGGACCCAAGAAGCCACTTATTGCAGCGATCGAAGGATTCGCTGTTGCTGGAGGCATGGAGATCGCACTTGCCTGCGACCTGATCGTTGCTGCCAAGGGCGCAAAGCTAGGTATTCCAGAGGCCAAGCGCAACCTTGTTTCCGCCGGTGGAGCACTCCTGCGACTCCCTAACCGCATTCCGTTCCACATTGCGATGGAGATGGCCCTTACGGGTGATCCAATCAGTGCAGAGCGCGCCTATGAGGTTGGCTTGGTCAACCGTGTTGCTGAGGCTGGCGGCGCTGTTGACGCAGCTATTGAACTGGCCGGCGCGATTAGCGTCAACGGTCCACTTGCCGTCTGGGCAAGTAAGGAAATCCTCACCAAGGCAGTTGACTGGTCTGAGGCTGAAGGTTGGGACGGGCAGGAAGCAATCGTCGGCCCAGTCTTCACCAGTGAGGATGCCCAAGAGGGCGCTCTTGCTTTTGCGGAGAAGCGCAACCCAGTTTGGAAAGGTCGCTGATACCGAGCATCGCGCGGGTATCGTGGACACATGGCCACAACAGCACCTGAAACAGGCAAAGTGATTGGCAACTATGTTGGCGGCCAGTTCGTTGACGTTGACCCTTCACGCGACCGCCTTGAGGACCGCAATCCTGCAACCGGCGAGGTCCTTGCCCAAGTACCGCTCTCAGGCGCGGTGGAGGTTGAGGCAGCCGTAGCGGCAGCGCGGACAGCGTTCCCGGCGTGGCGGGCAACAAGCCCGATGGTCAGGGCCCGTGCGGTGATGAAACTGCGTGAGGTGCTTGATGCTCACCGGGAGGAACTAGCTCGGTTGGTTACAACCGACATGGGGAAGACCTTTGATGATGCGTTCGGTGAGGTTGGCCGCGGGATCGAATCAGTTGAGCACGCGTCTGCCATTCCAGTTCTCCTAAAAGGCGAGAACTTGGAGGGCATTGCCACCGGTGTTGATGTTGAGCTGGTGCGCCAGCCAGTAGGAGTGATCGCAGCGATCACACCGTTCAATTTCCCGGCAATGATCCCGCTCTGGTTCCTTCCTTACGCGATCGCTTGTGGCAACACCTTCATCCTCAAGCCAAGCGAGCAGGACCCACTTGTCTCAATGCGGATCATGGAGCTGATTGATGGCATTGATGAGATCCCCAAGGGCGTAGTCAACCTTGTCAACGGTGGACGCGATTGCGTAGAGGCAATTCTTGAGAGTCCTGGCATCAACGGTGTTTCCTTTGTTGGCTCTGCAACAACGGCGCGGATCATCGCAACCCGCTGCGCTGAGGTTGGCAAGCGTTGTCAGGCCCTCGGTGGTGCCAAGAACTCAATGGTCCTGATGCCCGATGCGGACCCGGATGTAATGACCCAAGGCGTTCTAGGGTCAGCTTTTGGCGCAGCAGGGCAGCGCTGCTTGGCCGGTTCAGTCGCAGTACTCGTTGGCAGCAAGGACGAGCAGGACAGAACTCTTCAGCTTGTTGTTGAGGCAGCATCGAAGCTTGTAACTGGCGATGGGGCTGACCCTGCCACGGATGTCTGCCCGGTTGTTACGCCTGCTTCTCGTGAACGGATTGAGGCTGAGATTGCCGCCGCTGAAGCTGGCGGTTGCGAGATCGTGCTGGATGGCCGTAGGGAGGGCGGCCCTGGCGGCGCCGAGCTGGCCCCAACAATTATTGATGGCGCCGGCCCTGACCACAATGTGATCCGCGAAGAGCTGTTTGGCCCTGTTCTGGCAATCACCCGGGCTGCTGACCTTGCCGAGGCACTTGAGCTGGTCAACGCATCCCGCTATGGCAACGCATCTGTGATTTTCACTTCTTCAGGCAAGGCCGCTCGTGATTACCGCTACGGCGTTGAGGCAGGCATGGTTGGCGTCAACGTTGGTGTGGCAGCGCCTGTTGCCTGGTTCCCATTTTCTGGTTGGAAGGACTCCATTGACGGGGACCTTCATGCCAACGGCAGTGATGCTGTGCGGTTCTACACGCGCAGCAAAGTAGTTACTAGCCGCTGGTAGCCCACCGAGGGCTTAAGGCTGACGTTCCCTTAGCGGCGCCACGACCAGACCACAGGTTCCCTGTTGCAGAAGTAGTTTCCATCAACTATCCTTCCGCGCGTCTGTTCTAACCACCGTTAGAATTCTCCGGATTCATCCAACAACAGGAGCCCCCGCCCAGATGCGCACCCGCACATTCCGCAAGTTCAGCCTCGTTCTCGCAGCGGTTCTCTCCTTCTCTGCGCTTGGGGCGGTGGGTGCCACGCCGGCTTCGGCTGACACTGCGACTTGGCTTGGCCAGTCAGGCGGCGGGCAAGTCCACGAGTGCGCGGTGCGCACGGACGGCAGGGTCAAGTGTTGGGGTTACGACAACCCTAGCGGGTACCTTGGTGGACCTCGGGACTTGGCTGCTTATCCGTTCACAGTAAACTTTGTTACCGGCATTACTACCGCTACCAAGGTAGCTGTCGGCGGCTACAACACCTGCATCCTCCTCGCCGACACGACCGTCAAGTGCATGGGCGACAACACAGCGGGCCAGATCGGTGACGGAACAAACATCGCCAGGAACAACACGCCGACCACAGTCACAGGCCTGAGCGGGGTCAAGGATGTTGTCACCGGTGGCTCCGTGTCTGGAGACCAACACGCCTGTGCGCTCCTGCTTGACGGCAATGTCAAGTGCTGGGGGGCTAACCGTTACGGACAGCTCGGTGACGGCACCTCAACCGACCGCTGGGTTCCGGTCAGTGTCAGTGGAGTCACCAACGCAGTCAGCATCGCAACGACTGACCAGACAGTTTGCGCAGCGCTTGCAACAGGCGCCGTCAAGTGCTGGGGGTATGGCGGCCTGGGTCTTCTAGGCAACGGTAACGGCGCCTACACGACCGCCAATTACTCGCGGACACCTGTAACAGCCAACGGTGTCACCAATGCAGTCAGCGTCGCAACGGATTGGGTTAACCGAACGGTATGCGCGACAACTACCATCGGCGAGGCCTACTGCTGGGGTGGCGTCGCTAGCTCCGTTCCCGGGTTCAACGGGCCTGGCCCGGTCAAGATCACCGGAGTCACCGGCGCAAAGCAGTTCATCCCGGGTGGGTGCTGGATCACCTCCACCAACACCGTCAAGTGCTTCAGCAAGTTGAACAACTACGGCGAGCTGGGCGCCGGCGCTGTCTGCCAACCTTGGCCTGGCGTTACCTGCCCGGCTACAAACGCTCCAGGGGCCGTGGTCCCGAGCCTTTCCAATGTCGTGCAGCTTTCAGGCTTCGACTCGAGGCAATACTGTGCCCGGCTTGCCGACGGTTCGATCTACTGTTGGGGCGACAACATCTACGGGATTGTTGCCAACAAGAGTGCGCCGACACCATCGGGATCCATCCAAGACCGCCAGGTACCTACACCGCTGAGGATCTTTGAACTCAGCGCGCCACCTGTCATCACATCGGCCCCGGCAACTCCGTCCAATGCGACGAGCGGCACGGTCTCCTTCTCGGCAGACGCTGCGGCCACAGCGGAATGCAAGGTGGGCACGGGCGCATGGACTGCCTGCACCAGCCCGTACTCGTACTCGGGCCTTGCCGGCGGGTCACACACCTTCTCGGTGCGTACTACCGAGACGGGCGCAAGTGCCTCACCAGAGGTCAGCACCACCTTCGCGATTGACATCACAGCTCCGGTCGCGCCGACGATCAGCGCTGGGCCGCTGGCTAACAACATCGCAATCAACACCACCTCGGGCAGCTTGACCTTCACAGGAGAATCCGGTGCCAGGCTGGAGTGCCATCTCGACAGCGGTGCTTGGGCAACCTGCACCAGTCCGTTCGCGTTCAGTGGACTGGCAGACGGAGCTCACACATTCGGCGTTCGTGCGATTGACGCGGTAGGCAATGTTGGTGCCGTAACTACCCGCAGTTGGACGGTTGACACGACAGTCGCCCCGCCTGTTATCACGCAGAAGCCACCAGTGTTGGGGCCGGGTGGCGTTGCGCAGTTCCGCTTCACTGGCGAAGCTGTCAGCTCCTACCAGTGCTCAATCGACAACGGTGTTACCTACCAAGCCTGCGGCACAAACACCAGCAACTACTGGATGAATTACTACTTCAACGGCACCGGCGGTACGTACACTTTCCTTGTCAAGCAGAAGGACCAGGCAGGAAACGTAAGCGAGCCCGCCAGCTGGACTTTCACCCTTGACAGTCTCGCCCCGGTCGCACCGGTAATCACCAGTGGCCCGGATGCCGTGACAAGCAGCACCACCGCCACCTTCACCTTCACCGGCGAGGAGGGAGCAACCTTTGAGTGTCACGTTGACGGCGGGCAATACTCACCTGGCACGGCCTGCACCAGCCCGGTCACTTACTCGAATGTGCGCCCCGGTTTCCACACGTTCTACGTGACTCAAAAGGACGCCGCCGGCAACATCGGCTGGACGGCTGCTTCGCGGTCGTGGACAGTTGGCTCAGTCAATCCGCCACTCATCAGCAGCGTGCCGATCGGCACCGTCGGCGACACGTCGGCCTCGGTCTTGTTTTCAATTGGTGCCGGCAACACGGCTATCTGTTCAGTGGATGGGGCTGCCTATGCCCCGTGCACCAGCCCGCTTGCATTGACAGGACTTGCAGACGGGGTTCACAGAGTGCAGATCAAGCAGGTAAGCCCAACCCTTGGAACAAGTAACCCTGTGACTGCCAGCTGGACAGTTGACAACACAGCCCCGTTGGAGCCCCACGTCACAAAGGTTCCCGCTGACCCGAGTAACAGCTCCTCGGCTTCGATCGAGTTCACAGGCGAGGCAGGATCAACCTTTGAGTGCCAGCTTGACGGCGGCACCTGGGGCGCCTGCACCAGCCCGTTTACGACCTCGGGTCTTTCTGAGGGTGACCACAACATGAAGGTCAGGGCGATTGACGCGGTCGGGCACGAGAGTCCTGAATCGGAGGTCGACTGGATTGTTGACCTCACTGCGCCTGACGCTCCTGCAATCACTGCGCATCCGGCAACACTTGCCAACAGTGCAACGGCCGACTTCTCGTTCACTCCGGAGGAAGGCGCGACGACTGAGTGCCAGATCGACGGCGGTGTTTGGACTGCCTGCACGGCACCCGCTTCTTACAGTGGCCTCACCGATGGGGACCACACCTTCTCAGTGCGGCAAACTGACGCCGCGGGCAATGTCAGTGACCAGTCCGATTTCGCATGGGCGGTCGACACAACTGCACCTGCCGCTGCCACGATCACCTCGCCTGCTGACGGATCGACCACGGCCAGCAACGCAGTCACCTTTGACCAAGTTGAGGGCTTGACCTACAAGTGCCAGATCAATACTGGTGACATTGTTGACTGCACGAGCCCACTTGACTTGAGCAACACCCAGGATGGTGAGGTGACGGTCAAGATCTGGGCGGTTGATCCTGCTGGCAACGAAAGCCCTCTTTCTGAGGTCGCCTTCACCCTCGACACAACTGCGCCTGCTGCACCGATGATCGGTGGCATTCCAGGTAACGGCACAACCGATTACACGGCAAGCCTGACTCTGGACGGAGCAGGCGAAGGTGAGGAGTACCAATGCTCAATCAACGGGGGCGCATGGGCAACCTGCGCCAGCCCACTGGAGCTGAGCGGACTGACCGACGGCCCGCAGAGCGTCAAGGTCCGCATCGTTGATGCTGCCGGCAATGTCGGCGCAGAGACTGAGGCCAAGTGGTCAATCGGCCTGTTCGTAACTGATCCAGTTGTTACCTCTCCGGCTTCTGGTGATGTCACTGCTGACAGTGCCATCGAGTTCACAGTCCAGGCAGACACGACGACGACCTGCTCGCTCGACGGCTCACCGCCGTTTGCCTGCAGCAGCCCATACGACACATCAGGGCTGCCAGAGGGCGTCCACACACTGGACATCACCTCAACTGACGCTGATGGTCACTATGCGACCACCCATTTCGAGTGGACGATTGATCGCAGCGCGCCAGGCACGCCGGAGATTGCCAATGTCCCACCAAGCGGCACTCCCGATCCGACGGCCGTATTGGACCTCAATGGTGCGAACCCAGGCGACACCTACGAGTGCTCAGTCAATGGTGCTGACTACGCCACCTGTGCTGACCCGCTCAACCTGAGTGGACTCGGCGATGGTCTCAATACCGTGACCGCACGGCTTAAGGATCAGGCCGGCAACATCGGCCAGCCTTCACAGGCGATGTGGCTGATCGGCGACAAGATGGTTATGCCGCCAGCTGGCGAGACGGGCACAATGACCCTGAGCGGCCCAGCGTCGTTCAATTTCGGGTCGCCTGCCGTTCAGACGTTCGGTCTTTCGACCTTCAGCTTCAACACGGCCTGGCCCGCCGGTGCGAGGACAGTCGTGGTGTCGAACTCGCGGACGTTCGCCAACTCGAAGCATTTCCCCGTCTACAGCACTTCGCCGTGGGGTAACCCTGTCGCGAAGCCGGGCACCTTTGGTTCCCGCACTGTGTACTTCAAGTACATCGGCAGCGGAATTGACCAAACTCAGGTCTACACCACCACCTACCGTTGGGACCGGGCGGCTCCGTACGTCGTCATGGCTGCCCGCAAGCACCTGCTTGGTTACAAGCCGGACGCTTGGAAGGTCCGCCTTACAGGTAAGGACCGTGGGCCAGCTGGCATTGACAAGGTCCAGTTCTGGATGCGTAAGGACAAGATGCCCAAGGCTGCACCAATTCAAGGCGCCTGGCATTCAGGCTACGTAACCAATTGGGCCCCAGTCGTAACGGTGCCTGGTGGATTCCAGCCAAACTGGGTCCGCGCTTCGGACCAGGCGGGTAACTGGTCTCGCTGGTACCTCATCAAGTAGGCGCTAGCGACCAAACATTGGGCTTAAAAAACGCCGGTCTCCCGAACAGAGAGGCCGGCGTTTTGCGCCTGGGGAAAGTAGAGTCCCCGGGGTGCCAACACCGATCGCGCCAGATGACATTGTCCTGACCCACTCTGAGGGCGCGGACAACGACCGCGAGCCGCTCGTTGTCCTTGAGCCATTGGCAGAGTTCCTTGACTCCAACAACTTTGCCCCCGGAAGCGGGCTTCCCAACCTTGAGCCAGTCGGCGATGGCCATTCCAACATTACCTACCTCCTCAAGCGGGGCGACCGCACTGCTGTTCTCCGCCGTCCTCCCCGGGGACCGCTGCCGCCGACGGCTCACAATGTGCTGCGGGAAGCGAGGCTTCTCTCCGCCCTTGAGGGGACGATCGCTAGGACACCAAAGGTGTTTGCTTCCTGCAGCGACCATGCGGTGATCGGCTCTGACTTTTACGTAATGGAGTGCGTTGATGGGGATGTAATTCTTGACACCGTCCCAGAGGGCCTCAACACACCGGAGGAGCATCGCCGGATTGGCGACGAGCTTGTGGATGCCCTTGTAGAGGTGCATTCCGTGGATTGGGAAGCTGCGGGTCTTGAGGGCTTCGGCAAGCCAACCGGCTACCTTGAGCGCCAAGTCAGCCGCTTCCTTGGGCTATGGGATCACAACAAGACCCGCGAGATCGCTGCCGTCGAACAGGTTGGTCAGTGGTTGAGGGAGAACCTTCCCGAATCCGGTCCCGCGACGATTGTCCACGGGGACTACCGGCTTGGAAACACAATGTACGCCCATGGCGCTCCAGCCCGCTTGGTTTCAATCTTTGACTGGGAGATGGCGACAATCGGTGACCCGCTGGCTGATGTTGGCTACCTATGCACGCTCTGGAGTGACCGGGCCGACCCGGACCGCGGGATGTTTGAACTCGGCGCAGTTACGCGCAATGAGGGGTTCGCCTCACGGGCTGACCTGGTGTCACGCTATGAGGAGAAGAGCGGTCGGTCCATGCACAACCTCAACTGGTACACGGCTTTAGCCATCTGGAAGGCCGTCGTGTTCATGGAGGGCAACTACAAGCGCGCGAGCTCAGGCTCCAGTGACGATGAGTTCCTCAAGGGCTTTGGCGATGGGGTTGTCCAACTTGCACAGCGAGCATTGGATATCTCTGAGGGTGCCAGTGTCTGAGCAGAAGACAGCACTCCTCGTTGACTGGGGCGGGGTCATGACGACCGACCTGTTCGCCTCGTTCCGCGCCTTCTGTGAGGAGAACGATGTTGATGCCGAGGCGATCGGAACTGCTTTCAGGACTGACCCTGAGGCCCAGTCGCTCCTCTTTGACCTTGAGCGTGGACTGATCGACGAATCTGAGTTTGAGCCCCACTTCGCCCAGCTGATCGGCGTTGAACCGGAGGGATTGATTGACGGGCTGTTCGGGCTGGTCGGCCCTGACGACGCAATGATTGACGCGGTCCGCACAGTCCGCGATAGCGGCATCCGCACCGGGCTTGTCTCCAACTCATGGGGGACCCGTCGTTACCCACAGCACCTTCTGGATGAACTGTTTGATGGGGTTGTGATCTCCGGCCATGAGGGAATGCGCAAGCCTGCCCCGGAGATCTACCTGCTTGGGGCTGAGCGCGCAGGCGTCGAGCCTGCCGAATGTGTCTTCGTGGACGACCTGCACTTCAACCTTGACCCTGCCCGCGAGCTCGGCATGGCTGCCATTCATCACACCGACGCTTCCGAGACGATCATTGAGCTAGAGCAACTGCTTGGAGTGAAGCTGAGGTGACTTACCGCCGGATTGCCCTGGGCATCGCGGCGATCATGCTGGCAACGGCTGGCATGGGGTGTGGGAGCAACACGCTCGACTCAGGCGAGCTCCACGACAAGGTCTCCGGTGCCTGTGATGTCGCCCATAAGGCGCTGACCCTGGTCGCGGATCCCAGCGGCGCCGACCAAGTGCGTCCTTTCCTGAACCAGTCATCGGCGATCAGCAACCAGCTGACCCGGAGCCTGAAGGCCCTCAAGCCACCGTCTGACACCCAAGCCAGCTACGGACTTGCAGTCCAACTGGTGGGCGAGCAGGCCGCCATCCTTTCAAAGGGTGCCAAGGACCTAACCCTTGGCGGGGATCCAGTGATCGTCATGCGTAGCGTTGCGGACCAGACCACGGAGATCGCTCAGCGCGAGCGCGTGACGTGGGAATCGCTTGGCATTGACGCTTGCGCCAACCGCTGAGCCCGAGGGCTCGCTCAGACGGCGATCAACGCGACGCCTGCGAGTGCAACACCGACGCCAATCGCTTGGTGTCGCTCCAGAGTCTCGTTGAGAGTTGCTCGCGCTAAGAGCACAGTCGTGACTGGATAGAGCGAAGCCAGGACGCCGACCATCGACATCATGCCGTGCTGGCGGAATGCGTAGATGTAGAGAGCGTTGGCCGTTGTGTCAAAGACGCCGACGGCAATCATTGGCCACAGGCCTCTCATCTGGCTGCGCCCCATCTGCCCCATGACCAGCGCCAGCGGCAATGTAATGGCGCTTGTTGCGATTCGGTCAGCCACAAGGACCGGCATGGCCCCACCAGGTGCGGCATAGCCGAGAAACACCAAGCCGGTGCCCAGTGCGACTGCACTGAACAGAGCAAGGGTTACTGACTCTTTGAACTTCTCTCGCGGTACATGGGCGTGGGAGGGCTCCCTAGCGGCCAGCAATGCCCCCAGGAGCGCTATGCCGGCGCCCACAAGCTGAAGGGTGTGGGGACTATCACCACGGACCATTCCCCAGACAAATGGAACGCCGGCGGCAAGGGCACTGATTGGTGCTGCGATGCTCATGATGCCAATCGACAATGCTCTGTAAAGGGCCAGCAGGCCGAAGCCACCACAGACGCCAGCTCCCATGGAGTACCAGAGCGGAGCACCTGTGGGCAGGTGCTGGCCAAGCGCCAGCATCAGCAGGGTGCCAAGCAGGAGACTGGAGACCTGCGAGACGGCAGCAACCGTCAGGACAGGGCGCGACCGCCCAAGGTAGCCGGCGAGAAAGTCACCAGCCCCCCAGACAATCGACGATGACGCTGCAAACGCGAGCGCGAGCAGCGGTACTCCCTACTACTGACTCTTGTTGCGGCCGCGGCCGTAAAGGAAACCGAGCAGCTTGGCGAACATGTTGGTTGTCTTGGCGGAGTAGGGATGCATGTACATGTCCTGCTTGCCAAAAGAGAACTTGGTTACGAGGATGGTCTGCGACTTGGTGTACTTGCGGATGCCCGGGGCGCCGTGGCGAACGCCAACACCGGAGGTCTTCCAGCCGCCCATCGGGATCTCAAGTGCCGTGTAGTTGACCTGACAGTCATTCACACAGACCGCGCCTGCCTGAAGCTGCCTTGCGACTGCCTCGGCCTTCTCCGTGTTGCCAGAGAACACTGATGCCTGGAGTCCATAGACCGAGTCATTGGCAAGACGGATCGCCTCGTCAACACTGTCGACCTTCATGATCGGCAAGGTCGGACCGAAGGTCTCCTCGGTCATGCAGTCCATTGTGTGGTCAACATCAACGAGCACAGTTGGCTCAAAGAACCGGCCACCCTCTCGCTTGGCATGACCACCAGTAAGGACCTTTGCTCCCTTGGCAACAGCGTCGTTGACATGAGCCTCAACGATGTCGATCTGTGGCTGGAAGATCACAGCACCGAGGTCAATCGAACCCGGTCCAGTTGACTGTCCCTGGCGGAGAGTCTTGACCTTGTCAGTGACCTTCTGGACGAACTCGTCGTAGATCGGCGCCTCAACGTAGACACGCTCCACTGAGATGCAAACCTGTCCAGCATTGTTCATTGAGAAGTAGGAAGCAAAGTTCGCGGCCCGCTCGACATCAGCGTCGGCCATCACGATCATTGGGTCCTTGCCACCCAGCTCGAGGCCGTAAGGGATCAGATTCTCGGCGGCCTTGACGGCGACCTTCCGGCCCGTACGGGTAGAGCCCGTGAACATGATGAAGTCGACGTTGTCGATCAGCGCAGCGCCGGTCGTTCCGTCTCCGGTTGCGACCTGGAATACACCCTCGGGAATGCCACAGGCCTTCATGCCCTTGGCAACCACAAGCGAAGTGAGCGGTGTGATTTCGCTTGGCTTCAGGATGACGCTGTTACCGGCTGCCATGGCAGGGATGCAGTCGCCAAAGGAGTTGGTCATTGGGAAGTTCCATGGACCAATCACGCCAACAACGCCAACTGGGGCGTGACGGACAATTAGCTTCCTGCCCTTAACCAGTGGGGATGAGGTCTTGACACGCTCATCAGCGAGGAACTCTGGGGCTTCCTTGGCCCAGTACTTGAATGCTCCGGCCGTGTAGCTGATCTCAGCGAGGAGAGCGTCTTCGTAAGTCTTACCAGTCTCGGAGATGATCGTCTCGATCAGCTCTTCCTTGTTGTCCATGATCCACTTCTGGCAGCGCGCGAAAACCTCGGCGCGGCCTGCAAAACCAAGGGCTTCCCAGCCAGGCTGAGCTGCTCGACCGCGGGCGGCCATTTCGGCAAGCTGGTCGGCTGTTGTGATGTCGATTGTGCCAACGATTTCGCCTGTGGCGGGGTTGTCAACGTTGATCGTGCTGGCAGACCCGTAGGTGCTGCTGCTTCCGTCGGCTGCGGGTGCTTCGTGAGTGCTGGACATTGGTTCGCCCCTCCCTTGTTGGGTGAATCTTGTTGGACGCAGCCAGAGGGCAACGCCACCTGCGACTAAAGCTACCGCAGCGGTGTTGCCTTGAACAGTCCGACTAGGTCTGGACTAGAAGTCCGGGTCAGTCGGCGAGGGTGATGCTGATGATGCCCTGCGGCTCAATTGGAGCATCGCGACCGTCGGTCTCGACAGCTTCGATTGAGTCCATTACGTCCAAGCCGCTTGTTACTTCACCGAAGACGGTGTGCTTTCCGTCCAACCAAGGTGTTTCTGCGGCTGTGACAAGGAAAAACTGTGAACCGTTGGTGTTCGGGCCAGCATTTGCCATTGCGAATGCGCCGCGAACGACCTTGTGGTCATTGAACTCATCCTCAAAGGTGTAGCCGGGGCCACCGGTGCCATTGCCGTCTGGGCAGCCGCCTTGGATCATGAAGTCCTTGATGACTCGGTGGAAGTTGAGGCCGTCGTAGAAACCTTCGGCCGCAAGCTTGCGGAAGTTTTCAACTGTCTTTGGTGCGTCCTCGTCGAAGAACTCGATTTCGATTACGCCCTGTGTGGTGTTCATGGTTGCTTTTGACATGAATGGCAGTCTAGCCGGCTGAGCGTTCGAGCTTCAGTTCGCCGTTGCCGACCTTGGCACCAGAGGCTTCGCGGCAGACGCGCTCAGCTTCACTGGCGGGGACTTCGAGCATGCTGAAACGCTCCAGAACCGTGACGTTCTTGATCTGCTCGCCTTCAAGCCCAAGCTTCGTCAGGGCGCTGATTAGGTCGCGGACTTCAACATTGTCCGCCCGGCCGACGGAGGCGATCAGCTTGACGCTGGGCTCCTCTGGCTTTGGCGGCGTACCGTTTTCCGGCTCGCGCTTTGGCTTCTCGTGACGCTTGGGTGGGGCGGTTGTTGTCTGCGGCTTCGTCTTGGCACCAGCCTCCCAAGGGGTCATCTTGGTTGAGGTGTGCTTCTCGATGGCAGCGAGGTCTGAGGCTTGCTTTGGCTCGTAGAAGGTCACGGCGCGACCTGATCGCCCAACGCGGCCAGTTCGGCCGATGCGGTGAACGTAAGTGTCAGGGGAGTTGGGAACATCAAAGTTGATGACATGCGTGACGGTGCTGACGTCAAGTCCGCGGGCAGCAACATCAGTGGCAACAAGGACTGGCACACGGCCACCCTTGAAAGCGAGCATCACTCCATCGCGGGATCCCTGGCTCATATCCCCGTGCAATGCGCGGACATTCATGCCCTCGTCCTTGAGCTTCTTGAAGAGGCGATCGCAACCGATTTTGGTGCGGACAAAGACAATTGCCTGATCTGGCCGTTCCGCCTTCAGGACCTTGGCAAGGGCATCCGGCTTTTCCTTCTGGGGAACTTCAAGGCAGAACTGCTCGACGGTGTCCACGGTCAGGGTGTCTGACTTGACCTTCACATGGACTGGGTCATATAGGTACTTCTCTGACAAGCGCTGGATCTCGGCGGGCATCGTTGCTGAGAACAGTGCGGTCTGGCGGCTACCAGGGGTAAGGCTCAAGATCTTCTCAACGTCTTCAAGGAATCCAAGGTCAAGCATTTCGTCGGCCTCGTCCAAGACAACAAAGCGGCAGGAGTGCAGAACAAGGGAGTGGCGGGAGATCAGGTCCTTGACGCGCCCAACTGTGCCGACGACAACCTGTCCGCCAGCGCGAAGCTGTGCTTGCTGAGTCTTAATTGGCGCGCCGCCGAATACGGCAACGACATCAATGCCCTTCTTGGATCCGTAGGAGCGGATGGCCTGAGTGACCTGAATGCAGAGTTCGCGGGTCGGAGTGAGCACCAGTGCTTGGACGTCGCGGTCGCTTGGATCCACATACTGAAGGAGGGGGAGACCGAAGGCTGCGGTCTTGCCTGAACCGGTCTGGGCTTGGCCGATCATGTCGGAGCCGCCGAGGAGTGTGGGGATCGCCTGCTCCTGAATTGGAGATGGCGTCTCGTAGCCGACCTCGGTCAGCGCCTCAAGAATGTCAGGCGCAAGGCCAAGGTCTGCAAATGTCGTCACTTCGAAGGAGCATAGGGGGGAACCGCCGCCAAGGCTTTGGCGGGCGGACCTTCCCCGTCTTACTTGGTCGGGTCGATGAAGACTTTGCCCGTGGTGCGCCGCTCCTGAAGGGCGGTCTGTGCCTCTGCGGCTTGGTCTAGTGGGTAGACCTCGCCGACGACTGCCTTGAGCTCGCCACGACCGGCGCGGGCAAACAGGTCGCCGAGCGCCTCGCCGATCATCTCGGGCTTGGTCAGGCAGTGCATCAGCCAGAAGCCGGCAACAGTCCATGACTTCTGCATCAGCCTGCCATTGCTTACCTCGTTGGGCTCACGTGAGGCGAGTCCGTAGGCGCAGATTCGGCCGAAGGGAGCTAGAGCGTTGAGGCTTTCCTCAAAGACCTGACCGCCAGCCATTTCAAAAACAACATCAACCTTCTTGCCGTTGTTGGCTTCGATGATCCGGTCGCGCATGCCTTCAGGCTCGGAGGAGATCGCAGCGTCAGCGCCAAGTTCAAGACAGAGTGCGCGCTTCTCCTCGGTCGAGGCGACGGCGATCACACGGCCCGCACCGAGTGCGTGCCCGAGTTGACAGGCAAGGGTTCCAACGCCACCCGCACCGGCCTGGATCACCACTGACTCCCCTTCGGCAACGCGGCCGATCGTCTTGTAGAGGTGCCAGGCAGTCATGCCCTGGACCATCATCGCGACGGCTGTTTCGTCACTGACCCCTTCGGGGATCGGCACAGCCATCATCGCTGGGACCTTGACGTACTCGGCATAGCCACCGGTTCCGCACATCGATACAACCCGCTCACCCGTGTCCTCACGAACGCCGGCAACTTCAACGCCCGGGATCATCGGTAGTTCCGATGGCGCGAGGTAGTCGTTCTGGCGCTGATGCGTGTCAGCAAAGTTCAAGCCTGCGCGCGTGACACGGATCAGTACCTCGCCTTCGCCAGCTTCAGGGATGGGCAGCTCGACGACCTTGAGTACTTCGGGTCCGCCGAATTCAGTGATTTGGATGGCTCTCATGTTGGGGAGGGTACCCATGGTGCGCGCGTTGCGGCACTCCGCGAACGCACCGCCACAGGTAGCCTCTGGGTCCATGGCCCTTACCGTCGTTGGATCAATCGCATATGACAGCGTCCGAACTCCGTTCGGGCACCGCGAGCGCATGCTCGGTGGGGCAGCCACCCACTTCGCTCTTGCCGCCTCATTCTTTGACGAGGTTCGTGCAGTTGGCCCTGTCGGTGACGACTTCACCGACGCAGACCTCGCGATCCTCGCAACCCGCGGAACGAGCACCGACGATGTCGAGCGCGTCGCTGGCGGCGAGACATTCTTCTGGGCTGGTGAATACGGCTGGGACCTCAACTCCCGCGACACACTTGAGACGCGTCTTGGCGTGTTCGAGACTTTCGAGCCCAAGCTCAGCGACGCCTCACGCGACGCTGACACCGTCTTCCTCGCCAACATCCAGCCTGATATTCAGCAGGCAGTGCGCGACCAGTGCACCAACGCCCGCTTCGTGGCGATGGACTCAATGGACCTTTGGATTGACATCGCCAAGGAATCACTTGAGAAGGTCATCTCCTCAGTTGACTGCGTGATTCTCAACGATGCAGAGCTGCGTCAGCTGACCCGCAAGCCAAACCTTGTTGCCGCAGCGCGCGAGGTGCTCTCATGGGGCCCCAAGGCAGTCGTCGGCAAGCAAGGCGAGTACGGAGCCGCGCTGTTCACGAAGGACGGATTCTTCTCCCTTCCGGCCTACCCACTTGAGAACGTGATTGACCCAACCGGAGCAGGGGACACTTTCGCCGGCGGCTTTGTTGGCTATGTCGCAGCCCACACTGACCAGGAGATCAACCACGACCTTCTCGTTCGCGCCATGGCATACGGAACTGCTCTCGCATCCTTCAACGTTGAAGAGTTCGGCACTGAGCGCGTTGCGCGCCTTGCCCCACGTGAAGTGCTCGTGCGGGTTGCTGAACTGGAGCGGATCACCCGCTTCACAGACGTCCCGCTTGAACTCCGCGGCTGAGTCACCCGCGAGTCTCCTCAACCGGGCGCACAGGCAACCACTATTCGCGTGACGAAAGTCACCCTGACCTCTAAGATAAACGGCTCAATGACCGCGACAATGTTCTTCATGATGGTGGTTCTCAAGATTCCGATTCTGATGCTGCTCGGCATCGTCAGGTGGGCAATCAAGGCCGTCCCGGAGGATGAACACTCCGATAACGGCGGTGGAAGTAAGAGTCCTGACCTACCACGGCGCCCCCGCGGCCGCGGTCCGCACGGGGAACCGCAGCCACCCGCTCCAGCCCGGGTTCGCTCAGGTCCACCACGCCAAACCGTTTCGGTCGACTGACCGGGCGGCGTAACCGACCCTTTCCCTGTCAGACTGCCCCTTGTGAGTCAACCAGTTTCAGTTCTTTCGGATGGAACGATCCGCCGCCTAGTAGAAGAGGGCCGGATCAAGATTGACCCGTGGGATCCAGCCAAGATCCAGCCGGCGTCAGTTGACCTGCGACTTGGAGACTCATTCAGAGTCTTCAACAACCACCAGGTAACAGCGATTGACTTGCGCGAGCCGCCCGAGAACCTGACCGAAGAGGTCATCGTTCCCGAAGGAGAAGCCTTCGTTATCCACCCCGGTGAGTTCTGTCTTGCGCGAACGCTCGAATGGGTGGAGATCCCTGATGACATCGTGGCGCGGATCGAAGGCAAGAGTTCCCTCGGCCGCCTTGGGTTGATCGTCCACGCTACGGCCGGCTTCTGCGATCCCGGCTGGAAGGGCACACTCACCCTTGAGCTCAACAACCTCACCCGCATCCCAATCAAGCTTTGGCCCGGTCTGCTGATCGCCCAACTCTCATTCATGACCTTGGACGCTGCAGCCGAGGCGCCATATGGCTCCGAAGGGCTTGGCAGCCACTACCAAGGGCAGCGCGAGGCCACCGAGAGCCGTTACCAGGGCGCTCCGTGAGCGAAGGCTCCGGTCCGCACCTCTCCGTCACAGACAGTCGCTCTGGCGAAACTGCCGAACTTGCAATCACGGATGGCACAATCCGTGCGACTGACCTGCTTGGCCTGAAGGACCCTGAGTCCGGTAGCGGGCTGAGGTCATACGACCCGGCCTTTATGAACACTGCTGCTTGCCGTTCTGCCGTCACATACCTCGACGGTGAGGCCGGAGTGCTCCAGTACCGCGGCTATCCGATCGAGCAACTAGCGGAGCACTCGACCTACCTTGAGGTTGCCTACCTTCTGATCCACGGTGAACTTCCCACCCCGGACCAGCTTTCCAACTGGACTCACGAGGTAACCACGCATACCTTCGTGCACGAGAACCTCAAGAGCTTCATTCAGGGCTTCCGTTACGACGCGCACCCAATGGGGATGCTCCTCGCCTCGGTTGGTGCCCTCTCAACGTTCTATCCCGATGCGATCGAAATTCACGATCAGGAGATCCGGCGCAGTCATGTGGTCAGGCTGATCTCAAAGATGCCGACGCTCGCAGCGTTTGCGTATCGCCACAACCGCGGAATGCCATACGTCTACCCCGACAACGACCTTTCCTACCCGGGCAACTTCCTCTCGATGGTCTACAAGATTGCCGAGCTCAAGTACCAGCCTGACCCGCGCTTGGAGCGTGCTCTGGATGTTCTGTTCATCCTCCACGCCGACCACGAGCAGAACTGCTCCACAAGCGCCGTTCGGGCAGTCGGGTCATCACAGGTTGATCCATATTCGGCGGTGGCAGCGGGCGTAGCAGCGCTATACGGCCCATTGCACGGAGGAGCCAACGAGGCTGTTCTCAGAATGCTCCGCAGGATCGGGTCCAAAGACCGCGTCGCCGACTTCATCGATGGGGTCAAGGCTGGCAACGAGCGCCTGATGGGCTTTGGTCACCGTGTCTACAAGAACTACGACCCCCGCGCAAAGATCATCAAGAAGGCCTGCGATGACGTCTTTGAGGTCACCGGAGTGAGCCCGCTGCTGGAGATTGCTGTTGAGCTTGAGAAGATCGCCCTTGAGGACGACTACTTCATCAGCCGCAAGCTTTACCCCAATGTTGACTTCTATTCCGGGCTGATTTACGAGTCGCTTGGGATGCCGGCTGAGATGTTCCCCGTGATGTTTGCGATCCCTCGCACCAGTGGGTGGATCGCACAGTGGCTTGAGATGGTCGATGACCCTGAGCAGAAGATCGCCCGTCCACGGCAGATCTACACGGGCCAGCGCGACCTCAACTACGCACCCATCGACGCCCGCTGAGCGGCGGCCATGGCTGAACGCTGGCGGTTGGTGGTGCGCGACGGTGCCAAAGTGCGCCGTTCACAGTGGGACTCGCTCAAACGGGCTCTTGAACAGCTTCAGGCGGAGACTGCTGCTGCGGCGACTAGGACGCCGAGCGCGGCTGTTGATCTGAAGATCAGAGAGTTCCAGCCAGAAGACCTCGTCGCCATGCGGGTCCAGCTGAAAGGCCCGCAGAGGTTTGTGCCCAAGGTGCGCTGCGGCATGGATGTGCGGGGTGACGGCAGCCTGCTTCCATGGATCGGGGGCGCAGGGCGTAAGCAGGTTGAGTGCAAGGGCAAGGAAACCGCCTGGCAGGCCCTACGCCGCGAACTGGGAGTTCGCTAGAGAACCAGCTCAGCAGCGTGGCTGGTCAGCCACGCGCGATGCTCACGGTGGCCCGGGCACCGTTGGTCCATCAGAGCCCAGAACCGAGCGGAGTGGTTTGGCTCGTCAAGGTGGCAGACCTCATGCCAGACGACTGCTTCGAGGACCTCGGCCGGCGCCAACATCAGCCGCCACGAGAAGCTCATCCGTCCGCCCGGCGCACATGATGCCCAGCGCGTCTTCATGTCTCCAATTCGCAGCGATGTCCAGCTCTGCCCGCAAGCTTCGGTGATCCGGTCGAGGCGTTCGGTGAACTCCAAACGCGCGGCTCGCCGGTAGAGCGATTCAAGTGCTGCGGTGCTGTCGCCTTCGGGTACGAGTATCCGGGCACTGTCACGGCGAGCGATGCTGCGGCCCTTCTCCGTGATCACGGGGATCAACTCGCCAAGCCATGGGACTCGCCCGCCCCGACCGCGGACAATCTCCGTGGCGGCTTCCTGCTCTGAGAGCCGGTCGCGGATCCATGGGCCCAAACGTGCCACTGCAGTCTCAGCTGTGCGATCACTGGCCCCCTGGGGCAGGATCACGGTTACGCCGTTGCGGTCAACTGTCACACGGACACGCTTTGCTCTCGCTGAGCGCCTGATCCCGTAGATCAGGTCGGAACTGGGACTGCTCACCGTCGGGTCAGCCGTTGTTGGAACTGCTGCCAGGCTGCGTGTAATACACGGGGGCTGGGGTGCCCGGTGCGAGAGAGCTGATCGGAACGATCACCTTGCCAAATGGAAGCAGGGAGATTGGGATCATCTTGAGGTTGCCGATAGCGAGCGGAATGCCGATGATCGTCACGGCCAACAGACCTGCTGTGACGAGATGCATGATCAACAACGGGACTCCACATACGAGCAGCCAGATGATGTTGCCAATCAGCGATGCGGCACCAGCAGTTGGCTTCTCAACCACGGTTCGGCCAAAGGGCCAGAGCGAGAAGTTCGCAAGCTTGAACGCTTGAAGTCCGAAGGGAATGGTGATGATCAGGACGCACATGATCACTCCCGCGACAAAGTAAGTAAGGGCAAGCCAGAAGCCCGAGAAGACGAGCCAGATCAAGTTTCCAATCAATCGCATCTCCCAATTATGACGGGTCCGGCGGCCGGACCCGTCGGCAGGCCAAAGCGCGTGGGGAGTCTGAGGTGGTGATAATCGACCTATGAGCGAGACACGGATTCAGCTTCCAGCAGGAGTTAGGCCTCCGCTCGGCGTCTATGTCAATGGCGTGGAACTCAAGGAGGGCATCGACTTTCGGGTCGCAGCCGACGAGCTTGTGGTTTCCCGTGAACTTGTGAAGGAAGGGAACCTCGGCTTCTGGCGTTGGTTCCTAGGGGCTTTCGGTATTGGCACCTATCGCAAGAACGATGTGGTTGACATCCGTTACCAGCGCGACGGCACGGCGAAGATCGCCCACGACGTCGAGTTCGCTACACCTACACCCAGCTAGGACTTCGAATTCTCCCAAGGCCGGTGAAGGCGCAGTGCGGAGAGGATTGCCCTCGTCGCGGGAGAGCGGTTGAGTGTGTAGAAGTGAATGCCTGGTGCTCCGCCGGCGAGCAGTTCCGCGCACTGCAGCGTGGCGTAGGCAACACCGAACTGGTGGACCGCTTCGGGATCGTCAGCTCGGGCGTTCAGTTCCGCCATCAGGTCGTGGGAAAGTGCCGCGCCGCAGAGTGACGTGATGCGGGTCAGCTGGGCGATGTTGGTGATTGGGAGGACACCTGGGACAATCGGAACGGTGATTCCGGCTGCGCGCGCCCGGTCAACGAAGTCAAAGTAGACAGCGTTGTCAAAGAACAGTTGTGTAACGAGGAGATCCGTGCCAGCAGTGACCTTCTCGGCGAGATGTGCAAGGTCGTCCTCTGGGCTGGTCGCAGCAACATGGGTTTCCGGGAAGCAGGCTGCGCCAATTGCGAACTGTGGGTACTCGCGGTTGATTAGCTCAACCAGCTCGCTCGAGTAGCTCAAGCCACCTTCCGTTGCCGTCCAATCGCCACCGTCGGGCATGTCACCACGGAGAGCGAGGACGTTTTCAACACCAATATCGGAGAGTTTGTCCAGTGTTGCGCGGAGTTCGTCAACGGTCGCTGCGACACAGGTGAAGTGGGCCATGGCCTCAAGCCCGTACTCCTTCTTGATTGTGTCAACAACCTCAAGGGTCTTATCGCGGGTAGAACCACCGGCGCCATAAGTCACTGAGACAAACGCAGGGTCAAGTTCGCGCAGGGCCGCAACCGCCTCGAGGAGGTTCTTTTCGCCCTCCTCAGTCTTGGGGGGGAAGAATTCGAATGAAAAGAGCGGCTCAGTGCGCTCTGCCAGCAGCGTGTCAATCCTCATATGAGGCGAAGTCTAAGCCGCAGCAGTTGCTTGCGACGCAGCGGGCGCTACCGCCCAACGCTCAACGGGCTCGCCGCCATCACGGACCACTTCGCCAAGGATGGCGAGGTGCGTCAGGTAGGCAAGAGTCTCAGGCAGGAACCAGCCGATCCGCGGCTCCTCAGGCATTCCCTCGTAGAGCAGGCTGGTGATCTCCCAAGCGCTCAGCGGCTCTGTCGCTAGCGACGAGCGGATTGCGCGCAGACGGCCTTCGACGGCCGCCTTGTTGGCTGCGGCCAGCTCAGGAATCGCGTTGACGGGCTTGCCATGGCCGGACAGGCAGAGACGAGCGCCAAGCGAGGCGACCTTGTCGAGTGACGCAAGGAACTCGCCTGCTGGGTCCGGGGTGTAGCCCACGTCGTAATAGAGGGATACGCGTCCGAGGATGTGGTCGCCACTGAAGAGCAGACGACCCTCAGGTTGATGCAGGACAACATGCGATGGGGCATGTCCCGGGGTCTCGATGACGTTGAGGTCTCCGAGGTCACTGGGGATGGTCATGCCTTCAACCAAGTCGCGGTCTGGCTCAAGGACCCGGTCAAAGCCCGAGTTCATTCCGCGGCGTGTTTCTCGCTGACGCTCGACTGCTTCTGGCGGCACTCCGCACAGCAGGGCGCGTGAGAGTCGGTAGTCCAAGGTGCCATCCGGGTCACTGACATATCCGCGCATGTGCTCAAGCGCTGGGTTGATCAAGATCTCGGCACCCGTGCGGTCCTTGATTGACATGGCTTGACCTGCGTGGTCAGCGTGCGCGTGGGTACAGACAATGCGGTGGACCATGTCCACTGAGAGTCCGCACTGGTTGAGTGCGTCCTCAAGGTTGTCCATCGATTCCTCACTGTGAATACCGGTGTCAATCAGCAGCAGTCCGTCCCCGTCGGCAACAGCAAACGCATTGCCGTGCGGCACCAGCGGCCATGGCAGCGGAAGCTTCAGGCGCCAGAGGCCAGGAATGACCTTCTCGCCACGGCTCAGGTTCGGTTTGCGGGGTGTCGCGGACACGGATGCCCACGATAGAGCGACGCGCGCCCGGGCGCCGACCCAACCTGTCCCCAGCTTGGGATGCGCGGCCACTCATGACGACCTAGACTCCGAAAAGACCTAACTGGGAGGACGGGACATGAGCAGCAAGGACGCAGCAATCACTGAGGCACAGGCAGTAGCAATCAGCTACTTCGCGGCGGTTGCCGCACGCGATTCTGTGGGTATGGCTGCCTGCTGGGCCGATGATGGCGTGGACCACATTTTTGGCTTCGCTGATCTAAAAGGCCCCAAGGCCGTAGCGGACTACTTCGACGAACTCTTTGCGGCCTTCCCCGACCTTGAGATGAGCGTTGTTTCGACCACATCCGAAGCTGACCGCTGCGCAGTGCGCTGGCTGATGACCGGTACTTTCGCCGGACCGGGCAGCTTCCAAGGCGTGGACCCAACCGGTGCCCGCATTGAGATGGAGGGCTGTGATGTCCTCACCGTCGCTAGCGGGAAGATCACGGGCAACGCGGCCTATACCGATGGGGCTGAGTTCGCCCGTCAGATCGGCGCCTTGCCCGAGAGCGGGTCAAAGACTGAGGAGCGCCTCACTGCCCTGACCAACACGCGAACGAAGATTGGCCGCAAGTTTGCGGCATCGGAGCCTGAGGCTGTTGCCGATGGCGTCTGGGTGATCCGGGGTGGATTCCCATCCAAGACGATGAACGTCTACCTGATCGAAGAAGAGGGTGGCGTAACCGTCTTTGACGGCGGCATCAAGGCGATGACGAACTCAGTCGCCGCAGCCGGGGCTCGCTTCGGAGGCATTAACCGGGTTGTCCTCGGCCATGCCCAC
The DNA here is from genome assembly GCA_009699865.1 of Actinomycetota bacterium. GTDB lineage: Bacteria > Actinomycetota > Thermoleophilia > Solirubrobacterales > Solirubrobacteraceae > WLNJ01. Next base: position 56,971 of record WLNJ01000004.1, read on the forward strand.
GCCGACCACCGTGGTGTTGCGCCAGGACTCGCGGTCCCCGTGTTCTGCCATCAGGCAGACAAGGCTGACGCTGAGAGCGACGGCGGCGAGCATTACTTCCAGATGGACAAGCTCGACAGGCACGCACGCTGGTTGATGCCAAGACTTCTTGAGCATTGGGACGGCGGACCGGTTGATGTAGCCGGAACTCTTGACGAAGGGGATGAGGTCGCCGGCTTCAAGGTGATCCACCTGCCCGGCCATGCTCCGGGCCTGATTGGCCTCTGGCGCGAGTCCGACCGCTTGGCTCTGGTCAGCGACTGCTTCTACACACTTGACCCTCAGACAGGCCGCAAGGGCTTTGCGCGTGTTCCTCACAGTGCGTTCAATCTGGACACTGACCAGGCTCGGGCGAGCATCCTCAAGCTCGCTGAGATGGAGCCGGCAGCGGCTTGGGCTGGGCACGCGGATCCACTCCTGGGCGATGTCCGTTCGCTGTTGGAAACCGCAGCCCGCGAAACCTGAGAATGGGTAAACGTTCGCGACGGCGCGGAGGGGAGGACCTCCCCTCAATTCCCGATGCGGAGTACACGCTGGCGCTGGCCGATGGTGGGTCAATTCAGTTGCGCTGCGTCATGTCCCTCAAGACACGGGAGCAGTACGCCAAAGCCGCGTCGGGCCTACATGACCGTCCCGGGGCTGCTCGAGAGGACGCATGGCAGCGGTCAGTTGAGTTCTTGTTTGAGCGCCTCGTCAACGGTTGGACTGTCGCTGGTGTTGAGTACCGCGAACAGAAGGAACTGCTGATGCGCTTCCGCGTGGCCTCGTCTGAGGAGCGCGCTGCCGTCAGGACAGCAATGCGCGAGCACCTGGCTGAGTGGTTCCCGGACATGGAAGCTCCCTGAGCGAGAATCGGGCTTTGGCTGGCCGTTGACCTGCCGTTCACAGATTTAGGGCCAGTCAGCGGTACGGTCATAAGTAGATGCGCTCAACAAAGATCGTCGCCACCATCGGCCCGGCCTCGCGTGACCAAGACGTCCTAGTGCGCATGATTGAGGCCGGTCTTGATGTTGCCCGGTTGAATTTCTCCCACGGAACGCTCGAGGAGCACGCCGAGAACATTGAGCGAATCCGTGCTGCCGCCAAGCAGGTTGGTCGCTGGGTTGCCGTCCTTCAGGACCTGCCCGGCCCCAAGCTGAGGATCGGACCGCTTGAGGGTGGAGTTGCTGAGCTTGCTACCGGCGAGCTGCTGGAGATCGTTTGCAATGAGGAGTTCGAGGGCAATGCGAAACGCATGTCACTGAGCTGGCCAGGCTTGGCTGACGCGCTTTCCGTTGGGGAGGCCGTCTACTTGGCGGATGGCCTTGTTCGGCTCAAGGTGGAAGCACTTCCGGGCGGCGGCTTGCTGAAGTTGCGTGTCGAAGCTGGCGGACCAGTCGGTGCGCGAGGCGGCCTCAATGTGCCCGGTGAGGCGGCCGCACTGCCATCAGCGTCACAGCACGACCTTGACCTACTCAAGTTTGGGGAGAAGGCAGGTGTTGACTTTGTAGCCCTCTCGTTTGTCCGTTCCGCAGATGACATTGCCAAGGTCCGCGAGCACAGCCGCTTGCCGATCATCGCCAAGATCGAAAAGCCGCAGGCCGTCGAACGGGCTGAGGAGATCATCAAGGCCGCTGACGGTGTGATGGTTGCCCGAGGTGATCTAGGAATCGAAATGCCGCTTGAACAGGTCCCCCTCGTCCAAAAGCGCTTGATTGCCCTAGCTGGCCGTTACGCCAGGCCCGTAATTACTGCGACTCAGATGCTCGACTCGATGGTCTACGCCCCGCGGCCAACTCGCGCTGAGGTCACAGATGTGGCAAACGCAATCTTGGACGGAACTGACGCAGTGATGCTCTCCCAGGAAACCGCGATCGGCGCTGACCCTGTGGCAGTGATCCAGATGATGGATTCGATTGCTCGGACAACTGAGACTGAGCTTCCGCTTGAACGCTGGAATGAGGAGCGAGTTGAGCGGGATGCGCGCGACCCCGCCTACTCGATTGCGCACACTGCAGCCGAGTCAGCGCGGGACCTCAATCTCGCGGCCCTCGTGATCCCAACGCTCTCCGGTCGGTCGGTCCGACTCGTCTCAGCACACCGGCCGTGCGTGCCGATCTACGCGCTCTCACCTGGCCGTGAGACAGTCCGCAGGTGCAACATCATGTGGGGCGTCAGGGCCGCCGAGATGATGCGGCATGAAGTTACTGAGGATCTGATCGCAGACGCAGCAGCTCGCGCCGTTGAAGAGGGCTGGGTCAAGTCAGGTGATCGCATTGGCATCACCGCTGGCCTGCCAAGCGGCACGCCCGGAACTACAAGTCTGTTTCAGGTCCAGACGATTCCGTAAGCCTGCGGCGCCGCTCTCTGATCAGGGGGGCCAAGCCGATCACTGCCATCAGGACGAGCACAACCACGGCAATGATCGCCTCGGGGCTGTCGAGGTTGTCCAACGATCCGCCCAGTGCGGTGTAAGCAAAGGCCCTCGGGGAGCAGCCGATCATCGTCGCAAGGGCAAAGTCCCGAAGGCTGATCGGCGCCAAACCGGCCGCGTAGTTGACAAGGCTGTACGGAGCACCGGGCGCCAAGCGTGCGTAGAAAACACTCCGGAAGCCGCGGGTTCCAATCCATTCCCGAATGGCAGCAATCCGTGGCCCGGCAAGGTGCTCGACAGCGTCGTGACCCCACCAGCGGGCGATTGAGAACGCAAGCACGGCGCCCAATGTCGCCGAGGCAATTGAGATTGGCACGCCAAGCGCCGTTCCAAACAGCAGGCCACTTGACGCCGCCAACAGTGGGCCCGGAACGAACAGGACGGTTAGGACCGCACTGACAACGATGAAGACCAATGGTGCCCATGGGCCCGCCTCGTGCACGCGGTCACGGACCTCACCGGCGCTAATGCCGCTAACAAAGAAGAAGGTGACCCCAGCGCCCATCAGAGTGGCCAACAGGGCCAGTCGCAGAACGGCCGCGCGTCGGTTCAATTCACTGCTCTACAACGGAGCCGGGGACGAGGTCGTCGCTCCCGTCAGGCCAGCGAACCCAAGCCTTGTGACCACCGTCGTAGTCGGGGCCGAGCAGGATCAGCTCGGCTTCCTCACCGTTGACAGTGCAACGCCCGGAACCTTCAGGGTCAAGGCCCTGCCAGATCCGCGCAAACTGGTTCGCTTCAAGTTCGGCTGCCACGGTTGATGACTCGCTGTGTCCAGGCCGGATAACCGTTGAGGGTGGCAGTGCCAGAAGCGTGTCCATAACGGAGGCGCGAAGGTCCTCAAAGGTTGTATGGCCTGGGGCTCTTACTCCGCCAACTGAGCCGAGGAAGAGTGTGTCGCCCGTGAAGACCTCCAAGACTTCCCCGCGAAGTACGAGAGCGACCATGCCAGCCGTGTGGCCGGGGGTGTGGAGCAGGTCAAAGGTCATCTGACCAAAGGCGATCGCCTCACCGGGATTGAGGTCTCCGGTAGTGCCTTCGCACAGCTCGCGCTCAACCGGGTGAGCAAGGACAGGCGTTCCTGGGTGAGCTTCCAGCACTAGGGCAAGCTCAGCGACGTGGTCGTAGTGGTGGTGTGTCAACAGAACTGCTGCGAGGGTTGCCTCCAACTCCTCGATTCGCGCGAGCAGCGGGGCCACGGGCCCGCCAGCGTCAATCAGCACCGCGGTCCCACCCGGCTCGTCAACTACGAGCCATGTGTTGGAAAGCCAGTCGGGATGTTCAGAACGCTCGGTGATCACAGGCGCATCGTACCTGTATGAGTTCCTGTGGCTTCCGCCACAGGCAACCGTAGGCTGGGAGTATGCGCCTGATCCACACTTGCTACCGAGTCCTTGACCTCGATCGGTCAAAGACCTTCTATGAGGCACTTGGCTTTGAGGAAGTCGGGCGCATCCCAATTGGGTCCGAGGCCACCAACCTCTTCATGAACCTCCCTGGTGACGGTGACGAACCGCGGCTCGAGCTAACCCTCAACCACGACAGGACTGAGCCTTACGACATCGGCACGGGCTACGGGCACATTGCTCTTGCCGTCGGTGACATTGACCTTGCGCTGGAGCGGCTGTCAGGTCTGGGCATTGAGCCCGAGAAGCCGCCCTACACAATCCGCGAGGGCGGAACGCGCCTCTGCTTTGTCGCTGATCCGGATGGGTATCGGATCGAACTTCTCGGCCGTTCTTAGGAGCGAGAGTGGAGCCCCGCCGCACAGTCGTGAAGGACCTTGGGTCCAACTCATTCCGCATGGTGGTCTACGAATGGGTTCCGGGCGAGTGGTGGCGCCGAGCCGATGAGCTGAACGAGACGGTCCGTATTGGACAGGGGCTTGACGCCACCGGAAGCCTGAGCGACGATGGCATTGAGCGTGGCTTGCGGGCAGTTGAACTTTTCGACCATGCCCGGCGCGCGTTTGGCATCGAGGCCGCAGACACGATCACGGTGGCCACAAGCGCGATCCGCGATGCCCGCAATGGGCCGGAGTTCGTTGCCCTTGCAGAGGCCCTTGGATCGCCGGAGGTGAGGGTTCTCTCGACTGCTGAGGAGGCTCGCTACGGAATGCTCGCGGCCGTCAACTCCACTGCGCTGACAGACGGTTGGACATTGGACATTGGCGGGGGCAGCCTGCAGCTCTGTCAGGTGGAGGCCCGGGACTCCGTTAGCTGTGGCTCCTGGCCGCTCGGGGCTGTTCGCATGACCGAGCACTTCCTGTCGCCTGACCGCGACGAACCCGCTCGCCCGGAGGACATCAAAGCGCTCAGCCGACACGCGGTTGAGGCACTGCAGGAAGCTGGCATCGCCGATATCGGCGGGTCGATGGTTGCCGTGGGTGGCGCCATCAGAAATCTTGCAGCAGCAGCTAGGAATGAGGACGGACTTCCGTCTATTGGTGTTCAGGGCTACCTGCTGACGGCCGATCGGTTGGACGCGCTGATCACACGGATCGCCGAGCTTCCTCCATCCAAGCGTGGGCAGATCGCTGGCATCAAGACGGGGCGGGGTGAGATTGTCCTCGCGGCAGCTGTGGTTGTCCGGGCCGTCCTCACGGTGACCGGGATGGAAGCTGTCGAGGTAACGGAGTCCGGGTTGCGGGAAGGGCTGTTCTTCGAGCGGTATCTGGCTCCTGCGGACCCGCCACTGTTCCCTGATGTTCGCGGTGCGAGCGTGCGGAACTTGGCTTACCAACACCGAGTTGACCTGACGCACTCCGACAGGGTCAGCGAGCTGGCCTTGGGTATGTACGACTCATTGAGAGACACGGATGTCAAGTCCGGCAAGGGCAGGATGCGCGAACTGCTCTGGGCGGCGGCAGTCCTACATGACGTGGGTAAGACCGTTGACTACGACGACCACCATCTTCACTCCAAGTACCTGATCCTCGGCGCCGGCCTGCCTGGCTACACCCCGCGCGAGCTCGCGCTAATCGCGCTGATCGCCCGCTACCACCGCAAGGGCAACCCGGAACCGAACGGATTGGGGAGCCTGCTCGTGGATGGAGACCGAGAGCGTCTGCGTCGCGCTGCCACGCTGCTTCGGATTGCAGAATTCCTTGAGCGCGGACGCGATGGGTCGGTCAAGTCAGCGGTACTTGTGCCCACTGACGGTGGCGTCAGGCTTGACCTTGAGGTTGACGGCAACCCAACGCTTGCCAAGTGGGGCGCCGAGCAACAGGCAGGCCTGTTTGCTGAGGCATTTGGCCGTCCGCTGACGGTTAGTTAAACGGGCCCGACGGAACTTCGGCCGGACCGGCCGGAATCGGCACTTCGAGTGGCTGAACGGGAGCTTCCACAAACGCTTCCATTGCCTCCTCAATCCCAAAGGCTGACCCGTCGCAGTGAATCCTGAACCGCTTGGGGGCGACGCGCTCGTCAGCCTCCACCGGAACGCCAAACAGCTCATCCCAGCCAAACAGCTCGAGGTTGCCGGGGTTGAGCAGGATTGCCTTGGCTGGCATTGGGCAGGTGGAATCGTGATGTGCGAGGCCCGCCTTAACGAACGCTCTCATTTCCTCTTCAAGTCCCATAGGTCAAGTGTGACAGCGACAGGCCGCTGTCACCAGTTTTGTCATGGGCCGATCAGAACGCCGGGGTTGAGGATCCCCGCCGGGTCAACAGATCGCTTTGCTGCTGCCAGAGCACCAGCGAATACTTCTGGCCGCTGCTTGTCGTACCAGGGACGGTGATCTCGGCCCACGGCGTGATGGTGGGTGATGGTGCCGCCGGAGGCGATCAGCGCGTCCCCTGCTGCCCGTTTGATCGCATCCCACTGCGCCACTTCGCTGCCACGCTCGGCTGGGGCAAGGACAGTGAAGTACGGGGCTGGCCCATCCGGGTAGACATGGGTGAAGCGGCAGCTGACTTGGCCTCCACCGCAGATGTCAGCCAGCGCTGCTTCCACGGCGGTTGTGACGTTGCCCATCAAGTCGGGCAGTTTGTCCCAAGTGATGGCGGTCTCGAAAGTCTCGGAGAGCACTCCCATCCGAACGAAGGTGTCGCGCAGGTATGGCGCTCTGAGGAACGCTTCACGCCATGCACCTGACGCGCCCTCGCGGCCACCACCGCTTACCTGTTCCCACTCGCCGCCGTGGGCCTTGCAGATAGCAAGCGCCTGATCCAGCTCACCGCTGACATCGCGACCGGCTGACTCAAAGGCCACGACGAGAATCGCGGACTCGCCATCACCCGCACCGGTCAGTGAGGCCTCGGAGGGGTCAAGTAGCCGAAGGTTGGCTGGGCGGAGCCTGGCTTGGACTATCTCGCGGACGGCATCGGCGGCAATCGCGAAGGACCCAAACTTGACTGCGGTCTGCGCCCGTGTGTCCGGCTTGGGCCGAACGCGAACCCAGCTTGAGGTGATGACCCCAAGAGTTCCTTCGCTGCCGAGCAACATCCTGTCGGGGCTGGGTCCTGCTCCGCTGCCAGGCAGTCGGCGGGAATCCCACACCCCTGATGGTGTGACCGCCCGGACGGACTCAACAAGGTCGTCGATGTGTGTTTCTGCAGTCGCGAAGTGGCCACCGGCCCGCGTGGCGATCCAGCCGCCAAGGGTTGAGAACTGGAACGACTGCGGATAGCAGCGCAGGGTCAGGTCCTGTTCGGAGAGGGCTGCCTCAAGCGTTGGTCCCAACGCACCGGCTCCGATCCGGGCTGCGCCTGAAACGCGGTCAACTTCCTCCAGCTGGTTGAAGGCCCCGGTGTCCAGCGTTACGGCGCCCGCAAAATCGGTTCCTACCCGTGGTTCAACTCCGCCGACAACACTTGTTCCGCCACCGAATGGGATGACCGCAACGCCTTCCGCGCTGGCCCAAGCCAGCACTGAGGCGACCTCGTCCTCATCGTGCGGCCGCAGGACTGCGTCGGTCAGATGGTCGATCTCGCCCCGGAAGGCCCGGACTACATCTCTGTAGGCGGCACCGTGGGAATGGAATACCCGTGCGTGATCGCTTGTGTCGGCGATCGCCTCAAGCTGGGTGGGAACCTGAACCCGGGGTGGGCTTAGGTCAATGTCAGCCAGCGCGACCGGGTCTTCGATGTCAGTTCTGCCGAATCCAAGGTGGGCGGCAAAGCCTGCGGCCATCTGTTCGACCTCTGAGCGTGGGGGTTCCTCGTCCTCAAAGCCCCAACCCCAGTGCTTGCGTGTCCGTTCCATGAGCGCGGGAGGATAAGGGCGCGTAACCTGATGGGTGAGATGCCCCAGTCCGGATCCCAACTTTTGGCCGTTGGCCCATGGCTCCCAGAAGCCGTCCATGCCAGCTGGACTGCCGACCCTTACATCCCGACAGAGGAGGCGACGGCTGCCGCTGATGTTGAGCTCCAGGGCCTCAAGGACCGTGGGTCCCCAAGCCACGACGGGCTCGCCGCACGGCTTGCAGCCTGGGAACAAACACCTGATGGTCTTGTCATGAGCCTGCAGCCGGCCCGATGGGCACTGAGGCTGCTTGATGGGGCTGACATCGCTTCGCTCAGCGCCTTGTGTGTTGTCAGATCAGCGGATGGTCAGTGGCTGGCAGGGCGCCGTGCGGATTGGGTAGCAAGCTGGCCGGGCCGTTGGGCGCTTGGTGCGGGTGGAGCCGTGGAGGTCTCTGAGAATCCTGTTGAGTCAATGACTCGGGAGCTTGAGGAGGAGTGGTCCGCTGTTCCGGAGCATCTTTCAATTGAGGCACTTGTCCAAGTGCCTTCGGGGATGACACTGCTGGTTGGGACCGCGACCTTGCCTGACGGGATGGAGGTCACTCCGGACGCTGAGCACGACGAGTTCATGTGGTGGCCAGCGGACATCAACGACTGGCCGGATGAAGCTGATGCGCCCCTGCGCGCGATGGCAGCGATGCTGAACCGATGACATCAACTGACCGCGACCGGGCCTTTCTCAGTCTCGAAACGATGTCGTTTGTCCACTCAGCCGTTTATGCAGGACTGCTTGCGTGCTGGCTGTTGGACGGGCCCAAGGCTTTGAGGGCGGGCTTTGGATGGGCGCACGGCGTGCTCTGGATCGTGATGACCATTCTCGTGATTGTGGCCGCGCGCAAAGCGATTGTCTCCTTTCGGCTTGCCGTTTTGGTCGCTGTGATCGGCGGACTTGGGCCATTTGCTGGCACGGCAGGCTTCGTTCTTGAACGCCGCTCGAAGGTCCGTGAGAGCGCTGAGTCTTATGCCGTTCACAAGCAAGGCCCCAGAGCGCGCTAGTGTTACTTATCGATGTCTGTTGAGACCACGATTGAGGTCGTGATGCCCGAAATGGGTGAGTCGGTGACCGAGGGAACAATCCTCGAATGGCACCGATCTGAAGGTGACCCAATCAACGTCGACGAAACGATCGTCGAAATCTCGACTGACAAGGTTGACGCGGAGGTTCCATCGCCGGCCAGTGGGATCGTCTCCAAGATCCTCGTAGCTGAGGGTGAGACGGTCAATGTCGGCCAGGTCATTGCTGAGATCACGCTCGGTGAGGGCGGCGAAGCTCCGGCGAAGGCGCCAGACGCACCAGTTGCTGAAACGAACGGCAGTGGCACGGCTCCGGCTGCGGCATCCAATGGAACTTCAGCCCCCGAGGGCACAATCGTTTCCCCTGTCGCCAAGCGCGCAGCCGCTGACCTTGGCGTTGACCTCGGCACAGTCGCAGGCAGCGGCCGTGAGGGAAGGATCTTCAAGGACGATGTCCTTGCTGCAGCAACTGGCGGAGGCTCCGCCAAGAGCGCGGGTGGCTCCGTGAGTGCAACCCAACTCAAGGGCGGGGCGGCAACGCTTGCCAAGTACATGGACAAGAGCCGCTCGGTCCCAACCGCGACTTCCTTCCGCAACCTCCCCGTTGGTGCACTTGATGCCCGCCGTAAGCAGCTCAAGGAAGCTGGATTGCGCGTTTCCTTTACGCACATCATCGCTTGGGCAATTGCCGTCGCCGCGACCGAGGACATGCCAGTCATGGCTAACCACTTTGAGGACCGCGATGGGAAGCCGTTCAACATCGACGATGGCCAGGTCAACCTTGGTCTCGCTGTTGATGTTGAGAAGAAGGATGGCACCCGCACGCTGATGGTCCCTGTGATTCGCGACGCAGGACGACTTGACTTCGCAGCCTTCCTTGCTGCCTACGACGCGCTTGTTGATAAGGCTCGCGAGAACAAGCTGACCGCCGACGATCTCGTTGGCGGCAATGTGTCTCTCACTAACCCAGGCGGCCTCGGCACCGTGGCTTCAGTCCCACGACTGATGGAAGGCCAGGGCACGATCATCGCCGCTGGCGCTATTGGTTACCCGGCTGGTCTTGCTGACGCTGCCGCAGCGCTTGGCGCAGAGAAGTCAATGACGCTCACTTCGACTTACGACCACAGGATCATCCAAGGGGCTGAATCCGGAAGGTTCCTCGGCACGGTTGATTCACTGCTTCAGGGCGAACAGGGTTTCTATGAGCGCCTCTTCGGCGACCTAGGAGTGCAGTTGCCAGCCTTGCCTCAGAAGCCGGCCCCAACGCTTCCTTCAGCCGCTCCTGCGCTTGGAACCCGAGCCGGTGAGGACCCAAGCGTTGATCTTCTTCAGGCAGTCCAGGCAGCCACCTCGCTTGTCAAGGCGCATCGCACACACGGTCACCTTGCCGCTCATCTTGATCCGCTCGGCGCCGCGCCTCCTGGGGATCCAGCGCTTGATCCTGGACCGCTCTCGCTTACCGATGAGCTGATGGGCCGAATCCCGGCCAAGATTCTGCGCATGTTTGTTCCCGGCAAGACACTTGCCGAGGCACTTCCGCATTTGCGTGCCGTCTACTGCGGGACGACCGGTTACGAGAGCGAACATCTCGCCAGCCACGAGCAGCGAATGTGGTGGCGCGAGCAGGTTGAGGCTGGAACATTCCGCAAGCCGCTCACTCAGGACGAATCCGTTGCCCTGCTCAACCGTCTGACCGAGGTTGACGCGCTGGAACGCTTTATGCACAAGGCCTACCTTGGGCAGAAGCAGTTCTCGATTGAGGGCCTTGACATGACCGTGCCGATGCTTGATGAGCTCGTTCAGCTTGGTGCCGCCGAGGGCGCCCATGAGGTTGTTATTGGCATGGCTCACCGTGGCCGACTCAATGTCCTTGCCCACAACCTTGGCCGCTCTTACGAGTCAATCTTCGCTGAGTTCGAAGGCGTTTCAACGCTTGAGGCGATCACGACAATTCCGCAAGGTGGCACGGGCGATGTCAAGTACCACCACGGGTCCCGCGGACGCCGCCCATTGCCGGACGGTGGCTCGGTGATTGTCAGGCTTGAGTCAAACCCAAGCCACCTTGAGTTTGTGACCCCAGTAATTGAGGGCGCGGCACGCGCAGCTCAGACCCATCACGACGGTCCACTTCCAGACAGGGACCTCAACCGCGCTATGCCTGTGGCAATCCACGGCGACGCCGCCTTCCCAGGGCAGGGTGTCGTCGCCGAGACCCTCAACCTGCAGCTGCTTGAGGGCTACACGGTCGGGGGCACAGTGCACCTGATCCAGAACAACCAGATTGGCTTCACCACCAACCCCAATGACAGCCGCTCAACGCGTTGGGCTTCAGATATCGCCAAGGGCTTTGACGTTCCTGTCATTCATGTCAACGCTGACGATGTTGAGGCATGCGTACACGCCGTCCGTTTGGCTTTCGCATTCCGTCAGAAGTTCCGCCACGACGTTGTGATTGACCTGATCGGCTACCGCCGCTTCGGTCACAACGAGGCTGACGAACCGCTTTACACGCAACCTGACATGTACGCCGTGATCAAGGACCACCTTCCTGTCCGCGAGATCTACGCAGCTGAGCTTGTTGAGCGCGGGGTCCTGACCAAGAGTGAGGCTGACCTTCAGACCGAGAAGGTCTGGCAGCGTCTGACAGACGACCATCAGGCACTCAAGAGTGCCATTGAGAACCACACCACTCCCGAGCAGCAGACCGGCGAGTACCAACTGGACCGCACCCAGAGCCCGAATATCGAGACCGCTGTGTCCGCCAAGACTCTTCAGAAGGTTGCCAAGCAGCTCTTCACCGTGCCGGATGGCTTCACGATTAACAAGAAGCTTGAGAAGCAGCTTGCCAAGCGCGTGGAAGAGATTCAGCCGGGCGGAGGTGTCACATGGGCCAACGCCGAGGCTCTCGCCTTCGCCACCCTGCTGATGGAAGGTAGCCCGATCCGTTTCACCGGTCAGGACACTGAGCGCGGCACGTTCAGCCAGCGGCACATGGTTCTCCACGATGCCAACGACGGCCATCCGTACACCCCGATTGCCAACCTGCCCAACGCCAAAGCTCCAATCGAAGTTCATAACTCACCACTCTCAGAGGCTGCCGCCTTGGCGTTTGAGTACGGCTACTCGCAGGAGGCCCCGCAGGCGCTTGTGCTGTGGGAGGCGCAGTTCGGCGACTTTGTCAACGGTGCCCAAGTGATCGTTGACCAGTTCATCGCTAGCGGTATGTCCAAGTGGGGGCAGACGACGCGCCTCACGCTGATGCTCCCTCACGGTTATGAGGGGTCCGGCCCGGAACATTCCTCCGCGAGGCTTGAACGCTTCCTCCAGCTAGCTGCCGAAGGCAACATGCGGATCACCAATCCGACCACGCCAGCCCAGTGGTTCCACCTCTTGCGCCGTCAGGCCAAGATCGCCAAATTGCGCCCGTTGATCGTGATGACGCCAAAGAGCTTGCTGCGACTTGCCCAGGCCACGAGTGACCCTGCGGAGTTCAGCGAGGGCGCGTTCCAACCTGTTCTGGCTGATCCGTTCATCAAGGATGACAGCCAAGTCACAAGGCTGATTCTCTGCTCTGGCAAGGTCTACTACGACCTTGCAGCCTCAACGCTGCGTGAGGCGGCCACGGAGACCGCGATCGGCCGTGTTGAGTTGCTCTACCCATTCCCGCAGCAGTCATTGCTGGCTCTCGTGGCCCGTTATCCGAACCTGCGTGAGGTCGTTTGGGTTCAGGAGGAGCCGCGCAACATGGGTGCCCGCGCACACATGTCACCGCGCCTGCTGCACATTCTTCCGAATGAGATTTCCTTCGGTTACATCGGCCGTCCTGAGCGAGCAAGCCCAGGCGAGGGGTATCCGGCCGCGCACGCGGACGAACAGAATCGGATTATCCGCACGGCTCTTGACCAGTCGGTGCCGGTCACGATGTACCCGGCGAAGCTGCCGGGCGAACGCTGACCTGGATCGCCAGAACCGTTGAGCTGCCGCCGCGCCGGCTCAGCCTGACTTTGATGAGGGGGACGGCATGAGCACAACCAAGCTGTGGGTCTTGCGTCATGGAGATGCCGAGGAGCCAGGGACCAAACCGGATGCGGAGCGTGAGCTGACGGAAACGGGACTTGATGAGGCCCGGGCCGCTGGGGCTGCCCTGAAGGCCTTGGGTGCAGTCCCGGACCTAATCCTTGCCAGCCCACGCGTAAGGGCGCAGCAGACAGCTACAGCCGCTGCCGGTGAGCTTGGGCTTGAGTTCGAGACCCACCAGCCACTCTCCGGGGGCTTCACTGCCACCGATGCGCTGGCAGTTCTAGCCGGCAGAGCGGGCCAAACGGTTGTGTTGATTGGGCACATGCCTGACTTGGCCATTGTCGTGCGTGACCTGTCCGGAGCGGCTGTGGCGTTACGCACCGGTGGCTTGGCTTTGCTGAGGGGCGAAGGCGCAGCGTTTGAGCTTGCCGTCCTGCTGCGCCCGCGTGAAACAGGGGCAATCGCCACCTTCTGACACAACTTGCGGCCGTGCCAGCTATTATGATTTTCAAGAGAGATACGCAGTGCCAATGGAGGAGAGTCATGACCCGTAGATCGATCAGCATCGTCGTAGCAGCAACAACCGTGGCTGTGGCCATGTGCGCCGTGGCGCCAGCAGGAGCTACAACGCCCCCCTACACGATGCAGAAGCATGTGTATGGCAAGCGTTACTGCGAGATGGCTGCCGTGTTCCTTGAAGGACAAGGCCTCAAGGTCGACATCTACAACAGTTTCAACCAGAGCACCTGCCCAACCTCCCTGTGGAACAGCGCCATCACGGGCTCAGCGATGAACGCTGCCAAGACCGCGCTCGGAGCTATCGCAATCGCAACCAACGGACCACGCTGGTGGAGCTTTGATGAGATCGGCGGCGTCATGGCGCCACAGGTTGTCAAGTTCGGAAATCTTGGCCTTCAGCACGCCGCGGTTCTGCACTTCGCTGGGCTCGCTCAGCCACCAGCATTCACGGAGTTCCAGGTCATCCGCACAAGCACTTGGGTCTGGAATAAGGGCACGTATGTGCGGGTCCTTACCTCCCCAGCAGGCAGGAAGTTCATCATGCAGTCTTGGACGACTCAGGTCAGCACCAAGGTCACAGCGAGCAAGGTCAATACGCTCGCAACCGGTGCCCATCCACTGCTCACGCTTCCCGCGGGCTGGAAGTACAAGGCTTACAAGGCGACTAAAAAGGTCACCGTTGTTGCCCCAGGCACGATGCAACTCGTGCAGGACAACTTGAAGAACGTTTACTCGCGCCTACCGTGATCAGCGGAAGGGCTAGGGTATCGGCGTAGATGGGCAAACCTGTTCTCTACGCAATGCGTTCTTCGCTGTACTCCAGCAAAGCGCGTTCCTACCTTCTCAAACAGGGCATTGACTTCACTGAACGACCGCCGGGCGACCCTCGTTATGCGACGGAGGTAACGCCGGCGATTGGTCGTTGGATCATCCCCGTGCTGCAGACAGCTGACGGTGAGCTGATCCAAGACACAGAGGACATCATCGCCCACCTTGACGCCTCCGTTCCGCAGGAGCGCTCGGCGTTTCCGCCTAGCGGTGTTATCGCTGTGATCGCGAGAATGCTCGACATGCTTGGCAGTGAGGGCTTGATGCGTCCGGCCCTGCACTTCCGTTGGAACTTCGACGAGCACAACATGCCATTTGTGCTGGAGGACTTCGGCCGGGGTTTGGTTCTACCAGGGGCATCGAATGCGTTTGAGGCGACCAGCTGGGACTTTGGTGAGGACTTCGGCGCCGGTGGTGACAAGGAAGCCAGAGCGCAGGTAGCCGAATTCGCGGGCAACAGAATGCGCGAGCTGACCGTGGACTTTGGTGTCAACGAGGAGACCATTCCTGAGGTTGAGCGCTCGTACTCAGAGTTCCTCAGCTTGCTGTCAGCCCACTTCGAGCGCTCCCCTTATCTGCTGGGCGGGCGACCAACCCTCGCTGACTACGCCCTGATGGCGCCGCTCTACGCCCATCTCTCACGTGACCCGTATCCGTCGATGATCATGAAGCGCGACGCCTGGCCGGTCTGGAGCTGGGTTGAGCGCATGCTTGTGCCGATCGCTGGCACCGGCCAATACGGAGAGGTCCCATCTGATCTGTTCTCTGATGATGCTCTTCCGCAGACCCTTTTGGACCTACTTGCCTACGTCGGCCGCGAGATGGTCGAGGACATTGCTGCCACCGTTGCATTCATTGACACCTACCTCGCTGACTCTCCTGATGTGAGCGAGGGCGACATCATTGCTGGCAAGGCCACCCGCCGTGCGCTTGGGAAGGTCACATGGACCTGGCGTGGGCACGAGGTCACAACACACTCAATTCCCTACCGGGTTCTCCATCTGCAGAACATTCAGGCGGAGTTCGACCGGCTTGATTCCGACAAGCAGAGCCAGGTTCGCGGGGTCTTCGCTGACGCTGGCCTTGAGCTGTTCTTAGACCTCAAGCCTCGCCGCCGTGTTGAGCGGGCTGACAACGTTGAAGTTTGGGGAGCTGAGCAGGACCCAACGCTCACGCCGCGCTAGTAGCGCGGCGTGGCCCCTGGTTGTTGTGGTCAGACAGTCAGTGCGACCGGCGAGGCGACGATGGCCGCGAAGTGGCCGTTGTCAGCTCTAGCCGGTGGGGCAACCGTGCCCATAACGGCGGCACCGGTTCGGTCAGCAATCTTTGCGAGCAGGTAGGCGAGTCGGTCACGGCGGCGAGTGCCCTCGACGCTTGCGTCAGACTCCCACCCAGCGTTCTCGCCGGGGATCACAACGGTGACCTGATCCGGATGAAGTGCTGCCGCTTCCTCTACGAGGAGGTGGTCTGTGCTGCCCGTGGTTTCGTCTGCGATGAGGAGGATGTTTTTCATGGTTGTACCTTCCCGCTCGTTTATCAATCTCTGATTAACAAACACACAAACCGAGCGAAAGAGTTGCGCTCTCCAGACGAATTGGGGGTGTTTCGCGGCAAAGATTTCGTTAAGACTGTCTAGACAGGCATTGCCCGCCCTAACAACAACAGGAGACACAGATGCTCGAAGTAGGAACCAAAGCCCCAGATTTCACCCTTCCCAACCAAGCTGACGAGCCCGTCAAGCTCTCGTCGCTTAAGGGCAGCCCGGTCGTTCTTTACTTCTACCCCAAGGCTGACACGCCCGGATGCACCACCCAGGCGTGCGGCATTCGTGACAACGAGGCCGAGTACCGCAAGGCTGGGGCAACGGTCCTTGGCGTGTCACCAGACAAGCCCGCCAAGATCGCCAAGTTCGATGTCAAGCACAGCCTCGGCTTCACGCTCCTCGGGGACGAGGACCATGCTGTCTGTGAGAAGTACGGCGTCTGGGTTGAGAAGTCGATGTACGGCAAGCAGTACATGGGTGTCCAACGCGCCACGTTCGTTATCGACGCTGCTGGGAAGATTGCGCATGTCATCCCCAAGGTCTCACCCAAGACCCACGACGAACTGGTGCTCAAGGCTCTCGCTGAGCTTGGATAGGGCCCTCGGGCCTGGCGCCGTCGCTTGCCGAGGCGTGGGAGACTTCACCAAGTGACATCGTCCACGCCGCCCAAGGCAAAACAACCCCGCCCCGTCCAGACTTGGCACTTCGCCCGCCGCACCCCGGGCTTCCTGACCGATCTCCAGAAGGAGCACGGGGATGTATTTGGCATTCACTTCCAGAAGCGGCCCTGGACAATCGTTGCCCACCCTGATGCGGTTAAACAAGTCTTCACCGCTCCCACAAGCGCACTCCGCGCTGGTAGCGGCAACGAGATCCTCGGACCACCACTGGGGCAGCATTCACTCCTGTTGCTTGATGGGGCCGAGCACATGCGTCAGCGGCGGATGCTCCTTCCCTCGTTCCATGGGGAGAAGCTCGCACTCCAGAAGGCTGCCATGGAGCGCGTGGCCGAGCAGCAAGTAGCGCTGATGCCACGCGGCACCCCCTTTGCGCTGCGGCCCCGGATGCAGTCAATTGCGCTTGAGGTGATCATGGAAGTGGTATTGGGCACTGCGGCCACCGGTGTTCAGCACGACACACTCTCCAAGGCTGTCGAGGACCTCCTCGAGTGGCTAATGGTCCCACGGAGGCTCATCACCACCGGGATGCTCGGGCCCAAGCATCCAGTCGTGAAGTGGATGTTCCGGTCAGTGCTCCAACCGCTCGACCAAGGCCTCTACGCACTGATTGCCGAGCGACGGCTGGCAACCGACCTTGACGAGCGCGACGACATCCTTTCGATGATGCTCCTCGCCCGCGATGAGGAGGGGAACCCGATGAGCGACGCTGAAGTCCGCGACGAACTCGTCACCCTGATCGTGGCTGGCCACGAGACGACCTCCACAGCCCTCTCGTGGGCTTTCGAGCGCTTAAGCAGGGATCCGGCCGGGTTGGCCCGTCTTGAGGCTGAATCGCACACAGACGCGACCGAGTGGTCAGATGCGGTTGCCAAGGAGGCACTCCGCCTTAGGCCCGTCCTGGACTTTGTGGTCCGGGCAGTGCACGAGCCAATCGAGATCGCTGGCTACAACTTCGTTCCAGGCGACATTGTCACCCCATGCATCAAGCTCGTTCATATGCGGGAAGACATTTATCCCGACGCTGAGGCCTTCAAGCCAGAACGCTGGCTGGACACTAAGCCCGGCACTTACACATGGATTCCATTCGGCGGGGGGACGCGCAGGTGCATCGGCCTCTCCTTCGCAATGGCGGAGATGGATGTCGTCTTGAGGGCAGTGGCCCGCAGCGCCCATGTTGAGCCAGTTGGCGACGAAGAGCACGCAGTTAGCCGCTTCATCACCTCGTCGCCATCCCGTGGTGGCGAAGTTCTTATCCCTGCCTGACCTAGCGCGGCCGGGCCTGCCGATACGCTCCGCGTCATGTTGACCCGTTGGGGAATACGCCTTGGAAGCTCGCTCGCTGGCATCGCAGCCGGCCTTCTCCTCGCTTCAATCTTGCTCTCCGACCTCTCGCTCGGTCTCACCGCCCTCGTGGAGGCCACGCTGATCTTCTTCGGGGTGCACTTCGTCGTCCAGGTCATCGCCTTGCGGACCCTTGTCAGGCAGCCATCGGTCGCACTGGCCGGCCTGCTGGCCCTGGCGTCCACCGTTGTCGCACTGATGATCGTCAACGGAATTGTCAGCGGTATGAAGATCCACGGCATCGAGACCTACATTGGCGCAGCTCTAATTGTTTGGGTTGCGATGGCCAGCGCTGACATCCTCGCGGGCCGCAAGCTGCGCGAGCTCAGGCACGAAGCCAACTGATTCCAGCCGTAGCGTCGCTGAGCCCAAGTGGCCTAACGAGTGCGAGCGAGCTTTACGACTTGTGTCTTTGTTGCCTTGGTTCCACCGGTTGGGGTGAAGCTGGTTGTGAGAGTCAACTTCATGGCTGCTTTGCGTAAGGCGGCGCGTCCTGCCTTGGTGATCTTGCAAGTCAAGGTGTAAGCGTGAGCGGTTGTCGTCGTGGCCTTGGCAGTGCACCAAGTGGTTGTCTTGCGGCGAGTCTTGCTGGTGATTGTCTGGCTGAGCTTGCCATCGCCAGGAACCGTTACCAAGGTAGTGAAGGTGATCAAGGCCTTGGCGATCTTGTTCGTGGCCTTCGCGGCGGTGATGTTGTTGGGCGGGTCAGTGACCGTAAGACCATGGAAGTCATCACCAGCGCTTCCGTAGCCGGTCAAGTTGACGGTGCGGTGGGCGGTGGCATTTGGGTCAACCCCCGCGAAAGCGGAGCCTCCAACCAGCGGCGCATTCCCTAGGAAGGTCACGGTTGCGAGTGCATCGGCACCCCAGAACGCGACATAGCCAATCCGTGTGACCGAGCTGGGGATTGTGAAGTTGGTCAGGCTGGTGCAGTTGTGGAAGGCCGAGTCGCCAATGGTTGTCAAGGCACTGTTGGGCTCAAAGTTAACGCTGGTCAAGCTGGTTGAGCCGCTGAAGGCGTAGTTGGCGATCTTGGTGACCGGATGTCCGCCGATGCTCGATGGGATGGTTAGCGTGGCCGCGCAAGGGTCCTCGGCGCAACCTGTGACGGTCACCGACGCGCCGTCGTCAATGTAGGTGAATGCGTAGCTCGGGGAGACGATTAACCCGTGGAAGGAATCATTGTCGGCGCCGTAGCCCGTCAACTCACTGCGGCGATAGGCCGCCGCACCAGCACTGACGTCAGTAAAGGCGTCGGTACCAACGGTTGGGGCATTGCCTTTGAACATGACCGCTAGCAGGCTGCTGTCCCCCGAGAAGGCCCTGTCGCCAATGTCTGTCAGCGTGCTGGGAATCGTGATGATCTCTAGGCTTCTGTTGCCGGAGAACGCGCTCGAACCTAGGCTTTCAAGTCCGTCGTGGAGAGTCACGGTTCTCAGGCTGGTGGCATTGCGGAATGCTCCGGCGCCAATGCTTGCGACCCCACTGGGAATGTCAATGCTCGTCAGATCCGAGGCCCCGTCGAAGGAGTAGCCGAGGACGCTCGTGACCCCGGATGGGATAGCAATGGTCCGCAGTGCCGTGTCCTCTTGAAAAGCCCCGTAGTCAATGGTGGTGAGCAGGCTGCCTGCTCCAAAGGTCACTTCGGTCAATGCGGGCATGCTGGAGAAGGCTGTGAAGCTGATGGTTATGACCCCGTTGGGGATTGCAACCGTTGTCAACCCCCCAGCTTGGAATGCACCCTGACCGATGGTCGTTAGGCCGCTGGGGAGAGAGAGGGCAACAAGACTTGAGGTCTGCGCGAACGCATACTGGTCAATGCTTGTCAGGGCGGGCGGGAGGGTGACTGTCGTCAGCTTAGTCGCGGAAAAAAAGGTGTGGTCTCTAATCCTCGTGACCCCACTGGGAATCGCAATGCTTACCAAGGTGCTGGCTCCAGAGAAGGCGTAGCCCTCAATGCTGGTGAGGGTGTCGGGGAGGTAAATGTTTACCAAGCCCGTCACCCCTTCAAATGCGTAGGCTCCGATGGTGGTGACAGTCATTCCTTCGATGGTCGCGGGGATCGTCACTGACTCAGGGCAGGTGCCGTTACAGCCCCTGATTGTGACCGCGCTACCTGAGCTGGTGTAGAGGAGATCTCCGCTGACGGTCTCGGCAGAGGCTGCCGGCGTAAAGGTCCCAGCCGCGAGCGTGGTCACAGCGGCCACCAACACGCCCGCCAGCAAGATCATCGTGTTTCTTCGGATACCTGAAATCATGCTGAACAATCCTACTCTCGTGACTTACTCCTAAAGCCAGAGGGGTGAGCCACCATCTTTTGGTGCCCTAAAGCGCCGAATTTCAGGAGTCGTAAGGTTAGACTTCGTCGTCTCCGGGACGTGAGCGGCGGCGGCCCATGTTGCCCACGAGGAGGGCGATGATCGTCACAAGGTAGACCTGCCCGAAGACCGCCTCAGTAATAGCGATCGCATGGGTGCTGGAGGAGCACGGGACGAAGTCACCAAAGCCTGTTGTGGTGATCGTGCTGAAGGAGAAGTACACGCGGTCGGACTGGGTTCCATCGCCCTGCTCGCAGAAGAGGTTCCCCGGAGCAAGATCAGCAACCGAACCGTAGATCTGCCCAAACAGCAGGCCAATCAGCAGATAGACGAGTACACCGCCAAGAACAGCCTGCCCGGTGATTACCTCTCGCTCAGCGATCCAAATCACTGTGCGGATACAGGCCCAGATGATCGGAATCCCAATTATCAGCTCGCCAATACCGCGAACCCAGTGTGCGCTCTCGGCGACAGTACCTACGCTCGCCATCACGGTGCCGACGAGCAGGATGGCCGCTACGGCGTGGCGCCGTGAGGCAACAACATCTGCTGCGTGCAAGGTCAGGAGCACGGCGGCGGCAGTCAAAAAGATCCCGGTCATCCGGTAGGCCCCGTTAGAGGGGGCCGCAATAGAGAAGATGATTGCTGTGGCCGTGACCACAAGTGGAAGCTGGAAGAGGTGTACCTCCGGCGTGATACGTGCGCGAATGCTTGACATGCCCATAAGCCTAAGCCTTGGGCCTGATCGCACGGCCCTGAATCAGCGGCGACAGGAACTTAGTTGCCTTCGGCATGCGGCCATGCTCAAGCTCCTGAAGTTCCAAAGGCGACGCTGAGATGGTGTCGTGAGTCGGTCTGTCGCAGCGGCACCCACAGGCCACGGCAGCCCAAGGCCGGGCTACCAAGTGCTGCCTCCGTGCGGTCGAACCCTTACCCAGGACATGCTCCATGAACAGCAGCCGACCACCGGGCTTAAGGACCCGGTGCACTTCCTCCAGTGTTCGCTCAGGGTCCGGCACGGTGCACAGGACCAGAGTTGACACCACCGTGTCAAAGCTTGCATCAGGGAATGGGAGGTTGCCCGCATCGGCCGAGCCCACCTCAATGAACCGAGCCTGGGGTGAAGCCGCAATCTTGCGCCTCAGCCGTTTGAGCATGTTGGAATCTGGCTCCGTCATAACGATCGATTCAGCAGCATCCGTGTAATAGGGGACGTTGATTCCCGTCCCCGCGCCGAGCTCCAAAACCCGCCCATTTGCCTGTGCCAGAAGCTCTCGGCGGCGTTCAGCGAGACCCGCTTCCTCACTTGGGGCGAGCACTCGGTCGTAGAGCGCAGCGAACAGTCTTGACCTGAATCCTGATGTGGGAGTTTCAGACATCCGAGGGGGCAGCGTACCCTGCTGTGCAGTGCATTACGTGATTGCCACCTCATTCTGGAACTCACTGGGCCATTTCTTTGGTGACTTGGCCTCCGTCAAGCCGCTACCGCTTGTGATCGCCCTTGCTCTGTTTGCCCTCAATCTGACAATCAGGTCACGCGCTTACTTCAACACCCTGCGAGCTGCCTACCCCGGCGAGGAGTTCCAATGGAGGCGGATCTGGGGGGCGTATGTGGCGGCCTTCGGGTTCAACAACATCGTTCCAGCGCGCGGTGGCGACATCGTCAAGCTCTTCCTCGTCCACAGCTCAATTGAGGGGTCCAGTTACCCAGCGGTCGCGTCAAGCTTCCTTGTGGAGGGAATCTTTGACTTCACGATCGCGATCCCGGTCCTTGCCTACGCCTCAACATTCGGCGTGTTCCCAAGCTTCCCTGATTTCGCGACGCTGGACTCCGCAGATATTGCGTGGCTAGCCCAGAACCCAAGCCGAACTCTTTTCCTAATCACGGCAGCGGCTGTGTTGCTCCTGTTCGTCTTCGCGGTGCTGTCGGTCAGGGTCAAGGCCTTTTGGCAGCGCGTCAGGCAGGGCCTCAGCATTCTCTTTGACAGGCGCCGCTACTTCAACGAGGTATGGCTTGTCCAGCTGGCCGCATGGTTTGCCAAGGCAGGCTCGTTCTGGTTCATGCTCGAGGCATTCGGCGTTGGGGCCAACATTCACAATGTGCTCCTGATGCTCGCGTGCGCCGCGGTGGCCACGGCCGTACCGTTCACACCCGGCGGTGCGGGCGTTCAGCAGGCGCTAATAGTCAAGGTCTTTGCAGGCGCGGCGGGCACCAGCGTGATTGCCGCCTACTCGGTTGGCCAGCAGGTTGCCATCTCAATCTTCTGCTTCCTGCTGGGCCTTGGCGCTCTCGTCTTCATCTTTGGGTTCAGGTCCTTTGGCGAAGTCCGCCGCGCTGGACAGGAACACCGGGCAGCAGCCAAAGAGGCTGGCAAGTCCTGACGATTAGCCGAGGGCTGAGAGTTACTGAAGGCCCTGACGCGCTTCGCGCACAAGCGCGACCGCTTCAGGAAACACAGTTGCCATAACCGAGCGGATCTGCTCAGCCTGCTCGCTTGTGGTGCCCTGAATGTTGACGCGGTTGATCGCGGCAGTGGTAAGGGTCACGGCGAGCTGGATGGCGTTGTCGGCCCAAGCGAGCGACTGAGCGCCCTGCATCTGCCCGAACATGTCACCGAGCTGCTTGCGGAACTCATCTGAGTCGCCAAATGGGAATTCGAATCCTTCTGAGCCGTCCATGAATCATCAGGGTAGCTGCTCTGCGGGTAATGTTCGACTTCAATGAGCGCAGCGGAAACAGTCTCAATAGAAAAGGGCTTTGCCAACAGGGTTGCTGCTCTGACCGCGGTCGCCGGCGTTTTCCCGGTGATCGGGTCGCTTGTGCAGGGTCCAGTCAGCGATGCACCGCAGAATTACCTGGCCAATCTCCTCTACTACGACTCCCATTCGAGCGCCGTCCTAGTTGGCTCTGGGATGCGCGGCATCGGTCTGTTTGTCTCGGTCGTCCCGGTTATCTACTTGCTTCGCGCTGCCTTGGCGCGTGGAGCCAAGATTCCGCGGATCACACCTGCTCTTGCGATCATCGGCTCAGTGCTGCTTGGCGTGGGGACAATCGCATTGGCAGCCCTGTATGTGGATGCTTCCTCAAGCTTCGCTCAAAGCGGCGGCCTCTCTTATGACGAGGCCAAGAATGTGCTCAAGGGGCAGGCAATCATTGCTGTGTCGATGGCAAGCCTCTTGGGGTCACTGGCCATTGCGTTCGCCTTCGTTATGGCCTCGCTCAACGCAATGCGCGTTGGACTGCTGACGCGCTTCATGGGTTACATCGGAATGTTCGCTGGAGTGTTGATCATTCTCCCCATCTTCTCTCCACTGCCGATCGTCCAAGCCTTCTGGCTGCTGGCCGTTGCCGCGGTAATCGTGGGCCGCTGGCCTGGTGGCCGTCCGCTCGCTTGGGACGACGGCGAGGCGCACCCGTGGCCCAGTGCTGCTGAGGTTCGCGCACAGGCCGCTGAGGCCCGCGAGCTTGCTGAGAGTGAGAAGGGCGCTTCAAAGAACGGAAAGGGCGCCTGAGGCGTCCCTGACAGGAACGGCGAGGAGTGGATGGCAGCAGAGCGACTCACAGGGGCAGCACTTGAAGCAGAGCTTGACCGCCTTCTAGGCGAGGGGTCAGCCTTTCAGCCGTCAGAGGACTTCAAGGCCTCCGCGCTTATTTCCGACACTGGAATTTGGGATGCGGCCGAGGCTGACCCAGTCGGCTTCTGGGAAGAGCAGGCCGGTGCGCTCGATTGGAACACGCGCTGGACAACGGGATTGGACGACTCCAACCCACCGTTCTACAAATGGTTTGACGGCGGCACCCTGAACGCCTCGCATAACTGCGTGGACAGACACGTGGAAGCCGGGCTGGGTGAGCGCGTCGCCTACCACTGGCACGGTGAGGACGGGTCAACGCAGACCATCACCTACGCAGACCTACATCGTGACGTTCAGCGGGCAGCCAACGCACTCAAGGACCTAGGCGTAAAGGCTGGCGATGTTGTCGGCATCTACCTGCCGATGATCCCCGAGGTAGTTGTGGCCATGCTCGCCTGCGCGCGCATCGGGGCCCCACACAACGTTGTCTTCGGCGGGTTCTCACCCCAGGCTGTGGTCGAACGGATGGAGGTCTCTGACGCCAAGGTCTTGATCACCGCCAGCGCTGCCCGCCGCAAGGGCAAGACGGCAGAGGTCAAGCAGCAAGTTGACGATGAGATCGCCTCCCGCGCTGAAGGCTTGCCAGCTCTGGACACAATTCTGGTCGTACGCCACGCTGACGGCGACGCTCCAATGACCGAAGGCCGCGATGTCTGGTGGCACGAGTCCCTCGCCGCAGCCGACCCTGTCTGTCCTGCGGAAGCGTTCCCAGCGGACCATCCGCTGTTCATCCTCTACTCGTCAGGGTCAACTGCCAAGCCTAAGGGCATCCTGCACGGCACAGGCGGATACTTGACCGGCGTCGCTTGGACGCACCTCAATGTCTTTGACCTCAAGCCTGAGACCGACGTCTGGTGGTGCTCAGCCGATGTAGGTTGGATCACAGGACACAGTTACATCGTCTACGGACCACTAATGAACGCGGCGACAAGCGTGATGTACGAGGGCGCGCCGGACTATCCACACACAGCAATCTGGTGGGAACTGGTTGAGAAATACAAAGCAACGATCTTCTACACAGCCCCGACTGCGATTCGCGCCTGCATGAAGTGGGGGGCCGAGGAGCCTGCCAAGCACGACCTCTCATCACTGCGCCTGCTTGGCTCAGTTGGAGAGCCAATCAACCCAAAGGCATGGCTCTGGTACCACCATGTGATCGGAGGCAGCAAGTGCCCAATCGTTGACACCTGGTGGCAGACCGAGACTGGGCACATTCTGATCTCCCCGCTCCCCGGTGTTGCCAACGCCAAGCCGGGATCTGCAGGGCGTCCACTCCCAGGGGTTCTCGCCGAGGTTGTTGACGAGGCCGAGGGTAAGGAAGTGGAGCGCGGCAATCAGGGCCTGCTGGTCTTGCGACGCCCATGGCCAGGCATGCTGAAGACGCTCTACCGCGACGACGACCGATTTATTGAGACCTACTTCTCACGCTTTGGCAATGACACCTACCTTGTTGGGGATGCCGCCAGACAGGACCCCGACGGGGACATGTGGGTGATCGGGCGAATTGATGATGTCGTCAATGTCTCTGGTCACAGACTTTCCACCGCTGAGGTTGAGTCAGCGATTGTCGCCCACCCAGCTGTTGCTGAGGCCGCAGTGATTGGCCAGTCCGATGAGCAGTCCGGTCAGGCAATCTGCGCCTTCGTGACGCTTGAGGGCAGCCATGAGACGACTGACGCAGTCATGGCCGAGATCAACGAGGCAGTCGCAGAACGGATTGGCAAGTTTGCCCGCCCGAAGCGGATTATCTGGAGTGACGATCTGCCCAAGACACGCTCAGGCAAGATCATGCGCAGGCTGCTGCGTGACATTGCTGAAGGCCGTGCCCTTGGCGACGTAACGACGCTGCGCGACCCTGCTGTTATGGCCGAGCTGCAAAAGCACGTCGCAGCTCGGGCTTCAGAAGAGGACTGACCTAGGCCAAAACAAAACCCGCCTCCCTTTGTGAGGGAAGCGGGCCTTCAGGTTGAGTCTCAGCTAGACCTGAGGTTTGCCAGCTTGCCGCTAATAGGTTGCTGGAGGTGCTGGAGCTGCTGGGCCGCCGTCTGGGGCGTCGCCATACTCGTTTGGCCCATCGCTGGCAGTGAGGTAGAACACGAGCAGCACGATCAAGCCAATGAGCGGAACGAGGCTGATTAGAAGCCACCAACCACTGCGCCCGATGTCGTGAAGACGGCGGATAGCAACCGCGATGCTAGGCAGAACAATTGCGAGAGCACCAATCAGCACAAGAATCGGGCCAGTGCCCAGGATTCCGTCGACAAGACTGGCAGTCAAAAACGCGAGAATTTCGAACAGGTACCAGTACCAGTAACCAGAGCGCGAGGAGCGACCCGAGAAATCCGCGTACTTAGCAAATCCATCCTTCACTGCTTCTTGGAACGTCATGTGTTTGAAGACCTCCGTTTTTGTTTGAGACTTTCAACCTTTAAGTAGACAGCAGGGAGCGGACTCCTTCCGGTTTTGCCAGTTATAGCGAGCGCCTAGCCGGCTGGCTTGGGGAAGGTGAAGATGATCAGTGGGCGCTTCAATGTCCTCGTAATACCCGAGGCAACTGGAGCTTGAACGGTTAGCGCCTGAGACCAGCTGGGGCTGACGTACTCCGGGCCCTTGCGCAGCCTTCCCGCGACTATGAACCCATCTCGCTGGTCAGAGAACTCAGTGTGGATAACGAGCGAGCGGATCCCAGTCTCCTTGAGTGCAGCAATCGCATTTGGTGCAGGGAACGCGGCGGCAAGCTTGATCAGCGTTTTGTAGCTGGTAGGCGCATGGGTTGAGCGCCCGTTGACCATCTTGGGGAACGACTCAGTCGACCAGATCAGATACTCGCGGTTGTTCTGCGCGCCGGCAGGGATTTGCACAAGTGGCCCCTCAACCTGGCTGAGCCCGGCCGCCGGCTTTGGGACCTGAG
>WLNJ01000040.1 GCA_009699865.1 Actinomycetota bacterium
CCAGAGCGTCTCAGTCACAAAAGGAATCACAGGGTGGGCCAGAACCAGCGTCTCGCTAAGCACGAAGAGCAGGTTCGATGCCAGGGCTGCCTGGTCGCCCTCGGCGTCTTCAGCAAATCTAGGCTTGACCAGTTCGAGGTACCAGTCACACAGCTCGCCGTAAACAAAGTCATAGAGCGCGAGGGCCGCGTGCGACATGTCGAACGCCTCAATCCGAGCGCGGATGTCAACCCGGGCAGCTTCCAACCGGGAGAGAATCCAGCGGTCCTCAATGGTCTCTGGGCGTGGCTGGGCGACGGTTCCTTCTGGGATCAGGCTCAGTCCGAATCGCACGGCGTTCCAGAGCTTGTTGGCCAGCTGCTGGCCTTGCAGAACCTTCTCGGCTGAATAGCGGACATCCTGCGTGCTGCTCATCGCCAGCAGCCCGAAGCGGACAGCGTCAGCGCCGTGCTTGTCAATCTCAATCAGGGGATCAATGCCAGTCCCGAGCGACTTGCTCATCCTGCGCCCGTCGGGCGCTTGGATCACAGAGTGGACGTAGACATCGGAGAACGGAATCTTCCCAGTGAACTCAATGCCCATCATCACCATCCGTGCAACCCAAAGGAAGAGAATGTCCCTCGCGGTCGACAGAACATTGGTTGGGTAGAACGCCTTCAGCTCAGGTGTGTCGTCTGGCCATCCAAGAGTCGCAAACGGCCAAAGTGCTGAGGAGAACCAAGTGTCAAGGACATCCTCGTCTTGGACCCAACCGTCGCCTTCCGGAGCCTCCATTCCAACATGAATGTCATCGCCCCGATACCAAACGGGAAGACGATGCCCCCACCAAAGCTGACGCGAGACACACCAAGGGCGGATGTTCTCCATCCAGTCGATGTAGACCCGTCCCCAGCGATCCGGGTGGAACTTCACTTCGCCATTGCGGACGACCTCAGTCGCAGGTTTGGCCAGCTCGTCCATCTTCATGAACCACTGGAGGGAGATCAACGGCTCAATGCGCTCGCCCGAACGGTGAGAGAAGGGCACAACGTGCGTGTAGTCCTCCACCCCGCGGATCAGAGCGAGCGCCTCAAGGTCCTTGATGACCTCTGCTTGAGCCTCGCTGGCTGTCATCCCTGCGTAACGGCCAGCGTCTTCACTCATGCGCCCGTCCTCGCCGATTACACCCAGCTCTGGGAGCTTGTGGCGGCGTCCGATCTCAAAGTCATTCGGGTCATGGCCTGGAGTGATCTTCAAAGCTCCCGTGCCGAAGTCGAGCTTGACGTAATCGTCCGCGATGATCGGGATCAGGCGGTCAGAAAGTGGAAGCGCGACCTCCTTGCCGATCAGGTGCTTGTAGCGCTCATCATCGGGATGGACGGCAACAGCAACGTCGGCAAGCATCGTCTCGGGCCGAACTGTGGCGACAACAAGCTCCCCGCTCCCGTCCGCGAGCGGATAGGCAATCTCAACCATTTGGTCTGTCACTTCACGGTCCTCAACCTCAAGGTCGCTGATGGCTGACAGCGAGCCCGGGTCCCAGTTGACCATGTAATGGTCGCGGTAGATCAGGCCCTTCTCGTAAAGCCGCACAAAGACCTCAAGAACCGAGTGGGCGTAGCCCTCATCGAGTGTGAACCGTTCCTCCGAGTAGTCACAGGAAGCACCAATGCGTTGAAACTGGCCAACAATCCGCGAGCCGTACTCCTCGCGCCACTGCCAGACCCGCTCAACAAAGGCTTCACGGCCAACTTCCTCACGGCTGGTCCCTTCCTCTACAAGCGCCTTCTCAACCTGCTTCTGCGTCGCAATCCCAGCATGGTCTGTCCCGAGGATCCACTTGGTGTTGTGACCCAGCATGCGGTGGTGGCGAACGAGAACATCTTGGATAGTCCCGTTGAGCGCGTGCCCCATGTGGAGTGACCCGGTGACATTGGGTGGTGGAACCGCAATCGAGTAGTTCTCCTCAGCGGTTCCCGTTGGCTCTGGATGGAAGAGTCCTGACGAAAGCCAGGCATCGAGAATCCCGCCTTCATGGTCGGCAGGTTCGTAACGTGTGGGGAGCGACGATTCAGTCATCGACGCCGGAGTCTACGAGTGCTTCCCGCTCGGCGGGATCAGGCGCTCGCGTCAGCTGCTGCGTCGTCCATGCGTTCCTCGGGGACAGCCTCGGTCACAAGGGTCGGAGGCAGACCCTTCTCAACCGATTCCCGGGTCACGACACAACGGCGAACATCCTGCCTCGACGGCAGCTCAAACTGGGTGTCCAACAGGGTCTCTTCGATGATCGACCGGAGGCCACGAGCACCCGTGGAACGCTCAAGGGCCTTGTCGGCAATCGCATCAAGTGCTTCATCTGCGAAGACCAGATCAATCTCATCGAACTCAAAGAATCGCTGGAACTGTTTGACAAGGCTGTTCTTAGGCTCAGTCAGGATCTGGATCAGGTCGGCGCGTTCAAGCTGATGCACAGCGCTGACAACTGGGAGGCGGCCAACGAACTCCGGGATCAGTCCGTACTGGATCAGATCTTCAGGCAGGCACTTCTCGAAGGCATTACCTGGATCGTGGTCGGCCTTGGCAACAACGTCGCGGCCAAAGCCCATTCCCTGATTGCCGATGCGACGGTTGATGACATCCTCAAGGTGAGCAAACGCGCCACCACAGATGAACAGGATGTTACTCGTGTCGATGTTGAGGAACTCCTGATGGGGATGCTTACGTCCACCCTGTGGGGGCACGGAGGCCACGGTGCCCTCAAGGATCTTCAGGAGAGCCTGCTGAACGCCCTCACCTGACACATCACGGGTGATCGAAGGGTTGTCCGCGCGGCGGCCGATCTTGTCCACCTCGTCGATGTAAATGATCCCAGTCTCAGCCTTCTTGACATCAAAGTCAGCAGCCTGGATCAGCTTGAGGAGAATGTTCTCCACGTCCTCGCCGACATAGCCGGCCTCAGTCAGAGCCGTGGCATCGGCGATCGCGAACGGCACATCAAGGATCCGCGCGAGCGTCTGAGCAAGCAAGGTCTTGCCACAGCCCGTCGGACCGAGCATCAGGATGTTGGACTTCTGAAGCTCAATCTCCTCGTTGCCGGACTGGAGCATGCGGACGCGCTTGTAGTGGTTGTAGACGGCAACTGAAAGCGTCCGCTTGGCAGCTTCCTGGCCGATTACATACTCGTCGAGAATCCCGTGGATCTCAGCTGGCTTGGGAAGGTGCTCGACATCAAAAACAGGCGTTGGCGCAAGCTCCTCATCGATGATCTCGTTGCAGAGGTCAATGCACTCATCACAGATGTAGACGCCGGGTCCAGCAATCAGCTTCTTGACCTGACGCTGGGTCTTCCCGCAGAAAGAACAGAGCAGCTGTTCGTTTGTTTCAGTTGGCTTCGCCATGTTCTCCTGCGGGACCCAGAGATCGCCCTAGTGGTGGGCGATCACCCGGTCAATAATCCCGTAGTCCTTTGCCTCTTCGGATGTCATGAAGTAGTCGCGGTCCGTGTCGCCCTTCACCTCGTCAACAGGCTTGCCACAGTGGTCAGCGATGATCTCGTCAAGGCGACGACGGATGTCGATGATCTCCTTGGCGTGGATCTCAATGTCAGTTGCCTGACCTTGGAAGCTCGACGAAACCTGATGGATCAGGATCTTCGCGTTGGGAAGTGCCATGCGCTTGCCCTTTGCCCCACCGGCGAGCAGAAGCGCGCCCATTGACATTGCGATGCCCACGCAGATGGTCTGAACATCTGGCTTGATGAACTGCATCGTGTCGTAGATGGCAAGTCCCGCATAGACGGAACCGCCGGGTGAGTTGATGTAGAGAGAGATGTCCTTATCGGGATCCTCGCTCTCAAGGTGAAGAAGCTGTGCGACGACGAGATTCGCGATCTGGTCGTCAACTGGAGTGCCAAGGAACACGATGCGCTCGCCGAGCAGGCGCGAGTAGATATCCATGCCGCGCTCTCCGCGAGATGTCTGCTCGATGACCATGGGGACCAAAGGACTCATTGGCTGGCTCTCTTTCCCGTCCGGGGCCGTTCTCCTGCCGACGGGCGTGATTGCCCTTCGCTATCCCGAACGAGATTCGACTCTAACAGCGGATCTGGTGAGTGCCAGCAGGAGCCGGTACCGAGACCACGCTAGACGCGCCAACACCTTTAGAACATTGCCCCCACGGGCTGTTTGAGGGTCAGTCTTTCTTGGGCTTGATGAGGTTCGGCTTGGCCGATTCCTCTACAAGATCAACTGCAAGTCTCGCGGCAAGTTCTTTTTCAAGTTGGTCTGCTCGACCATCCTCGCGGAGCGTCACGAGCAGCTCACGTGGAGTGACTCCCTCATGCCCGGCGCTGTGCTCAAGTGCATCCTCGAGCTGAAGATCGGTCGGGATGATCTCCTCCTTCTCAACGATGGCAGCAATGGTGGCTTCGCGGCGCAGGCTGCGTTCCGCGTCGGGCGCAGCCTCAGCAATGACCTCTTCCTCGGTCTTGCCGGTGATCTGCATGTACGCCTCGCGGTTGATGCCCTGTGCGGCAAGCGACCGAACTGTCTGCTCCCAGATCTCACTGGCGCGACCCTGAATCAAGGAATCAGGGACTTCAATCTTGGCCTTCTCGGACGCTGCGTCAATGCAGGCCTCACGGAATGTGGCTCGGATACGACGGTCCTCTGACTCGGTCATGCGCTCACGGATGTCGTCGCGGAGCGCCTTGAGGTTCTCGTAGCCCATCTCCTCAGCGAAAGAGTCATCAAGGTCTGGAAGCTTGCTTGTTCTTACGTCTGTGACCTCAACCGCAAAGACCGCATCCTTGCCAGCAAGGTGCTCGGCTTGGTAATCCTCAGGGAAGGTGACCTCGATGGTCCTGTCCTCGCCCTTCCCAGCGCCCACAAGCTGTTCCTCAAAGCCTGGAATGAATCGGCCTGATCCAAGTTCGATGACCTGATCGCTGCCGGTTCCCCCGTCGAAGTCAACTCCGTCAATTGAACCGCGGTAGTTCATGACTATCGTGTCGCCGTCTGCTGCGGGCGCCTCGCTTGGCTCAAGTCGGCCAGCTTGCTCCCGGAGCCGCTCAACCTCCTCGTTGATCCGCTCATCGCCTACATCGAGTTCCTCACGGTCGACCTTCAGTCCCGTGTAGTTGCCCAACTTGGCCTCTGGGCGAACGCCGATCTCAACTGTGAACCCAAGTGGCTTCCCCTCTTCCTCGGGGAGCTCGCCAATGTCAATCCGGGGGTCGCCGACTGGCTCAATGCCCGCCTCAGCTACAGCCTCTGCGTACCAAGTTGGAAGATCAGCGCGGATTGCCTCGTCAATAACTGCCTCGCGGCCTACGCGGGAGATAACAACCGCGGCAGGAACTTTGCCCTTACGGAAGCCTGGGATCCGAAGTGTCTGGCCGATTGAATCCGCGGCGCGGCTGATTGACCGCTCAAGCGCAGGGGCAAGAACCTCAACATTGAGGGTCACCCGGCTCTCGGGAAGGTCGACGCTGGTTACCGAAACGATTTGTCTCACAGTCGCGGCACGATAGCGTGAGGCCGTGCCCAAGCGGATGCCCCCTCACAGACGAGCCGCCGCTCGCCTTGTCACCGGACCCCTCGGAAGGGCTGCCGCATTGACGATTGACCTAACTTCGCTTGCATGGCGACTCGGTCGCCAGAAGTTCAGTTCAAGCCCCAAGCGCTAGTACTGCCGGAGCGTCAGTTCAGGGAAGTTGCGTGTGGTACCACGCTTGGTACCACTCCTTCATTTGCTTGATCTGCTCGGTCTGTGAAGAGATGATCCGCTTTCCGAGGGAGCGGATCTCAGGGTTAGAGCCGCGAGCTAACTCGTGTGTCGCCATCAGGATTGCGCCTTCGTGATGGGGAACCATCATCTCTATGAACGCCTTGTCAAATGGCTTCGCTGATTTGAGCTTGGAGATGTCCATGTCCATCCCCATCTCCTGCTTTGACATTCCGGCCATACCCTTGTGGTCCATCTTGGCGTTGGGATCCCACCCGTTCTCCTGGCCAACCTTCTTCATCAGAGTGATTTCAGCAGCTTGGGCGCTTGCGATTGCGGCGGCCAACTGCTTGATCTCTGCGTGTTCAGCCCGTGTGGGTGCGAGTGCTCCCATGTCGATGGCCGCTTGATGGTGAGGGATCATCTCGGCCGTGAACATCGGATCCGACATCTGGCCAGCGGGCATCGCGCTAGCCGTGTGGTTGTGATCCATGGGCATCCCTGAGTTGCTGGTCGACATGTGGGAATCGTGATCGAAGGGTGAGGAACAGCCCGAGAGGGCCGCGGCGACTACCAATGTTGTGGCAAGACCAAGTTTGTTCATACACCGACCATAGAACGAAGGGTGAGCGACGGGACTCGAACCCGCGACCGCCGAGACCACAACCCGGAGCTCTACCAACTGAGCTACGCCCACCGTGCCGGGCTGAGTGTACGGACAGTTGAACGGAAGTGCCCGCCCGTACGAAGTACCCGGCCTGATGATCCCCAGCTGAGTACTCCCGACTGCGTACCCCCGGCTAAGTACCCCCGGCAGGATTCGAACCTGCGACATCCGGCTTAGAAGGCCGGCGCTCTATCCAGCTGAGCTACGGGGGCTCTGTGACAAGTGTGGCAGGACATTGGCTCGCGCCCACTCTGCGAGTATCTCCGCGCACTCGCCGATTGTGTCGGCCCAGGTCTTTAGCGACGCACCGTCTGACGAGTCGCTCACATGCTTGACGAGAACCACTGGTACATCAAAGGCGCCCGCAGCGTGAGCGACGCCATAGCCCTCCATGTCGACCAGGGCAGCATGTTTGGCAAGTTCGTCTCGAACAACTGGGTCAGAGACAAAGACGTCGCCCGTAGCGAGGACCAACCCATCACCAAGCACGAGGGTTGGGCTGAAGGATCTGCCCGTTAGGGCCATCAGCGACTGGTCATCAAGGTCGTGCTGGATGACACTCCCGACAACATGCGTTCCAACCAACCCGACTGTCAACGCACCAGCGGTCCCTAGGTTGAAGACCCCCGATGGCCTCCGCTCCCCGATGGTTGCCGCAACTGCAACTCCAGCATTCACCTTCCCCGCGCCGGTCACAAGGAGTGGAAGCCCAAGCGCACGGAGGTGCTCGGCCTCCTCCTCAACGGCAACCACAAAGAGTGGGAGTGTGGGGTCAATTTCTCCGGTCAGTTGCATCCGTGAAGCGTATTGGCGCTCCCGGCAACGCGTGTCGCTGCCCCGTCCGCGATGATGTTCGAATGAAAGAACATTGGGTACACGTAGAACACAACTTCACCGCTAGTCCTGACAAGGTGTTTGCTCACCTTTCCGAGCATGAGAATCTTGAGCCGATCTTCGGCGCAAAGGTCACTCGGATCAAGGACGGCGACACATCTCGCAACGGCGTGGGCTCTAAGCGCCTCGTCAAGGTTGGGCCTACCCCAGCTGTTGAGGAGACTGTCACTGAGTCCAAGCCCAACGAGTTGATCGAATACCGAATCACTCACGGTGGCCCGCTTCGCAACCATGTTGGGATCCAGAAGTTCACGGAGCTCCCAGGTGGCGGAACGCACCTTGACTACCGGATCAGGATTGCCTCGCCATACCCTGGCCTTGCAGCCATCCTTAGCAAGGTGCTCACAAAGGGTGTCACCAAGGGCCTCAAGGGTCTCGACGGCAAGCTCTGATCACCGGGGCCTGTTGGCCCCACGAATGTGACCGAGGAGTAGAACGTGATGGAGCGCCTGAGGCAACGCTTAGCAACTGCTGACTGGCCTTGGCTCGCGCTCCTAGCTGGGCTCTTTGTCGTTGCACTCGTCTTGCGAGTTTGGTCTGTGGGCCACGGCATGCCATACGCCTACAACGTTGATGAGGACGGGCACTTCGCTCCTGTCGCAGTGGGGCTTATGAGCCACGGGTGGAACCCCCATTACTTTGAGAACCCTCCCGCTTTCACCTATCTCCTCAAGCTGATCTTCACGGCGCGTTGGGGTCAGGCCGGGACCGTTAACACGTGGATTGTTGACCCGACCCCAATCTGGTTGACAGCACGCTGGACCACCGCGGTACTTGGCTCGCTCTCCTGTGTCCTGACCGCAGTGGCGGGCCGCCGTCTGTTCAACAAGCAGGTGGGTGTGATCGCAGGCTTGGTCTTGACAACGGCCACATTGCCAGTCCTCTACGCCCACTTTGCGCTCAACGACGTGCCGGCAACTGTTCCAGTTCTGTTGGTTCTAATCGCCGCAATCAACCTGCGGGGTGACGACAATCGGTTGCGCGACTACCTGCTCGCCGGCCTCGGCATTGGCCTCGCCGCGTCAACCAAGTACACAGCAGCAATAGTCGCCGTGAGTCTTTTGGTGGCCGTTGTTCCTAAGGGCCGTGGCGCAATCAAGGGCCTCTGCCTCACGGGTGGCGCGGCAGCCCTGACCTTTTTCATAACTAACCCCTTCGCAATCCTTGACTTGCACGCATTCAGGGAGGGTTTGACCCTGCAGAGTGACTTCGCTGCTCGCAAGCTGGTTGGCCTAGGTGACACCACGGGCATCCTCTACTACGGCCGAACGCTGACATGGGGTCTGGGTTGGATTCCGTTCGCGGCAGCCGTCGGCGGAGCCATCTGGATGCTGACCCGCAAGCCCGAGCGGAGCAAGGCCCTCCTGCTCCTCTCAATGCCCGTCGCACTGCTGCTGGCCCTCAGTGTGAATCTTCTCCTCACCGGTGAAGGACAGGCGTACTCCCGCTGGTTGCTGCCGGCTTACCCATTCCTATGTCTGTCCGCCGCTTGGCTTGTCGTGGCGTTGGCACGGACTGGTTTCCCTAATCGCAGACGCCTGGCCACCGGGATGATTGTTGGCTCCACAGCGCTTCTCTGTCTCCAAGGGGTGTGGCAATCCGTGCGCGTTGACCGGATCTTGAGCAAGACCGACACCCGTCAATCGGTGCGCAACTGGATGGTTGCCAACGTCCCCAGAGACACGCTCGTCGCGCTTGACCCATACGTCGTGCCTCCCGCTTGGGGACAGAACACCTTCTGGGCCAAGCCTCCCCTCACCGGGCAGCCGGGTGACATCTGGAAAGTCGCCATGCCGTTCGTCACGACCCTCAACCCAAGCCTTGTGACTCGGTTCCAGACGGAAGGTCGCTGCTGGATTGTTCAGTCCTCAACGATCACAGACCGCGCGCTCAGTGAACCTGCCTACGCCCCTGGCTCGGTCGGCTACCGCAAGGCTCTCGACGCCTCAAGTGTGCCCGGACCGGCCTGGTCACCATGGAAGGCCTCAGCAGGCCATCCGAAGTTTGACTTCGACCGCTCCTACCTCTACTTCGACGGCACGTACAGCCGCCCAGGGCCGCTGATCACTGTCCGCCGGCTCTTTGGTGGTCGTTGCGGGTCCCGGTCCCAAGCGATCAAAGCTGTGGCTCTAGCCAATAGGCCGAACTGATCCAACAGCGGTGGCTAACCGTGATGGCTGCCGTCGGGCATGGTGGCCCCAGTCAGGATCGCGCCAGTCAACTCCGCGCCAGTCAAGTCCGCGTTTCTCAGGTTCGCGCCAGTCAGGTTCGCTCCAGTCAGGTTCGCGTCAGCCAGGTTCGCGTGAGTCAGGTTCGCGCCATACAGGTATGCGTAATTCAGGATCGCGTCAGCCAGGTTCGCGCCAGTCAGGATCGCGCTTTGCAGTTGCGCTCCAGTCAGGATCGCGCTTTGCAGTTGCGCTCCAGTCAGGTTCGCGCTTTGAAATTGCGCGCCATACAGGTCCGCGTGTCTCAGGTATGCGTTCGGTCCGACGAGACGACCGCCATAGATTCCCCAGCCATCGGGGAGTCCGCTCCCCGTCGCTCCGGGTGCGCCAGCGTCGCCTTTAGCTCCGGGTGCGCCAGCGTCACCCCTCTCTCCGGGTGCACCAGTGTCACCTTTCTGCCCCTTCAGGGCAGTGCGCGTTCCCGCGTTGATGTCTGCTGTCAACACTGACCCATCCCTGATCTGCGCGCTTCCAACGCTGTTGTTGGGAATCGTGATTGCCGCGTAGCTCACACCACCCAGAGCAAGGAATAGGGCGAGCGTGGAGACGACATTGGCGTAGGTCAGGCGGGTTTTGATCATGCGCGAGAACCCACACGCTGACCATTACGTTCTCAACCATCAAACGGGCCACCTCTGCAACGAGGGGACTACCGCGGCCAAGAGTGGCTAACAAACTTCTGTATTGGGAAGAACTTCAGTCGGGGCGCTCGGATTCGAACCGAGGACCTCTCGCTCCCAAAGCGAGCGCGCTACCAAGCTGCGCCACGCCCCGATGTGGTGGATGCTAGAGGTCTGA
>WLNJ01000041.1 GCA_009699865.1 Actinomycetota bacterium
ATGAAGATGAGCCCGATGATGTTCTGGGTTCAAGCAGTCACATGCGTGTTCATCCTCGCCGGAGCGGTCATCGCCATCACCAAACTTGTGTGACGTTCCTTGCGCACACTGCTGGGTGCCTAGCAGAGGACTATCGTCGTACACGCTTCGCCTCCAACAGAAGGGAACAGCGAAATGTTCACAAGGCTTGTAGTGGGAACCGACGGATCTGAAACAGCTGATGAAGCGGTTCGGCGCGCAGCCGAGCTGGCAAGAACCGCAGGTGCGGCGCTGGAAATCGTTTCGGCCTACGAGCCAGTAGCCCCAGTCCGTCTGCGCGAAGAGGCCGTTGAAGCACCCAAAGACCTCGAGTGGGCAATCAACCCCCGCGAAGATGTCGACGCAACACTTGAACGAGCCAAGGGCATAGCTGGGGACGGAATCCAAGTTTCACTCCACGCACGCCAAGGCGATCCCGCCGACGCGATCCTCGACGTGGCCGAAGAAGTTGGGGCAGACCTTGTGGTCGTTGGCAACAAGGGAATGACCGGAGCACGTAGGTTCCTCCTAGGCTCAGTGCCCAACCGGATTTCGCACCACGCGCCATGCGCAGTGTTGATCATCCGCACAAGCTAGCCTGAGGCCAAGCCTGGCGCCCTGCTCAGGGTCAGTGGTCGCTAGTGGCGCGTGCAGCGTCAACCAAGCCCGCCCCGTAAACGGAAGGCTTGGATGTTGGGTCCGCGGAGGCCAAGAGCTGAGCGCGTACATCCGCCGCGGTCGGGTGAGCGCCCAGCAATCCGCTCGCAATGATCAGCGCAGCAGTAGCAGACACATGTGGCGCGGCCATGGACGTTCCGTCCTCCGCGTCATAAACGAAGTGGTACGGGACTGTGGAAGCTCCATTCCTACCGCGGGCTAGACCAAGCTGAACAATGTCCCTGCCGCTCTGACCATCGGGCTTGCAGTGGACATCGCCAACAACATTTGCATCGGCGCCGCCGCCTGGGGCAACGATGTCAAGGCCGGTTCCGTAGTTGGAATACTCAGCAAGACAGCGGTGTTCAGTTGTCGCCCCAACCGCGATTGCGTTCGTGACCATGGCCGGGTAAGTAACAGAGCTGTTGCGGTCGTTGCCCGCTGCTGCCACGACCAAAGCACCGTGGCCCGTCGCGTAGTCGATCGCTGACACGACATCCGGAATGTCTTCCGCTGTAGTTCCCGGGTCAAACTCGATACTCAGATTGATCACCTTCGCCCCGTGGTTTGCCGCGTACCGGATCGCCTCCGCAATGTCGGCTGAGTCGCCACTGCCTTCAGCGTCGAGCACTCGGAGCGGCATGATGGTGGCACCGAATGCCAAGCCAGTCATATAGGCCTTGTTATTGGTCGACTCGGCAATTGTTCCCGTCACATGTGTGCCGTGACCATTGCGATCAAGCGGATAGCGATTACGCAGAATGAAGTCATAGGGGCTGGTGAACTTTGTCCCAGCGAAGTCCGGGGAACGCTTGAACTTGCCCCAGTTTGTGTACGCAACCCCGGAGTCAATGACAGCGATCGTGACCCCACTGCCACCTGGGTGACGCGCGGCCCTCAGGTTCGCCCACGCATCGGGGGCATCGACCCCGCTGACCCGCATGAAGTTCCACTGGCTGACCGACCAACCAGTGCTGCGCCTGACGCGACCAAAATCATTCGGCATCCACCCGGCAGAGGTCGAATGTGCGATCAGGTTTGGAACCGCGTAACGAACACCCGACATACCCCGAAGGCGGCGGATGACATCGCTGGTTGATTCACCAGGCTTAACCGTCACAACCTGCGAGCGGGGTGACACTTGCTGACCCGGCGTACTGCCGGCAGCGGCCGCAATGCTGTCCTGTGCAACAGCACCCGTGCCACTGGAATAGCCGACAATCACCTGGCCTGGGACAGCCGCATCAGACGCACTTGCTGCAGGCGAAAGGCCCAACAGCACAATGCTGGCGACGGTAAGAAGGATCGGAAAGTTTGGTTTGGTCATCATGTGTGGTGCCCGCGCGAACCCCAAGACTGCGGCCCGACACTCTCTACGACATCATCATGAGCCCATAGTTGCGGTGTTTGCACCGCTTTGCATGAACCTTCCATGACCCTGAACCCATTCTTTCCACTTGACGAGCACTTCATGCGGCTAGCCCTACGTGAAGCCGACCGTGCCGCTGAGGCCGGTGACGTGCCCGTAGGGGCGGTTGTCGTGTATGACGGAGAGGTGATTGGAGTGGGTCGCAATGAGCGTGAGCTGACGGGGGATCCCACCGCTCACGCAGAGATCATCGCGCTTCGGGAGGCGTCCGCGAAGATTGGCAACTGGCGTCTGCTCGACACAGTCATCTATGTGACTCTGGAACCGTGCGCAATGTGCGCGGGCGCAATCGTCCTCAGCCGAGTCCCCAGGGTTGTCTTCGCCACGACTGACCCCAAAGCGGGGGCAGCCGGGTCAGTCTTTGATGTGCTCGCCGAGCCAGCCCTCAACCACCGGCCCGAGGTCCACTCGGGCCTGTTTGCCGACGAGGCAGCCCTCCAGCTGCGCCAGTACTTCGCCGCCCGCCGCTGACCGCCCACACCGCAGCCAGCGGAACCCATCAGTCGCACCTCTCAAGATCCCTTCGCTCCCGCTAGGCTTTGGCCAACTCGGAGGGATGCCGGAGCGGTTGAACGGGGCGGTCTCGAAAACCGTTGTGGGCCTTGTGGTCTACCGAGGGTTCGAATCCCTCTCCCTCCTCTTAGTGCTGCCCTGCGGTTTGGATTCGAACCCTCTCATTCAATGGGGTGGCCACGCCTGCGGAGCGTCCAGTTCGAATCCCTCTCCCTCCTCTTAGTGCTGCCCTGCGGATGCAGTGGAGAGCTACTCGGCCTCAGCCATTCGGCGGGAAATTTCAGCTTGGTCGGCTTGGTTGGCTGGTAGCCTGCCCCGGCGCTGCGCTCCCGCCGCGCACAGTCAGCTAGCGACTTCCAAAGAGGTGTGAGAGAGCGATTATGTGGGCATGAGCTTCGCTAGTTCCTTTCTGGTCTTCTCAGTGTTCTGCGGGGCACTTGCCTACGCCGGCGTGCTGGTGCGCCGGGCGTATTTCAAGTTGTGGACGGGGCTTGATGGCGCTCTGGTCATATGCGTCGTCTTTCTCAGTTTGGGGGCTTTGGTCACTTATGTACTCGGTGCTGCGGGCCTGCTCTATCCAGTTCCTCTCACGCTGGTCGCGGTGGCCGTGTGTGTTGGTGTCTGGCTAGCTGGAGGGCGGAAGGGCATGGCGGGGGTTGGTGAGAGCGCCAAGCTCGTCAGGAGTCCTAGCTTCTATGTTGCTCTAGCTGGGTTAGCGCTGCTGCTGTGGGTTTGGTTTAGCGGAGTGCTTGTTGCCGAGGCCGATGGCCTAACGGACACGGACCCGCTCTGGTACCAGATGCCACTGGCTGCGCAGTTCTTCCACGACCACTCTCTGCTGGGGACATCCTTCGTGGAGCCGCTCTTCGGCACCCACTACTTTCCGGCGGTCTCCGGTGCGATACCGCACGCGTTGGGGATGGTGTTCTTTGACACGGATTGGCTTTCGCCACTCATTAACCTCGGCTGGGTTGGTCTTGCACTTCTAGCGGCTGCGTCGATTGGCGGGAGATATCGCGCTGCATTGGAGGGCTTCCTCGGTTGCGCGATTCTCCTTGCTACACCAGCCATGGTTGGCGGTGAGGCGGGAAGTGCGAAGACGGACGCCGCATCACTGGCGTTGTTCCTTGCTGCAGTCGCTCTGCTGCTGCGGGCAGAGCGCGATCGTGACTTTGGTCTTGCTGGAGCAGCTGCCGGCCTAGCTGTGGCAGTGAAACTCACGGTGGCATTCCCAGCCGTTGGTCTGGCAGCCGCGGTTGCATGGTTAGCTCGCCCGGGCAGGAGGCTCAGAACGCTCGCGGTCTTCGCGGCGCCCGCTGCAGTATTTGGAGGGTTCTGGTTCCTAAGGAACATCTACCGGTATGGGAGCCCACAGCCTGGCGAGGGAATCCCGCTTTTTCAAAGGGCTCCCTTGCCATGGCTCCAAGGTCACACATCAAGTATTGCCCACTACTTGGTGACAGACCCCAGTCCGCTATTGAGCCAGTGGCACATCGCCGCTCCACGACTCGGGGACTACTGGCTAGGGATATTGACGATGGGGGCAATCGGAATCGCGGCGGGCTCTCTGGTGAGGCTGCGGCACGGGGGCAGACTTCTGGCGCTGCTTGCTCTCTGGTGCGTGCCTGCCTATCTGCTGACGCCCTTCACGGCATTCGGAACCATCGAAAATCTTGTCGGCCTGTCCAACATCCGGCTTGGGGCCGCGGCAATTGCCCTAGGGCTTATTTGTTTTGGCATCGTGTCCCACTCGGTCCTGCGAGGGAGGGCTCGTTGGGTAGGGGTGGGTCTGATGTTTGCTCTACTGGCAGGGACAGTCCTGACCAACCGGACGCTCACGACACTCGGGCAGGAGTGGCCGGCTGGGCTGCTGGCAGTCGGAGTAGTGGCTGGGGTCATCGGATTTGTTGCGTTGCAGTTGCGGTTTCGGCCTGGGGTGGTCTCTGTGGTGGCCGCCAGCCTGCTGTTTGGGACTGTCTTAGCTGGAGCCAATGCCCTGTCAAGCCACTACTTTGATGCTCGCACTGCCGCCTACGGGCAGACGCTTATAACGCAGAAGCAAGTGCGTATTGGTCTTGTGGGGAGTTCAACGCATTTTGGGCGGTACATGCTGTACGGAACTCATCAACAGAATCAGGTGGAGATCGTCGGGGAGCGGCTGCCGCACGGCGGATTTCGCGAGCCAAGCGGTTGTGCTGCTTTGAAGCGGTTGATCAACCGCGGCAACTATGACTACCTGTACGTCTCCGGGAACCGAGACATCTGGCACCTCAAGGTCTTGCCATCAGCCGACAGGGCTTACCTGGCTGGAGATCCCGGGGCTCGGTTGGTCAAGTACTTGAAGCGGCCTAAGGCGAATGCTTCAATCTCTGTTTTCAAGATTGAAAGACCGCTTGACGTCGCTTTGTGTCGGCCCTATAGGTAACCGCGCGAGGAAGCGCGAGGCGAGTTCTCGCGCATCGGGTTCCAGTAGTCGTCGGAGTTTCTTGCCCTGTGCAATTGCCTTGATGAGGGGTACTCTTGAATTCTCTTGTCAGCACCTCCGACAAAAACACAGCGCGGCGAGGTTACGTGGCTGATTGGGCTTTGCGCTGTGGCAACAGCCATCCGGTTTGTTGGCCTTGGATCACAGTCCTTCTGGCTTGACGAAACCTTCACTTGGAAGATCACCGGCGGGTCAGTCAGCCATGTGTTCAGCGGCGTACGGGAGCTTGAGTCAACTCCACCGCTTGCCTACCTGTTGGTGTGGTTGTCCCGGCAAGCGCTCGGCTCGTCGGAGTTTGCCCTCCGGTTCTTCCCTGCCCTAGCGGGCACCCTCACAGTCCCCGCTGTCTGGCTTGGCGGACGCAGACTGTTTGGGCCGCGCGCCGGACTCATCGCCGCAGCCCTGACAGCTGTTTCGCCATTCATGTGGTGGTACTCCCAAGAGGCCAGGGCTTACTCATTGGCCGCTTTGATGTGCGCTTTCGTCCTTGCAGCATTCGCCTATCGCATGACGGGGGGCGGGGTCCTATCGCTGGTTGCTTGGGGAGCAGCATCGGTCGGGGCGCTAGCAACGCAGTACTCAGCAGTAGCCGTGGTGCTCGCGACTCTTGGCGCGCTCGTAGTGTTCGACCGGGACCGATGGAAGCAGATCGCCGTGGCAGCGTTAGCGCCGCTCATTGCCTGTCTTGCGCTGTTCAACCTTGCTACAACCCAAGCTGGCCATGGGATGACCGACTGGATCGCTGGTATTCCGTTCGGCGAGCGGGCGGCGCAGGTCCTCTCACAAGCATGGGCTGGGACATCGATTGGTCGCTTTGGAGTCCCGCTCTACATCTGCGCTGGAATCGGCATCGCGCTGGTCGGTGTCCTTGTCGTGGTCGGCCGCAAGTCGGCGGACCAGCCAGACCGAAACCTGCGGCGTGTCGGCTGGACCCTGCTGGCGGCCTTTGCGGTACTGACGGCGATCCTGCTCCTAGATGGGGATCGGCTGCTCGCCCGCTACTACATCGTGATCTGGCCTCTTGCTGTAGTCGCTGCTGCGGGCGTCACCGCGACAGTTCGGCCCCGGACCGGACTGGTAGCCGTTGCCATCGCCTGCGGAGTGATGGCCGGGTTGGTCGCCCGGATTGAGGCAACTCCCGACCTACAGCGCCTTGACTGGCGCCCCGTTGCGAAGGCTCTGGGCGCATCTCCTCTGCACGGACGATTGGTTGTCCTCCAGAAGTACCCCTATTGGCAGGCGCTGTCCCCGTATCTGCCTGGTCTTGTTCCATTCGGGTACCAGTCTGGCCAATACCCTGTCAGCGTTGAAGTAGTAACCATCAGAGCGGGGGAGTCAGAGTCCTGTTGGTGGTGCAGTGCGCGCGGCGCTGACGGGATGGCGCCATCAACCAAATCCGTCGGATTCTTCCCCTTCGCTTCCACCATTGGCGCAGGGCGTTTCCTAATCACCTCGTACAGGTCATCCAATCCTTTCCTAGTGGAGCGCGAGAGGATCCCCATCACTGGGCAGGTCGTCGCCGCCTCACTCACGACGACTCTTGGGAGTGGGGCCGTGCTGTACCAACCCTGGCCCGGTGACCCCTACATCACCGCGCTACTGAAGCAGGGCAAGTAGCCCGACTGCGGCACTTAGGGCACTCCATCAGTTAGCCTTGCCCGATGCGAGAACGCGAGTTCATTGCCGCTCTGACAACGATCATCGTTCTCGGCATTGGCGCTCAATCCGCGCAAGCAGGGGGCGTGACCAACCTTGGCGATGACGCACGGACTGGCTGGTATCAAGACCAACCAGCGCTTACCCCTTCGGCGGTTGCATCCCCGACCTTCGGACAACTCTTCTCCACCCAGCTGACCGGACAGATCTTTGCCCAGCCATTGGTCTCCAATGGCACGCTTCTCGCAGCCACGGAGGAGAACAACGTCTACGGCATGGACCCAGCCACCGGCTCAGTCAAGTGGCAGCGGCATCTGCACCCACCGTTTGATGCGACCGCATCACCAGTCTTCTGTGGAGACCTCCAACCACACATTGGAATTACGTCCACACCAGTTATTGACCCGGTCGGCTCTGGAACGGCCTACCTGACAAGCAAGGTCGGGACGGGCGACCCCGTCTACGCCAACGGCACATGGCTGATGCACGCCGTTGATGTTGCTGACGGGTCTGAGAAGCCAGGCTTTCCAGTGGTGATGGGCGGATCAGCGGACAACCTCCCAGGAGTGGCATTCAATGGCGTGTTTGAGCTCCAACGGCCAGGCTTATTGCTGCAGGACGGAGCTGTCTACGCGGCCTTTGGTGGTCACTGCGATGCGGGGCTTTACCAAGGCTGGGTCTTCCGGGTGACCACGGCCGGGACTGTCACCGCCCGTTGGGTTGCTGTTCCCTCAGGCGTTAGGGGTGGTGGCATTTGGCAGGCTGGAACTGGAC
Source organism: Actinomycetota bacterium (assembly GCA_009699865.1). Taxonomy (GTDB): domain Bacteria; phylum Actinomycetota; class Thermoleophilia; order Solirubrobacterales; family Solirubrobacteraceae; genus WLNJ01. The sequence goes on from WLNJ01000041.1 coordinate 7,533, forward strand.
TCGCTTCCGATGGTGATGGGAATGTTCTACTCACGACAGGCAACGGATTCGGTACCGCGGCGACACCCCATGGCGGGCCAATAGCCGGCTCTGCCCCACCGGCAGGACTCTCCGAGGCGATGGTCAGGCTCAAGCTGCAGTCGGACGGGAAGCTCAAGAGCACAGACTTCTTCACCCCAGCGAATGCGGCCCAACTCGATGAGTGGGACGCAGACTTCGCGTCGGGTGGGCCAATTGTCTATCCACCATCATTCGGCACTCCCCAAGTGCCACGGGTCCTCGGGGCGATCGGCAAGAGCGGAATCCTTTACACGCTCGACCGGGATTCCCTTGGCGGCTTCGCACGAGGGGTTAGCGGTAGCGATGCGGTCGTTGACGCCGGACCCCAACGGTTTGGGGTCTGGGGAAAGCCGTCAATCTTTGGCGGTGATGGAGGGTGGGTTTATGTAACAACCGCCGGCCTGCTCGACGTTTACCGGCGAGTTGTTGACTCCTCGGGCATCCCTCGCATGACGCTCTGTGCGGCCACATCCTTCGAGCGTCAGGTTGGCCTCGGCAGCAGCCCAGTGGTGGTCACCTCAAATGGGACGGCCACAGGGTCAGCTCTAGCGTGGGCCACGACCATGCCCTATCGCGACGGAGGAGGCGCTTCCCTCTCCGTGTTCAGCGGGACTCCAACTTGCATGACTGAATACACCCCAATTCGCACCTGGTCGATTGGGACGGGGACGCGCTACTCGCCACCCGGTGTTGCTGGTGGAAAGATCTACGTGGGCAACTTGGAAGGACGCCTGATCGGCTTTGGGCAGCCCACTCAAACAGCCCTCACTGCAGCAGGGACGTTCTTGGGTAGCTCAACCGTCGGCACGGCTACAACTGGCAACGTCACCATCACGGCGGGAATCGATCCCGCGACGATCAGCTCCTTTTCCACGACAGCTCTCACAGGCTTCACGGTTCAATCGTCGGGCCTGTCATTCCCGATTCACCTGGCTGCTGGCGACTCAGTTGATGTTCCAATTCGGTTCCTGCCCACAAAGCCAGGGCCGGTTGGGTCAACCCTGACAGCGAACACCGGTAGAGGAGCAGTGACCTTTGCTATTGCGGCTGACGCACTGGCGTCCGGGCCGTGGCTGAAGTTGTCTCCTGCCGCAGTCACCTTCGGTTCGACTGTCTACAAGACAACCGGCCGTGCTTCGCTGACAATTGCGAATCAGGGAAACGCACAGCTGCTCATCAACTCTGTCTCAAGCCTGCCAACGGGCGTCGCGCTCCAGTCGGGGATCACCTTCCCGATTCACGTTCCGTCAGGCTCATCGGTTGCGCTCGGCCTGACGTGGAAGCCGAGCGCTGTGGGGTCACTCAAGTCGTCGATAACGCTCAGGACAAATGGGGGTGAGGCTGCTGCCTCCAGAACTGTTGGCCTCCTCGGGTTCTCTGTTAAGCCCGGTCACCTCACTCTCAGCCCCGAAGCGAGCCTCAGTTTCGGATCGGTCAAGGTTGGGTCCCATCTCAGCAAGACTCTGGTCCTGCGCAACACGGGGGGAGCGACAGTCACTTTGACTAAGTACAAGCCACCCGTTGGCGGCGCCTTTAGGCAGTCAGGGTCACTTGACGAAGGGGGAAAGATCGCTCCAGGCAAGTCGGTGAAGGTGAACTTTGTCTTCACCCCAACCTTCAAGAACTCGGTGAGTTCCAGCCTCTATGTAACAGGCGACGACGGCTCAGGTCCGCGGGTTGTGAAACTCACCGGCCGCGGAGTCTGAGCAATCGTCAGCAGTTGAATCTGGGTTAGACGCCGTTCAGCTGCTTGGCAGCGCCAATGACATCGCCCAGTTGGGTCTGGTCAATGGCAATGATGTTGGGGTATTTGCCGCGGGCTGTCTTGCACGCATTGGCTCGGGCAACAATTGTTGCCTTGCCGTTGACAGCGGCCGCGGTGGTCAGCAGGTCAGCTGCGTAGGAGGCTGTCAGCGTTGGCGTGATGAAGTGGTTCATCAGGAACAACTTCCCGGTCGTTCCCCCACGGTTAGCGACGCATGAAGCAGCCAAGCTGCTTGGGCTGGTCAGCAGGTTCGATGTAAGGAAG
>WLNJ01000042.1 GCA_009699865.1 Actinomycetota bacterium
AGCGGCTCGCAGACCCCCGCCATATGCGATCTCAAACATTGCCCGATCCCGAAGCTCTAGAGGTGTTGTCGCGGGAATACGTTCCAGGAGCGAAGCGACCTCGTCGCCCCGGAGAACGTCAGGGAGTCGCTTGACTCGCCGCGGGGCGGAGAGAAGCTCGGCGGGGTTCTGATCCATCTGACCCTGCTCGCAGAGCGTTGCGAAGAACGCCCTGAATGTAGCCAATCGCCGCGCGATGGTCGAGGGAGCAAGCCCGGCAGCAGAAAGGACCGCGACATGTCGCCTGAGCTCGCGGGCACCCACATCAGTCGGGCCAACTCCCGCTGCACAAGCCCAGATTGAAAGCGCTCCGACATCGGATAGGTATGCCCGCAGAGTCCGGTCGGCGACCCTCCGGGAGATCAGCCCGGACTCAAACGCAGACACCGAGATGGTCCATGCGTCCAAAACCGATTCATGGTCAGTAGGCTCGGTTCCAATGGGACTCTTCTTCATAGACACCTCAACCGGTCATGTCGCAACATTTGGACAGCTCCGCGAGGCGGGGATTGACGAGCCTGAGATGCCATGGATGAAGATCAATGCGTCAATTGACGCAACCACTCTCTGGCATACGGTGTTGGTGAAGGAGGAGCGGGGAATCTTCATCGGCACTCTGACTCTTCGACATGGTGACCATCACTCCCTGCTGCTGGATCAGGGTTGGCAGGAGATAGCGCCCGAAATGGTCGGCTCATCACTGCCGGGGCACGATCCAACGACCGCTGTCAGCCCATCACCCTGGACGGCGTAACCCGCGTCTAGAAGATGTAGACCGGCGTCCCAACGGGCACACGGTCATAAAGCCAAATGACGTCGACGGGTGCCATTCGGATACATCCGTGCGATGCCGCCGATCCAAGTGAGCTCTCATCAGAAGTCCCATGAATTCCTACTCCGGCAGCAAGACCCATCCAACGGGCCTTGATCGGGTCGTCCGGACCAGGGGGAATCACCTTGCCAGCAAGCTTCCCTGCCCATGGGCTGTTGGGGACGTGCCACGACGGGTTGACCTGCTTCTCCTGTACCCCATAGAGACCCGCGGGAGTCTCAAGCCCGGCCATTCCTACTGCCACGGGGAATGTCTTTGCCAACTTGAGCCGCTTGAAGAGATACAGCCGGTATCCCGAACGACTGACTGTGATCACCGTCGGATAGCGGTCCGCAAGCCCCTTGACCGTGGTCTTTGGCTCAACCGTCTCCATGGGCGCTGCAACCCGAACGCGTTCGCCCGCAGCGGGACTCTCAAACGCTGCGATCACGGATGCCGCAAGCGCATGAACGCGAACTACACGCCCAACCTCACCCTTGGCTGGCTTAACCCAATCTGGTCCGTATCTGAGATGAGCCTCAACTGCGGGTCGATCGACCTTGGCTGCAACACGCCGCGCGAAGCCCTCAATGTCAGCCCTAGACACCGTCACCTTGGCCGCAATGTCTGAGTGCGCACCTCGCCCTGTCACTTCACGCCAAACCCGTTGGCCGATCCAAGGAGCGCGGCCGGACGCAATCGCGGAATCCACCGCGGCCGCATAGTCGTACTTGACTCCAGCCCGAGCGGGACTGAGATGAAATGTTGAGGATCCAGCCGAGACCTCCACCCAGTGACCCAGTCGCTGGCCCAGCTGTGCCTGAACGAGAGCAATGGCAGCGGGTCTTCCAACTCCACCTACGCGAACACCGGAGATGGTGACCCCGGTTGGGACAGCATCAGACTCTGACCTGTCAACCGCATAGGCAGCGCCCGAAAGCACCAGTAGTCCGAGGACCACTCCAGTCAGAATTTTCAAGCCCCTGCTCACCCGATCGAGAGTACCCGTGGCCGCGGGGACTGGGGGGAGACTGCAGTCAGCTTTGCGCCGCAGTAAGGCTCAGCGACCGCTGACAGGGTGACTGCTCAGCAGCGGCTCCAGCGCAAGCGCCAAGGCATTCCAGTCAGGTGCCGTGATGACACTCTCAGTTGAGCAGACATCCTCATTCCACGGATGTTCAAGTGTTGCGGGGAGGATCCCCTCCTCTATTGCCCTCAAGATATTCACCGGCGAATCGTCGATCAAAAGGTCAACCTCGAGCTCAACGCAGCGCGGGATCTTGTCAAAAGAGCAGTGCAGGTCGTCATAGCTGAGTCCGATGGCATCCAGCCATTCGACCGTTGCGCCGCGGGCGTCATCGGACCTATGGCTCGTGATGTGAATCCAGTGACCGTCAGCAGCCCACCTGTTGACCGCATCCACCGCACCAGGGTATGGAACGGCGCTTACAACGTTGGGGTCACTGTGGGTTTCCGCAACAATCGCCTTTACCTGCTCCGGCTTGAGCACGCTGATGCTCCAGTCGCGCTGCCTCTCATATGGGAGCTCGATCCCAAAGCGTGACTTGGCGACCGTCTCGAAGGTGTCCCAGTAATGGTGGAGAGTTGAGTCGATGTCAATGCCAATGCGCATTGGAAGCTCCTAGTGGGTCACGGCGCCGACGGCGGCGCTGCGAACCTGCTTTGCGTACTTCTCAAGCACGACTGGAAGGTTCTCCCTCACAGGGCTCACATAGGCTGCTACCCGCTCGGTTATCTCAGCCTCCGAAAGAGCAACATCAAGTCTGCGCGCATCAACGTCGATCGTGATCTCATCCCCATCTGCGACTGCAGCGATAGGTCCTCCGCGCGCCGCCTCTGGGGCAACGTGTCCCGCCATGAAGCCGTGTGTCGCCCCCGAGAAACGCCCGTCTGTCAGCAGAGCAACGCTGTCGCCGAGACCGATCCCGACTAGGGCAGCAGTAACACCAAGCATTTCCCTCATCCCCGGGCCACCAGCAGGACCCTCGTTACGGATGACGACAACATCGCCGGGCTGGATGATCCCGCCCTGCTCGACGGCCTGCATGGCCTCTTCCTCTCCCTCAAAGACTCTTGCGGGGCCCACGTGGTGACGGCGTTCGTGGCCTGAAAGCTTTACGACGCAGCCGTCGGGAGCAAGGTTGCCGCGGAGAATCGCTAGCCCGCCAGTTGTCTTGAGTGGATCTGAGAGTGGCCGTACAACCCTCTGCCCCTCAGTCTCGGTTGCTTGAGCTGCATGCTCACCGACGGTCCCGCCAGTAACTGTCGGCTGATCCTCGTGGAGCAGGCCGGATTCCTTCAGACGTGAGAGAACCAAGGGAACTCCCCCAGCCTTGTAGAGATCAACGGCTACAAAGTTTCCGCCCGGCTTAAGGTCACACAGAAGCGGGGTGCTCTCGCTGATGCGATCAAAGTCATCTATGTCAAGTTCAATCCCTGCCTCATGGGCAAGCGCCAAGAGATGGAGAACACCGTTGGTTGAACCGCCGCTCATAGCGATAGCTGCAATGGCGTTTTCAATGCTCTTCTTAGTGATGATGTCACTTGGAAGTTGGCCTCTGGAAAGCACATCCATCACTAGCCGTCCCGCCTCAAAGGCAACCTCAGCCTTGCTCGGTTCCTGAGCTGGGACCATCGCCGAGGCTATTGGGCTAATCCCCATCACTTCGAATGCCATTGCCATTGTGTTGGCAGTGAACTGGCCACCACAGGCACCAGCGCCAGGTGATGCGACGGATTCCAGCTCTGCGAGATCCTCGTCTGACATGTTCCCAGCAGCATGGGTTCCCACTGCCTCGAAGACATCCTGAATAGTGACATCCTGCCCCCGGAACGAGCCCGGCGGAATGGACCCGCCGTAGAGCATCACAGACGGAACGTTGACTCTTGCTAGGGCCATCACGGTGCCGGGAATGGTCTTGTCGCAGCCTGAGAGAGCAACGATCCCGTCGAACATGTGACCGCGCGATACGAGTTCGATCGAGTCGGCGATGACCTCGCGCGAAACAAGGCTGGTGCGCATCCCCTCAGTGCCCATCGTGATGCCATCAGAGATTGCAATTGTGTTGAGCTCCATCGGGGTGCCGCCAGCGGCGCGGATGCCTTCCTTGACCTTCGCTGAAAGAGCACGCAGATGGAAGTTGCATGGCATCGTCTCTATCCAGGTTGATGCAACCCCGATGATCGGCTTCGAGAGAGCCTCATCGTCGTAGCCGATGCCCTTCAGATAGGCGCGGGCGGGCGCGCGGCCGGGGCCCTCTGTGAGAACACGGGATCGGTGCTTTGGGTCGAGTGGAGTAGACATGGACTTGGAGGTTACCTAGCAACCGGCTTTAGGCACGAGACACCCACTCGCCACCTGGCAGTCTTGAGGCAAGCCCCAGCAACTCAAGTCGCGCCAGGTCGCTCCGGATCGCTGTAGCAGCGGGCCCTCCCGCGTCAAGAACAGCAACCGCCCGATCTTCCCGGAGTGCCTGCCAAGCCGACTCAAGCTCCTCGGGGATGACTCCCTCTTGACGCGAGGGCGCAAGTCCAAGTAGGTCCAGAAGGCTAGCGGCCGAGCTGATCATCATTGCGCCGTCGGCCAACAGACCATTACTTCCCTCCGACACCTCAAGGTCAATCCGCCCTGGTACTGCTGCAACAGGTTTACCCCTCGCAAGAGCAGCGTCGGCAGTGTGAAGAGATCCGGACCGAGCAGCGGCCTGAACAACGACGACCACCGTAGAGAGCGCTGCGATGAGTCTGTTCCGGGCCGGGAATGACCACCTCCAGACCCCGCTGCCAAGCGGCATCTCCCCAATGATCAGGGCCTCCCGTGCGATCTGAGAGTGAAGTCCGGTGTTCTGCTGGGGATACGGCCGGTCTAGCCCGCCTCCGACTACCGCAATCGTCCGGCCCCCAGCGGCGTCAAGCGCGCCTCGGTGAGCGGCTGCGTCGACACCGAAGGCGAGCCCGCTAACCACGACGCCCCCAGCGCGAGCAACCTCTCGAGCGAGATGCTCAGCCGTGTGACGGCCATACGCATCGGCACGCCTCGCGCCGACGACCCCCGCATAGCCACCTTGATCTGGATCTGGGAGAAGGTCGAGATTGCCTTTCGCGTTGAGTACCCATGGTGGCTCCGGGTCACTGAACGCCCCGAGTTGCCGCGGAATCCCCCCTTGGTGACGGCAGCCCCCGACAGCACCCCAATCAGCTCGACGAAGCCGCGACGCCTCTGGGTCGAAAGCCGTGAGCAGGCGCATTAGATGATCCCGGCGTTTCCCGCCGACGGCCGAGATCAGATCCTCCGCAGCAAGATTCAGGAGACCTGCCGGCCGAGTCCGTCGGGCCATGACCTCGATGTGACCACCGGCTATCTCCAACGCATAGGCGTTCAGTTCGCACCCTTCACACGGATGAATCGCAGTGCTCATCGGTGTGTGTCCCGAACACGAAGCGAGAGCGCCCCGAAGATGTGGTCCACCTCAACGTCAGGCGAGTCAGCAAGGTCAGCCAGTGTCCTTGCGACCCGAAGTAGACGCAGCCTCCCACGGGGCGAGAGGACGCCCTTCTCATAAGCTTCTGAGAGCTGCTTGAAGGCAGCGGCGCTCACCTGCCCACACTCCCGCAGGTCGGCCTCACTGGCCTCTGAGTTGACTCCGAAGCTGGAGCCTGCCCAGCGATCCGACTGGAGCCGACGGGCCTCCACAACTCGTGTGCTCGCCCGTTCGGTCGTCACAAGCCCCGGGCTGGGCTGAGTCTCCATCTCAGACGCCTTCGGTCGCCGCGCTGTGGCGAAGAGATCAAACCGGTCGATGATCGGTCCACTCAGTCGCTTGGCGTGCGCAGCGAGCGCTTGCGGATCACATCTACACCGGTCACCATCCCCAGCGTGCCCGCAGGGACAGGGATTGGTGGCGGCAACAACCGTTACCAGAGCTGGGAATGTTGCCCGCCCCGCGCGCCTAACCACAGTGATCTCACCGTCCTCAAGTGGCTGTCTCAAGGCCTCTAGGGAGTTCCGTGCAAATTCAGAGAGCTCATCAAGGAATAGGACGCCGCGGTGCGCGAGCGTGATCTCCCCTGGGGTTGGAACGCTGCCTCCGCCGACAAGCCCAGATACTGAGACTGAGTGATGAGGGGCTCTAAAGGGACGCTGTGTCATCAAGCCGGTCTCTGAATGAAGGCCCACCGCGGAGTGAATCTTTGTTACCTCGAGGGCTTCTTGGCGGTTAAGCGGTGGGAGTAGTCCTGCCAGGCGCTTAGCGAGCATGGTCTTGCCAACTCCCGGCGGACCTTCCATCAGGAGATTGTGCCCTCCCGCCGCTGCCGTGACCAAGGCTTCGACGACCTCCCCCTGACCCCTCACCTCGGAGAGATCGAGACCCGGTGCGGGCAGATGGCTCAGCGCCACCTCGACCACCGGAGACCGCTGCTCACGCTCGCCTGAAAGAACTGCGGCAAGCTCGCGGAGATCAGACACGGCGCCAACGCTTAGACCCGGTACCAAGGCAGCCTCACCTGCCCGCTCGTCAGCAACCAGCAACCGCTGGAGCCCCATCGTGCGAGCCCCTTCCGCAGCAGAGAGCGTCCCCCTACATGAACGGATCTCCCCGCCTAAGGAAAGCTCGCCGAATATCCCGGTTCCATCCAGAGACAGGAGTGGAACCTGCCCGCTCGCGGCAAGGACGGCCGCGGCGATAGCAGCGTCGAACCCAGGTCCGACCTTACGGAGGTTTGCGGGGGCAAGATTGACCACGAGTCGCCGCATCGGGAACTCGAATCCGCTGTTGAGGAGAGCGGCCCTCACCCGCTCCCTAGCTTCCCTGACAGCCGTATCTCCAAGCCCAACAATCGTAAACGCCGGCAGCCCCGTCCTAACATCTACCTCGACCGTCACGGGCCGGGGCTCTAGCCCTTCGAGGGCAAATGTGGTGACACGGGCAAGCACAAGCCTTACTCAACAGCGGAAGCTCCCCAATTACAGCCGCTATCTGCCCCGAAATACATACGCATGCGCAACGGAGCCTCGAGCCCCCGGTCGATCAGCAGAGTTCTGGCAGTGCTCAACAGACACGGCACTATTCGCGGCGTAACTTGGACCCCATGCACCGAAGAGCCAAACTCGGCCAAGCAGGTGAAGACTTCGCCCTCAAGCACTATGAGACGGCTGGATACTCCCTTGTCGCGCAGAACGCACGAACGCGGTTGGGGGAGCTTGATCTAATCGTCACGCGCCCTGGGGTACTAGTGTTCGTCGAAGTCCGGACTCGCCGCGCGGGCAGCTCGAACCCACTCGAATCCATCGACCGGCGCAAGGCGCTTCAAGTCAGACGAACGGCAGGCCAGTGGCTTGCGGCCAACACCACGCCATCTGGGATCTCAGAGCTCAGAATCGACGCCGTTGGAATCACCGTCGACAGTTCAGGCCATCTCGCAAGCCTTGAATGCCTTGAAGGCGCTCTCTAGTCCAGCGTTGACTGTGAGGATCCGTAGGCGCTGGAGTTGAAGGACATTCGATGCAGCGGGCACGGGCCGAGAGCCTCAATCGCCTCCCGGTGACCCGCGCTGGCGTAGCCAACGTGTCCCTCAAAGCCATAGCCCGGATACACATCGGCCATTCTGACCATGTAGGTATCACGGACCTCCTTGGCGATGATTGACGCAGCAGCGATAGCTGCACTCGTCGAATCCCCCTTGATCAACTTCTCCGATTTACCCCACGGAAGACCAACCTCAAAGCCATCGGTCAGATGAATCCCATCAGCCCGGCCAATCTGAGCGGTGGCATCAGCGAGGGCAGCGATATTCGTCTTGTGGAGACCATCCCTATCAATCACGGCAGCAGGCCTAATGGCAACCGCTATTGCCGCAGCGCGCTCAGTCACAGCGACGAAAAGCGCGGTTCGCCGTTCACCCTTCCTCTTCTTGGAGTCATCGAGATCGGAGAGCGCTCGGAGGTCATCCATAGAGAGAGTGCTCTGATCAAAAGCGACAGCGGCCGCAACCAGCGGTCCAGCTAGGCAACCGCGTCCAGCCTCATCTGCGCCAACAACCCAGTTCACATCAAGAGCACGATCAAACGCGAAGAGCGCAGGGGCTCTCAGCTCACCGCGTCTTGGCTTCTTAGAAGAGGCCAACCCGGTTTGGCGGCCAGTATGTGGCGAACGCAGTCCCGATCAGCCAGCCCCGGGGAACAGGCCCCCAGAATCGGCTGTCATCTGACTGGCCACGGTTGTCACCCATCATGAAGTAGGAACCAGCCGGGATTCTGATGGCCTTCAGCTCACACTCAGGGCCGCCGCCGCAGGCCCGGATGTAAGGAGCTGTCTGCAGCTTTCCATTGACAACCGCATAGCCGCCGTGAACGGCAAGCGTGTCACCTGGGCCGGCAACTATGCGCTTGATGAAGGTCTGTGTCGACTCCTTGCCCGTGTTCTTGGCACAAGGGAACTGGCTGCGGGGACCGTCGTAGAACGGACCTTGTCCGAGATTGCCGCACTCGCTTGTATCAGCACCAGTTGGCGGATGGAAGACGATGATGTCGCCAACAGAAGGGTTGGAAATCCGTTCGCCGATGCGGTCGACCAGGACTCGCTGACCGATGGCGAGGGTTGGCTCCATGGAGCCGCTCGGGATCCGGTAAGGCTTCACCAAGAACTGCTGGACGAGAAGAGCAATACCTACTGCCGCGGCGATTACAACAACCAGCTCGATGACCGAGCCGGCAGTCGAGTCGCGCTTGAGGCTCACGCCTCTTCGGTGTCGGCGTCGGACGAAGCTGCGTCCTCAGCTGGTGCTTCCGACTCCGCTGCCTCAGCTTCAGGGGCATCCTCCGCAGGAGCTTCCTCTACAGAAGCCTCATCGGCGGGGACATCCTCAGCTGCTGGGGCATCTGCAGCAGCTTCAGCCACTGCTGACTCCTGCTCCGGTGTCTCGCTCACTGCCGAATCGGTTGTCTCAACCGCTTCAGCTGCCTGGGCGTCAAGAGTCTCGTCAGTAGGCATTGCTGCCTCTGGTGCCTCTGGTGGCCCCTCAAGTAGCTCGCGCTGGATGGCCTGCTCTGGGCCGAGGTCGGTGCGCTCGCGAACACGGGCCTTACGGCCAACGCGGTCGCGCAGGTAGTAGAGCTTCGCTCTGCGAACGTCGCCTCTGCCTGCAACTTCGATCTGCTCAATCTTTGGTGAATGAAGCGGGAAGATTCTTTCTACGCCCACGCCGAACGACTGCTTGCGGACTGTGATCGTCTCGCGAACACCGTGTCCTTGTCGACCAATTACAACGCCCTCAAAGAGCTGAATTCGGCTGCGAGTTCCCTCAATGACCTTTACATGCACGCGCACACGATCGCCGGACTGAATATCCGGGAGGCGCTGCAGTTGCTCGCGTTCGAGCTTTTCGATGACTGAACTCATGATTTAGGTGGCCCGCAAGGGCAAGTCGGAGTACCGACGAGAACCAATGCTAGCCGTTGACGCGCTTAGCCGCCTTCTTGCGGATTTTCAGCTGCGGCCCGAGCCTGGCTTTGGGCCTTGCGCCACTCCTCTATCCGACCGTGGTCACCTGACAGAAGAACCTCGGGAACCGACCAGTCGCGCCAGACAGCTGGCCTTGTGTAGTGCGGATATTCAGGGGCTCCGTCCAGCGCCTCAGAGAAGCTCTCCTCAACGGCCGAATGCTCGTCTCCTAGGACGCCTGCCTGCTTGCGAAGCACTGCGTCGCAGATCGCCATAGCTGGAATCTCTCCGCCGGCCAGTACAAA
>WLNJ01000043.1 GCA_009699865.1 Actinomycetota bacterium
CCCGTCGCCTTGGTTGAGTCAGGCGTTGTGAAGTAGTCGTTGGGGAATGGGTAAAGGCAATCTGAGGTGTCTGTGATGTCACACCGTGATGCTGTACCCGTGTCGACTACTGGTGCCTTGGTTATGCAGGTGGTGGAGTCAATGTAGAGCGGCTCCTGCTGGACGACAACACCATCAACATTGACCTTGAGGGTGGCTGCGGTGCAGAGCGCAATGGCCTTCTTGCCCGAAGTCGTTGGGACGAGACTGACCGTCGCCTTGCCCTGGCTGCTTGACCCGAAGGAGACTGCCTTGATGGAGGTGATGACCGTGGTCACAGATCCTCTGGTGAGGCTGATGGAGACGGGTGTGGTTGGGGTGCCGAGACCACCAGGCTTGGTGACGCTGATCTGAATCTTCTTCTTGCTGGCGATTGTCTTCTGGGAGCTATACCCAGTGACGAAGCTTGCTGTGGTCGAGCCTGCTGCTGAGGCTGACTGGTCGCCCCCGGCAAAGAAGCCGCCGAGAATGGCTGCGAGCGTGATGGACAGTGCTGCGAGTGCGGCAACGGAACGACGAGTGGACGAATTGATGGAACTCATTGAGTCTCCCCTCCAAGGTGGACCCGGGAGAACCTACTCCTCCGCTCGGGGTGGCGCAAGCACCCCCCAGTCTCGCCGCCGGTCGCGGGCCTAACTTCCACAGTGATGAACACCGCAGACCACGAAGGTAAGCAGCCGGGGATCCTCGCCGAGTTCCGCAATTTTCTGCTGCGCGGAAATGTTGTGGACCTCGCTGTTGCGGTTGTGATCGGCGCCGCGTCAGCGACAGTTGTTCGAAGCCTTGTCACGGATTTGATCACCCCCCTGATCGGCGCCATCTTTGGCGAGCCTGACTTCTCCGCAATGTCATTCCAGATCGGCAGCGCTGTCTTCCGTTATGGCAATTTCCTCGACGCAGTGATCGGCTTTATTACTGTCGTCGCGGCGATCTTCTTTCTCGTGATCAAGCCAACTGAGCGGCTCGCTCGCCTCACCGGTGATACCGCACAGCCAGACCCGACCGATGTAGAGCTGCTAACCGAGATCCGTGATCTTCTGAAACAAAGGAACCCCTAGCCCATGAGTCTGCCTGCAACCGTCCTATCCGTCGTCCTCACCGTGGTCTTCACGATTGCGGGAGCAAACAAGTTCAGCGGGAGCGCGCTAGCCGGAATAGCCCCTGAACACCTGAATATTTCAGCCAAGACCTACCGCCTTGCCGGCGTCCTAGAGTTGCTCGGGTCCTTCGGTCTTCTGATCGGCGCTATTGCCGCGCCTTTGGTCGGAGGCCTTGCGGCCGTGTGCCTCGGCCTCCTTCTGCTTGGGGCGGTTGTCCTTCACATTCGCGCGGGGGACCCGTTCGCGGTTGGTGATGGGTTCACTAAGTCTGATGCGACAGCGATTGAGGGCTGGGCCCCGGCCGCTGGGCTTGTTGTGCTGTGTTGGCTTGCTGCCGTACTTATTTTCGTCTGATCGAGCGGCCAGCGTTGGGAGCGGGATTGTGTGGCGGGAGGTATCGGCTTGCGGTAGGAAGAGCGCAAGTACCTATCCACATGGCTGCGGAAGTGGTCGTTCATCAGGAGGTAGAAAAGAATGAGTACAGGCGCACCAGGAACTGACGCATCTGCTCAGGGGGCAACAGGCAGGCCAAGTGGGAAGTTCTGGGCCGTGGCAGGCCTGAGCGCACTGCTCGTCGGTGTGGGTGGGTTCTTCTTGGGGTCAGCCGTCAAGGCAGCCGACTACGACAAAGGTCAGCCCGCCTACAACAAAATTTACGCAGCCGGATTCACCTCAGGCCAACAGGCTGGTAACGCTGCGGGTAAGCAGGCAGGCCAGGCTTCTGGCAAGAGGCTTGGGGTGGCGCAAGGCCTCCAGGTAGGCAAGAAGGCGGGTGAGGCGGCGGGTCAGAAGACCGGTTACTCAACTGGCTACACAGCGGGAGTGACTGCAGGCGCATCAGAGGCCCTCGGCACGCTTGGCGCTTGGAATACGGATGTTCCCTATGTGGTCGAACTGAATCCGAGCAGCGCAAAGGGAGTTCCGTACCAGATCTATTCCCGTACCTTGATGCTCAAGGGCTTTAGCTATTTCCTTTGCCCGGATGGCAAGACGGCCTGCAATACGAAGCTGCCTGGCTAGGCGTCCACAACAGGGTTGCTTGCGGACGGCCGTTTAGTTCGAGCGGACGGCGGTCCGCTCAGCAGCCGCTCGGCGGCCCGTAGTAAGTAACGGTCCAATCACCAACCTGCGCAAGCGGGGCTGGCACACCTTCCGGGCTGGGCGGTTGGTAGCCGACTGCGGGATTTGTGCTCGTTAGCGTTATTGCCTTGCCTACCGGTGGCGCCGTCGCACCGATCGCTTGGAGGGGAACGCCAACCCGGCGGGCAAGAATCCGAGCATGGGACGGGTAGCCACTTGTCGCGAAGGGGAGGCAGCCTCCGAGAGTCTTGATCCCACCAGCCTTGTTCAGGGCAGACAGCTCCCGGTTAGAACTGTTTTGGAACACGATTGCGTTATTCCACGAGTCGCGAGAAGGACCCCAGCCGCTGACCAGGCTCGCAACTGTCAACAGGGCAACGAGGGATATTGCGAGGGGACGAAGCCAGCTGCTGGAGGCCCCTGCGGTAGTTGCAGTACTGAGGAGCAGGCAGCTCGCACTGATCCCGCCAAGCGCGCAGAGCGCAATGCCAGCGGGAAGCGCGTAACGGCTAATTGCCTGCTCAATCCCAAGGGCTTTCAATAGCGTGATCTCAATAAGCCAGATTGCTGCGGCTGTAAGCAGCGCGATCCCGACCATGCCGCCCTGGGTCTTGCGCCTCAGCCCGACCGCGGCGATCCCCGCCGGAATCAGAATCCAGGCAACCGGAGGGAGCACGCGGAGCCACTGACCAAACATGCCGGACAGTGATGCGCCATTGGCGAGCAACTCGCCGGAACGGTTAGAGGCTTGAAGTGCCCCACCGCCGAGCAGCGCGGGGAGAGCAAACCAAGCTGTCAGCCAGAGTGCAGTTGCCCCGGCCCCCTGCAAAATGATGGCACGCCGGTTTTCGCCCTTGTGCAACCTCCACCCAAGCCAGATCAGCACGAGCAGCCAGGCCTCTGGCCGAATCAGGCCGACGAGAACCCCAAGGGCGAGGGCGAGTCGCGGCCTGTTGTCGCGGTCGGCGAGGGCCGCTGCCGCGGCTGCGGCGACTAGGACGGGCTCGGACATTCCTGAGATTGCCGTGGTCACCCAGGGGCTGATCGCGAGTGGGAGTAATGCCGCTACGGCACCGCCGACATTGCCCCAATCGCGGCGGATTAGGTCGAACAGGATCACGCTTGTGGCAAGCGCGCAGAACCGCACAAGCCAGAGCCACGCGTAGGCGGCCACTGAGCCGGAGAGCGCGCTAACCAGCGCTAGTGGCAGAACTGGGACGGGCTTCCAAGATGGCCCGACCGAGAAGTTGATCCCATGACCATGGCCGAGTTGGTTGGCCCAGACAAGCCATGAGTTTGCGTCGTTGCCCGTCTCCTGCCCAAGCGGGATCAGGCTTACTGCTGCGAGTGCCGCGCAGGTCAGGAGCAGGCCACGGATCAGCCACGGCCCGTTGACCGAATGCCGACCCGGCTCAGCTGCCGCCGCAGACACCGAAGACCGCTTTGGCGTTGCCGCTCAGGAACCGCTCACGTGCATCGGCGTCCATGCCGATGGAGTCGAGGTCCTCAAGGGCCTTCTGCGGGGCGATCATCGGGAAGTTGCTGCCGAACATGACCTTCTTGGACCCGTCGGCTTGGAGGTAGCGCACAAGTTCTGGCGGGTAGCGCTTGGCGGTATAGGCCGATGTGTCTATGTAGACATTCTCGTACTTGCGGGTCAGGGAGATCATCTCCTCAGTCCATGGGTAGCCGATGTGACCGGCGACAATCTTGAGTTCCGGGAAGTCGAGTGCGACGTCATCCAGGTAGGGGATGGGCCTGCCGACCTCAGAGGTCCGCAGTGGCCCGGTGTGACCAACCTGAAGGCAGAACGGCACTCCAAGTTCAACGCAGGTTGAGTAGAGCGGGTAGTAGCGACGGTCATTTGGTGGCAGCTCCCAGAGCCAAGGGAGCATCCGCAGGCCGACGAAGCCGTGGTCCTCAACGCAGCGGCGCAGCTCCCGAACGGCTTCCATTGGATTGCGAAGGTTGACTGCGGCCAGGCCTGCGAAGCGGGTCGGGTGTGCTGCTACCCAGCCGGCGACCTCCTCGTTGCTGATCACATCACCCTGCGGTCCGTGCCATGCAGTGAGGAGAGTGAAGTCAACTCCGGCAGCGTCCATCGCAGCGATGCTCAGGTCGATTGGGAGCTCTTCGACAGGCGGTTCCTGCCCGATCCATCGCCGCAGGGAGTCAAACATTGGGTCGCCGATGAAGCGCAGTGTTGGGTGTTGTGCCCATGCGTCGATGACCATGGGTCGGAGACTACGGGGCGGGTCCCCGATCCGCCAGCTAGGACAGGAATCGATCTGGCGCGCGTCCGCTCGCAACGAGCTCGACCAGTTGACCGTCTGGGGTGTAGGCTTGGGGAGTGGTCAGAGTGACCGCCATCACACAGAGAGGAAGTTCCTGTTGACCATCACCGCTCCGTCCAGAATCTCATTTGCCGCAGTGGTTACTGCTGCAGCTCTGCTGGCACCAGCCACTGCGCTCGCAACAACCGCTCCGAAGGTCACGACCAAAGCAACCTTCAAGGCCGGTGGCAGCATTGGACAGGTATGGGTCACGGATGCAACTGCGGGAGACACACTCATTCTCGCCGACTCACACAGCAAGGTCATCAAGACCGGCACGGCAGATGCGGCCGGCTCATTCATCTTCAGGAGCGTGAAGGTCGCAACCGGTTACACGGTCCGCCGTCAGACCGGACGGGTCGTAGCCGGAACTTCCAAGATTTCGGTCCTTGCCGCAGGCAAGAACCCAAGCTCCACCCATTACAAGGGAATCAAGCTCGTCGAGGGCCTCAATTACGTGAAGATGCGCGACGGCATCGAGCTTGCGATGACGGTCCGTCCCCCCAAGATCAACGGGGTGCAAAAGCACATGACCGACGGTCCGTTCCCAACAATCATTGAACACTCGGGATATGAGACGGCAGCGCCCCATGACCTCTTCGCCTCAATCGCCCTAGGCGTGGGCAAGTGCGCACCAGCATCGCCAACCTGCGATCCCCTGCTGCCTGACTCCTCAACATCGATCGGAGCCTTGATTGCGCCGATGCTCGGCTTTGCGACCGTCTCGGTCCAGATGCGCGGATCCGGCTGCTCAGGCGGCGCTTTCGACCTGTTTGACCTTCCGACCACCTATGACGGATACGACATGGTGGAGACCGTCGCCGCGCAGTCTTGGGCCAAGGGCCACAAGGTTGGCATGGGCGGCATTTCCTTCTCGGGCATCTCGCAGATGTTTGCGGCGGGTACCAACCCACCTCACCTTGCCGGCATCACGCCGATGTCGATTACGGATGACACCTACACATCAACCGGCTATCCCGGTGGCATCTGGAACACGGGCTTCGCCCTCTCCTGGATCTCGCAGAGGATGGACGACGCGCAGCCAGCCCCAGCAGGTGGTCAGATGTGGGCGAAGGCAATGGTTGCCCGCAGCGACGTTCTAGGCCAGAAGTGTTTGGCCAATCAGAAGCTGCGCCTTCAGACGCAGGACGCCGTCGCCCAATCGCGCGAGAACCCATATCGCGACCCTGCGCTCTTCACTAACCGCGCTGCCGCTACTTGGGTCAGCAAGATCAAGGCCCCTGTGTTCCTTGTCGGTTCGTTCCAAGATGAGCAGACCGGTGGGCACTTCCCAGAGGCGCTTGGTGATCTCAAGAACAACAAGAACGTCTGGCTCTCCATGCAGAACGGTGTTCACGCTGACTCGCTTGGGCCAAGCACGATCACCCGTTGGGTTGAGTTCCTCAGCCTCTTCGTTGGCGACCAGATTCCAAAGGTCCCAGCAAGCGTGATCAGCCTCAGCAGCGCGCTCTACACACAGCTCGCAGACTCCGCGGCGCTCCCTGTGGCGCAGTCACGGTTCGCGACCATGGCCAACACGCCGGCAAACGTTGCGGCAGCCAAGGTCACCTTCAAGCGTGACCCGCGTGTTCGTCTCCTGATGGACAACGGCAACGCTGTCTCCGGTGCCCTTGGGGCAATCGGTGCGCCATGGGAACTTGACTACGCTGCATGGCCAATTACCCAAGTGGCGCCAACCACTTACTACCTTGGCGCCAGTGGTGCCCTCACCAAGACGGCGCCTGGCTCAAGCTCAACTGTTGCCTACACCGGCGACCCATCGGCTCGTCCGCTCATGACGCTGCACGGCGCCGGATCGGGCGATGCTTGGAAGGCACAGCCGCGTTACGACTGGCAGCCACTTGCTAGCGGCAAGGGTGTCGGCTTCACAACCGCAGCGCTCGCCTCCGACGTTGTGATTGGTGGCCCGTCAAGCCTGGACCTGTACCTCAAGTCCTCTGCGCCGAACACGGACCTTCAGGTCACGATGAGTGAGGTTCGCCCTGATGGCGAGGAGACATACGTTCAGAACGGTTGGCTCAGAGCATCACACCGCAAGCTAAATACGGCCAAGTCGACCTCGCTCGATCCGTTCCCAACCCATCTGGCTGCAGATGCCGCAAACCTGCCAGCCAATGTCTTCACACTTGTCCGGATTCCCGTCTTCCCAGTGGCCCATGCGTTCCGCGTTGGGTCGAAGATCCGCATCACGGTGGAAGCACCGGGCGGCGACCGTCCAAGCTGGAACTTCCAGACAATTGAGAACGGAACAATCACTAACACGATTTCGATCGGCGGCGTACAGGCATCGCGCCTGGTCCTGCCGGTCATAACGGGTGCCAATGCGAAGGGAACTTCGCTTCCGGCCCCGACAGCCCTCAGGGGCGAGCCAAGCCGTACTTACTTGGCTGCGTCCAACGGGGGCTGACCTGGTCTGACCGGCGGTGGGGGCGGGAGGCCCCGCCGTCGGGCACTCCAGTTTCTTGCTGAATCAGTCACTCAGATCCAATCGATCAGAACGGTTGCGACCACTGCTGGGGTTGTCTGCTGGTTAGAGCTGCAGGCGCATGAATACTTCAAAGGCTTCAACGCCATGCGCCCCGCCCTCAGTGCCATCAAACCGTGGGATGTCAAGGAATCCGAGGGATCTGTACAGGGCTTGTGCGTCAGCCATGAAATTGAGTGATTCGAGGACTACCGACGTGTAATTCAAGTCGCGAGCATCGGTGATGACCTGCTCGACTAAGCGCCGGGCGTGGCCTCCGCCGCGGTAGTCAGGCTTGACATATACGCGCTTGAGTTCGGCTTCCTTATCTGAGTAGGGCTTGAGCGCACCGACCCCGGCTGGCTCTCCGTCCACAAGCATCAGGTACATCCGCCCGCGTTCGCCGAATAGCTTGGGCCACTCGGCGCGGAAGTCATCGTGCACTGCCTGCCCTGAATCACGCAGGTCAAGGCCATTGACGGTCAGCATCTGGTCAAGGAGCCAGAGCGCGTACTCACGGAAGAGGGCATCACATGGCTCAGCGTCAGACTCGTCGCGAATCCGTCTGATCTCAATCTCAGGCACAGCCGCCGAGTCTATATAGAAAACGCCGCCTACTAGGCAGGCTTATCCGGGTTTCCTCCCTAGAGGATGCTGCTCACTACGGTGACGGCCTTGGCACTTGATGCGCTCATACCCATACCGAGGGCGGTCGTTATGACCAGGGTCCCAAGGAGTGCAAAGAGTCCACGTGAGTAGTAGGCGGGGAGGGACTTGTTGTTTGGGCGTGTGTTCTTCATAGACGACAAGCTAATGGCCCACTCTAAGAAAACCTTGAGCAGGCCTCCTGCGGGAATAAACCCACCCTCCTGCGGGAATAAACCCACCCGCTACGCCCGGGCGGCCATAGGCTCAAGTCATGCACCCTCACTCCCCCCTGTTGCGCCCCAAGACAGCCCTCGCTTCCTGCGTTATAGCCGCCGTGTTTATCGCCGCGAGCGCAGCACCCTCAGTTGCCGCGACGCGGACATGGGTCTCAGGCGTGGGGGATGACGCCAACCCCTGTTCACGCACAGCGCCGTGTAAGACATGGGCTGGCGCAATCAGCAAGACTGACGCGGGTGGTGTCATTGACGCGCTTGATCCAGGTGGCTTTGGGGCGGTAACGATTACGAAGGCGATCACGCTTGATGGCTCCGCGGCCGGTGGTCAGGCAGGCACGCTCGTTTCGTCGGGAATGGGAGTAACCATCAGTGCTGGTGTGAATGACCGGGTGACGCTGCGGCACATGGTGATTGAGGGGCTGGTGCAGACAGGATCTCCTGGGCAGATCGGGGTTGTAATCTGGGGGGCGGGCTCTGTGCTCCTTGATGACGTTGAAATCCACCAGTTCCTGCTGGCTGGCATCTATGCCGCGCCACTCACTGGTCACCCAGCAGTGACGGTCGTTAACTCGACCATCGCCGACAACACAGGCCCGGCGATTGATGTCAATCCGGCTGATGGCGCCAAGGCTGACGTGATCGTTCAGGGCTGCACGATCACGACCTCAAGCATTGGCATCCAAACCTTCTTCAATAGTCGGCTCTGGTATCGCAACAACACAATCTTTGCCAATGGATTTGGGGTTGACCAGTCCATGCCAGGGCAGCTTCATGACTTGGGCGGTAACTCAGTTGTTGGCAACACCAAGGCAGCCAAGTTCCATGCCGTGCCGTCTAGCGTGGTCTTTACAGGACGCCGCGGCAAGGGGATCCGGGCTAAGTTCGCTTCCACACTCGCGGGGACTGTGACCCTCCGCGTAATCAAGTCAGGGCACACGCTCGCCACCATCAAGGGCAAAGTGGCCGTAGGAGCTGGGTCAATTGTCTGGAATGGCAAGGCCGGCAAGACAGTTGCCGCAAAGGGGACCTACACCCTCGCGATCGCATTCAAGGAGCCCACTGGGCAGACCGCTAACTACTCAATCATGGGAATCGTCAACTAGCCAAAAGCGCTAGTGACGGGGCTCCGCTGACCGTCACGGCGACTGGCGCCCCGTGCGATCAGCCCTCGGTGGTGTCCAATGGGCCGCCCGCGCGCCCAAGCTCCGTGCCTTCAGGTGCACACCCGTCACGGCCAACGAATCCGCCTTGTGCGCCGAAGATCACGTAGGTGGCCTCTTCGGTTGTGGCGTTGCGCATGCTGCGTGGCGTGGCGGCATCAATACGTACGAAGGAGCCTGCCGGTGCCTCCACAGTCTCGTAAGGCTCTGCGTCAGTCCCAAAG
>WLNJ01000044.1 GCA_009699865.1 Actinomycetota bacterium
ACTGAGCTGGTCCAGCAAGGCGGCCGGGCTGTTAGCGGTGAGGATCGCGACGATTGGGATTGTCACGAACGCAAAGCTCACGGTCAAAGCAGCCCACATTGCTGCCGATGTCAAGCGTCTCGAGGTCATCTCAGTCCCCTCGCGAAGGAGGGAGGAACCCAGCCGCCCTCAGGGCCTGCTGGGATTGAGGGAGAAGCAGGCTCCTGATGAACGCTGCAGCAGCCACTGGGTACTTGGTCCCATTGACAACAACTGCGGCACACTTGGTGAGCGGATTGAGGAAGGCGGGGATCGTTATTGCCCGCAAGCGACCGTTACTTGCCTTCACATCACTTGCGTAAAGGATCGCGGCGTCCACGACGCCCTCGGTTACCTTCGCGGCCACGCTGACTGCGTCGGGCTCGCGGGTCTTCACATTCGCGCGGATGGCCGCGGCCTCGGCTGTCGGAAGCCTCCCGAGGATGGTGTCCGCATAGGCCCCAATGGGCACTGACGGCGAGCCAAAGGCCAAGCTGACGCCCGACTTGGTCAGGTCGCTGAACGAGCCGATGTTGGTGGTCCCGCTGCGCACAGCAACGACGAGCCTGTTGCGAGCAAATACAACGGGCTTGCCAACAAGCCCTTCCGCCGCAAGCTGCTTGGGAATCTTCAGAGACGCAGAGAGAAACACATCCGGCTTGCGCCCGCTGCGGATTGCTGTCGCTAGTGCGTCTGAGCCCGCGAACTCCAACTGGACGGCGGTGTTGGGGTAAAGGGCGCTGATTCCTGTGACCGGAACCTTCAATGATGTGGCCGAGCTGACAGCCAGGGGATGCGTTGCGGACCCACCGCAGGCAGAGACGAAGAAGGACGCACCAATAACAAGGGATGTCCGCAGACAGGTCATGGCTAGAAGGGTCGCACACGCCGCCTGTCTTGAGCGACTGTGGCTCGAGTGGCGTGCGGCCGTGATACCTGCGACCCTGTCGTGGAGTGATTGATCGCTTCCTTAACCACAGGTTCAGGCTCAAAGGTGCTGATTACCCATTCCGCGCAGCCTGCTGGGTTCTGCTGGGTGGGCATGTCATCGTGGCCCTTGGAGTTGTGCTGCTCGCGATCCAGTTCGAGTTTGACGCGTGGCAGTTCTGGAGCTCCCTGGCTCTAGTTGAAGCCTTAACAGTGGTGGACAACAGCTTCTCGGCCTGGCGCCTGAAGCGGGCCCTGCGAAAGGTTCACGCAGTCCTCTCGGGGGAGAGCACGGATGGAGAGAGCGTCAGGACGGCTTGGCTCACCCTCGTCAACCTCCCAACACTCCACCTGAAGCGCGCCATTCAGAGAACAGCGGCCGGGACGATGGCTCCTCTAGTCATCTGGGTCGCCGTGCTACTCGAACTGCCTTGGTGGGGTGTCCCCCTGCTCTTCACAGTCGGAATTGTGATCCTGCTCTACGGATTCCTGCTTCGCTTCCTGATCTTGGAACTGGCATGGCGCCCAGCAGTAGCTGCCCTTGCCACCAAGCTTCCGTCGGAGATTGAGCGGTCAGAGGCCCTCGCGTCCAAGCAGCTCTCGATGCGCGCCAGGCTGCTCCTCGGTATTCCTTTGATCAATGTGATCACGGGGACCGTTGTTGCGACGCTCTCACGCCAACCCGGCTCAAGTGGCCTAGAGAACATCGGTGCCGACGTAATCATCACCACCCTCGTTGCGACGACTGTTTCCTTGGGTCTCTCACTGCTGTTCTCAAGGTCGATTCTGATGCCAATCTCCGATATCCGCAAGGCCGCAAAGCTCGCTCGTGCCGGCGATTTCTCCGTCAGGGTGCCGGTGATGTCAACTGACGAAGTCGGCCGGTTGGCAATCGGTTTCAACAACCTGATGAGCGGCATGGAAGAGCGCCAACGGCTGGAGACAGCGCTGGAGACCTTCTCCGACCAATCAGTTGTCGCCGCGGTTAAGGAGGTGGACTCCAGCAAGTTGCGTGCGCAGGAACTTGACGTCACCGTGATGTTCATTGACATTCTCGGATTCACTGAGTTCGCTGAGCGCACCACCCCCCAAGCTGTCGTGGAGCGCCTGACTGAGTACTTCGACATCGTTGTCCCAGCGCTTGAGCGCCACGGTGGGCATGCCAACCAGATGCTCGCCGATGGGCTGATGGCCGTCTTTGGTGCACCTGATCCACTGATCGGACATCCAGACCGCGCGGTTGATGCTGCGCTTGAGATCGTCACATTGCTCAAGGCGCGGTTTGCTGGCGTGATGGAAGTTGGGGTTGGAATCAACTCCGGGCCGGTTGTATCCGGCGCAATTGGCGGCGGTGGCAGCGCTCGGTTCACGGTCATTGGGGACACGGTCAACACGGCTGAGCGCGTCGAGCGTGCAACCCGGACGACAGGGGACGCCATCCTGATTTCAGGAGCCACATATTCAAGGCTCGCCACTGACCACGGTGGCTTTGATGAACGGCCAGCAGTCCCGATGAAAGGCAAGAGCACCCAAGTGCGCCTGTGGGCGCCAAGGGCTCTCAGCGCCGTAGCGGGATTGGGAACCATGGACCTTGAGGATGTTGCCGCCGGGGCCCCCGGGCCCCTGATGGGCGATATCTCCGTCGAGCGAACAACAACCGAGTGAGCGACCGACACAAGTTCCTTGCCCGGCTTAAGCCGGCTCTGGCGCGCGTTGGGCGGGATGACATCACCGGCTTGGCGGCCATGGTTGCCTACAACCTTGCCATTTCAATTGTCCCCCTTGCGATTCTCGCGCTCTGGGTTGCCGGCCGGGTAGCGGGCTCTGCTGAGTTTGAGGACGCAATCCTCCGCGACTTTAGGGCGATCTTTCCTGGGCCAACTGACTCGACGCTGCAGGGGCTCATGTCGCGAATCCGGAGCGGCACCGCAAGCGTTGGAATCATCGCGTTGCTGTTGAGCGTCTGGACAGGGATGAGCTTCTGGGGCTCCATCGATACGGCCTTTGGGCGGATTTACTCATTGCCCTCGCGAGGCTGGCTCCGTCAGAAGCGGTTCTCCTTCGGGATGCTCTGGCTGGTGGTGATCTTCATGGCTGCGACTGTTGTCGTCCCTACGACCCAGAGCGCATTGGCGGGTGTCCGGAGGGATTTGCCCTTTGGTCTTGATGCGGTTCCCGGAACCGCCTTGGTTACCTCTCTGGGGCTTGGTCTCCTGATCCTCTTCCTCTCCCTATGGGCGATCTACGCACTCGGCCCCAATGGTCGGCTTCCCTGGAAGGCAGTCTGGCCCGGCGCGCTCGCGGCAACCATGGCGATTGCGGTCACGGATGCCGTGTTCCCGTACTACCTGACCAACGTCAGCTCAGTCTGGCGGTTTGGGACCACCGTGGTGTTCCTTGTGATCGTTCTGGCTTGGTTCTACCTGCTCGCCCTGTTCATCCTGCTTGGGGCAGAGCTCAACGCCTGGCGGCATGACCGGCAGCGTCATCACCCGGACCCAAGCGCCGCACCAAGTTCTCCCGAGTAGAGGTAGGGTTCACCAGCATGAGCACCACTGAGGAGACGGGCACAGAAGGTACTGAAGCTGAACTGCATGGCGGCCGTCTAATTGCCCGACGCTTGAAGGCTTACGGGGTCTCCAAGCTGTTCACGCTTTCCGGTGGCCACATCTTTTCGATCTTCGACGGCTGCCGTGACGAGGGCATCGACATCGTCGATGTTCGCCACGAGCAGACAGCAGTCTTTGCGGCTGAGGGCTGGGCCAAGGTAACCCGCCAGCCTGGTGTTGCGGCACTCACAGCCGGCCCAGGAGTAACCAACGGCATGAGCGGTATCGCGGGGGCACTTATGAACCGCTCTCCAATCCTCGTGCTCGGTGGAAGGGCGCCTCAGATGCGATGGGGCATGGGCTCCCTCCAGGAGATCGACCACATCCCATTTGTGGACCCACTCGTGAAGTTCTCAGGAACTCCAATGTCAACCGCTGAGATCCCAGGAATGGTTGACCAGGCACTGAACGCTTCCCTGTCAGCGCCATCGGGCCCAACCTTCCTTGACTTTCCAATGGACTTTGTCTTCCAAGCAGCGCCAGATTGTGGGACGGACGCCACACCGCCAACGCCCTGGGATGGCCCAGCCGTTTCAGGTTCCGAGCTGGACAAGGCCATTGACCTCCTCAAGAACGCCGAGCGACCAGCTGTCATGGCCGGAACGAATCTCTGGTGGGGTAGGGGCGAAGTTGAACTCCTGAAGCTCTGCGAGGAGATTGGCATTCCTGCAGCGGTCAATGGGATGGCCAGAGGATCGATCCCAGCCGACTCCCCAATCTTCCGCTCCCGTGCCCGCAGCGCAACTCTCCAAGGCGCAGATGTTGCGCTGGTGATCGGTGTTCCAATGGACTTCAGGCTCGGGTTTGGCGCGAGCTTCGGACCGGAAACCAAGTTGATCGTTCTCGATGTGGCTAAGCCAGAGCGTGAGCACCCACGCGAGGTCGCCGCTGAGCTCTATGGAGCAATGCCAGCGACGCTTGCCGCAATCCGTGAGGGCATTGGCGGACCACTTGACACCAAGGAATGGCTTGCTTCTACCGCAGCGGTTGAGGCTGAGAAGCGTGCCGCGGAAGACGTGGAGCTCAACGACTCCCGCGCGCCGCTGCATCCGATGCGTCTTTACAAAGAGCTGGCGAACTTCATTGATCGCGATGCCATTGTGGTTGTTGATGCTGGCGACTTCGGCTCCTATGCTGGCCGTGTAATCGACTCCTACGTTCCAGGTTCATGGCTTGACCCAGGCCCTTATGGCTGTCTGGGAGCCGGTCCCGGGCAGGCGCTCGCGGCCAAGATCGCTCACCCTGACCGCCAGGTTGTCCTTCTCCTCGGAGACGGCGCCTTTGGCTTCAGTGGAATGGAGTTCGACACGCTCGTGCGCCACGGAGTGCAGGTTGTCGGCGTGATGGGCAACAACGGGATTTGGGCACTCGAGAAGCACCCAATGGAGTTCCTCTATGGCTACTCAGTAGCCGCAGACCTTCAGCCGGAACTTCGGTACGACAAGGTCGTTGAAGCACTTGGCGGCCACGCGGAACTCGTCAGTAAGCCGGATGAAATGCGGCCTGCGTTGGAGCGTGCATTCAGCAGTGGCAAGCCTGCCCTCGTGAATGTGTTGACCGACCCAACGGTCGTCTACCCGCGCCGCAGCAACCTCGCCTGAGGTTCTAGGTCGAACTAGTCGCTGCTGGCGGCAAGCATGAGGGCGACACCACGAAGGATGTCGTGTTCGGAGGCCTCAAACCGGTTCAAGCCGAACGCCTCAAGGACCTCACATAAGATCACAGCGCCTGCAACAGCCGTGGGTGCCCTGTCTGGGTGGAGGCCATCCACATTGACCCGCTCGGCAAGGGGAAGGCTCGCAATGCGCCCTAGGAGCTCCCGTGACCGCTCGAGCGTGACCGTCGAACCGTGGACTCGCGCTGGATCGTAGGGCTCAAGGCTCTGATCGATGGCAGAAAGGGTTGTGGCCGTCCCCGCCACTGCGATACAAGCGTCAACAGACCCGCGGACCGAGTCCGGCACCTGGGCTTGAAGGAGCTCGCGGACCTCGATCGCGGCGGCTTCGAGTTCTTCAGTGGTTGGGGGATCACTCTTCAAGTGCCGCTCGCTCTGGCGGACAACTCCCGCTGGGAGTGAGACATGGAAGTCCAGCTCACCAACTTGACCCGTGATTAGTTCTGTAGATCCACCGCCAACATCACAAACGAGGAGTCTCCTCCCGTCTCGAGGCACCTCGCTGGTGGCGCCCGCAAAGCTCAACTGGGCCTCCTCGTCACCTCCAATAAGCCGAACTGGAATGCCAGTCTCCGCGGTGATCCGCTCAGAGAACTCAAGGCCGTCCGCCGCATCACGCCCCGCGCTGGTAAGTACTCCACCCATTGCCGCAACAGGGTAGAGCTGGATGATTTTCATATAGCCGTCCAGAACGTCTAGAACGCGCTGCGTTGCTTCTGGAGCCAGCCTGCCACTGCTGTCGACGCCGTCACCAAGTCGGGTGACGATCGAGTGACGCTCAAGGTCAGCTAATACCGGTCGCTCACTTGCCGAGCTGTCGACCGAGCAGACCAGCAGCCGCGTTGAGTTTGTGCCGATATCGACGGTGGCGATGACTGTTGGGGTCGGGTTCATATGACGGGATGTGGGAGCGGGCTTCCTGCCAGCCCAGCAAGAAGATTGTCAACGGCGATGGATGCCATGGCTTCTCGAGTTCTGTTTGTAGCGGATCCAAGGTGGGGGGTCACGATCAGATTCGGTGCGGTAAGCAACGGGTCATCAGATGGGAGGGGCTCCGGATCTGTGACATCAAGCGCCGCACCGGCGATGTCCCCGTTGCTTAGGGCGGCGGCCAAGGCTGTCTGATTCACCACCTGT
Source organism: Actinomycetota bacterium (assembly GCA_009699865.1). GTDB lineage: Bacteria > Actinomycetota > Thermoleophilia > Solirubrobacterales > Solirubrobacteraceae > WLNJ01. The sequence continues at coordinate 6,367 of WLNJ01000044.1, forward strand.
CCTCTGCTGGTGTTGATGAGTAGCGCGTGTTTCTGCATCGTGGCGAGGAAGCTTGCATCAACAAGCCCGCGTGTTTCTTCTGTCAGGGGACAGTGCACGCTGACAATGTCTGCCTGCGCGAGCATCTGGGTGAGAGGGAGGCCGGGTGTAGGTCCGTCTGGGCGGCCGCTTTGGATGACCTCCATTCCGAATGCCCTAGCTCGCGCGCTGACAGCATTCCCGATACGGCCCGCACCGACAATGCCAAGCGTTCTGTCGCGGAGTTCCATCCCCAGTAGGAAGTTGGGTTCCCAAGTCTTCCAGTCACCCGACCGCACGGCCGACATGCCTTCGGGCAAGCGTCGTGAGATGGCGAGCATCAGGGCCAAGGCCAGGTCTGCTGTGGCATCGGTCAACACTCCGGGCGTGTTGCCAACATGGACACCCCGGTCTCTGCAGGCGATCAGATCTATGTTGTCGCAGCCGACCGCCATGTTTGACACGACCTTGAGGTCTGCTGCTGACCCCAAGAGATCCGCGGTGATCTCGTCCGTGAGCATGCAGAGGAGGCCTTCAGCGCCGCCGATGCGCGAGATCATCTCAGCGGTCGTTGGCGGCATCCGCTCAGGCCATATATCGACCGCATGCCCGGCTTCGCTGAGACGCTCAACTGCCGAGCCGGGGAGAGTCCTAGTTATGAAACATCTAGCCATTGCGATGATTGTCCACCACTTCCTGAGTTAGGGGCGCTGTGAGGCTGCCGAAGACCACAGAATCGCGCGAAGGCTTCCCACTGCTTGTTCTCGCCCGCGTTTTGACTACACTCGTCTAACACGCCGCGGGGTGGAGCAGTCAGGTAGCTCGTCGGGCTCATAACCCGAAGGTCGCAGGTTCGAATCCTGCCCCCGCTACTTCGTTCCCGTCTTGTCCAGCGTCCGCTTGGAAGTCCACACTTACGAGCTGTGAGCCCCCCTTCACGAGAACAACTGCTGCGCTGGATTCCGCTTGCTGTCTGCGGGCTGCTTGCTGCGGCGACGATGGTGATCGCCAAACAGGTCACCTATGACCCTTGGTCGTGGCAGGTTTGGGCTCGGCAGCTTGCGTTTGAGAGCTCCGTTGGGTTCGACAGCGGCGGCGCGAGCGGGTGGAAGCCGTTGCCAGTGATCGTCTCAATCCCGTTCAACTGGGTTGGACCGTCAGCCGCGCCGCTTGCATGGGTCTGGCTCGCCAGAACCGGGATGTTCATGATTCCCGTCGTCGCGTGGCGACTTGGAATCCGTGCGGCCGGGCTTCCCGGCGCCGTGCTCGCGAGTCTCTGTGCCGCAATGCTTCCAGGGGCGACAGTGTTTCTAGGGGGTCTCACTGAGCCAGTAGCAGCACTTTTTCTCCTGTTGTCAGTGGAGGCTCAAGTCCGCGATCGCGCCCGTCGGTCATGGGGGGCGGGGTTACTCGCCGTCTTGGGTCGACCGGAGGTGATGGCTTGGGTTGGTCCTTACGGCCTTTGGGCAGTTTGGAAGAGGAAGCTCGAGTGGTACTGGTTCGCCGCTGGGTTAGCTGGCGCATCACTGCTCTGGGTAGGTGGAGACTGGATAGGAACAGGTAAGCCATTAGGGCTCTTCGGCAAGGCTCAGGTAAGCGCCGAGCCTCAGAGGCTCCAAGCCGCAACTCACCCTGGAGTTGAGATCCTCAGTCATCAGGTGGTTCCTCTAGCGGTCGTCATCTGCGCAACCTTTGCCTTCATTGCCTCGCTGGTTTGGCGGGAGCAGGTCAGTAGGACACTCGGCGCAGCAGCTATTACTTCAGGTCTCGCGATCGCGGTAGCAACCGAGTTTGGATATCCGGGAGTCACGCGATACATGGTGCCGCTAGTGCCTTGCGTCTTCGTGCTCGCGGGGATTGGTCTAGGACGGCTGGTTGGCCTTTTGAGTTCACCGCCTCTGCGTCGGGGGGCATTGGTTGTTGCCGGAGTCGGTGTAGTGGTCCTAGCCGGTCCGCTCGCATTAGAGCGAGATCGAGCTGACTGGAAATGGTACGCAGCTAGAGAGGTAAGAATCAACGACCTCCCT
>WLNJ01000045.1 GCA_009699865.1 Actinomycetota bacterium
CATGGCGACTGGGCGATGGTTGACACCGATGGACAGTGGTTCCTTTACGGCAGGTCGGATGAGGCAATCAATGTGGCCGGCAAGCGACTAGGTCCTTCCGAGGTTGAGTCCGTGTTGGTCTCTGATCCGGCGGTTGCCGAGGCTGCCACTGTCGGCGTGCCCCACGAGACAAAGGGAGAGGCCGTCTGGTGCTTCTGGGTACCAGTTGATCCTGAGGGGGAGGATGTGTCACCGCGCCTGCGCGAACTTGTGGCGGCCGAGCTAGGTCGGCCATTTGCACCGTCGCGTGTAGTGAGGGTCCCTGCTCTGCCCAAGACTCGCTCAGCGAAGATCCTGAGGCGGGCGGTGAGAGCAGTAGCCATCGGTGAAGACCCAGGCGACCTCTCCAGCGCTGAGAACCCTGAGTCTCTTGAGGCCATTGCTCAAGCAATAGCGGCCTCCGACCAGTAACTAGCTTTCGTTCAGGCCCTTCGCGGCGCTGATAATCGCAGGTCCTGATTCAAACTCCCAAGTCCGGCAGGCACCATCGCAGCCCCGGTGCCGCTTCAGGACCCGGCGATCACGGCCTTCCGTGCCAGCACCAAGGATGAGGAGGTCGAAGCTGATTCGGTCGGTCTCCTTGAGCCCGTCGATCGCATCGAGCGCTTGGTTGATTCCAGAGACCTTCAGCGAGTCGCCTTCGCGGGAATTGGGGGAGAGAATGACGGCCGCAATGCAAACAACCGCAGCAAGGACTGGTAGCAGGGCTAGTGCGCTGAGCGCTTGGGGTTTGGAGTCCGCAATCGCCTCGGCAGCCGCGATAACGAGAAGGGCGACAGTTGAGAAGCCCAAGACAGGCCAAGATCGGTCCAGAACAAGCCCGGTGACCGTGCCGCGCTTGCGTGGTGTGTCAGACCTGACTAGAAGGAGAACTCGTTTGCTATTTGGCTTGTAGGCCCCGCGGTTGAGTGCGTCCTGCGTAGCTGACTTCCGTGCAGAAAGCGAGAGCGGGGTGGTCCGACCGGAGGCTTCTGCCGCCCAAGCGCCAAGGAGGACCACTAAGAAGAATCCGCTCGCAAGCGGCGACGCTGACATCAGGGCGGCGCCCCCGACCACAAGGGCGCCCATTAGGCAGACGACCGGTCTGCGGTCGGCCCTCACCCAGAGGCTGATCCGCTGCATAGCAAGGCCCCGAGCCACGGCCAGTCCGACCAGCTGATCACACACTCCGATCTCAGCAAGGGATGCTGGAGAGGCTCCTGCGATGCGGTTCTCTGGCTGGATGGTCTGACTCATATCTGTGATCTTCCCAACTCTTGACATCGGGAGTAGGCTGCGACGCATGAACTCAACAGATCTCGCATTCGCAGGTGCCGCTGTTCAAGCAGAGATGATCCGAAATGGTGACGTCTCCTCAGTCGAGGTTGTCCAGGCAGCCCTTGACCGAATTGATCGTCACGACGGGCTGCTGAACAGCTTCCGCGTTGTGCTGAGAGACCAAGCACTCGCTGACGCGGCCGCAGCTGACGCGGCCCGGTCAAGTGGAGGCGGTCCGCTCAATGGTGTCCCGGTTGCCATCAAGGACGACACGGATGTTGCCGGTCAGTCCACGCTAGTGGGAACCAATGCGACCGATAAGACTCCGAAGGTCGCTGACGCGGAGGTCGTGCGGAGGCTGCGGGCTGGGGGAGCCGTGATCATCGGCAAGACCAATGTTCCCGAACTGACCCAGTGGCCATTTACTGAGTCGGATGCGTTTGGGGTTACCCGTAACCCTTGGAACACTTCGCATACTCCAGGTGGATCCAGCGGCGGTTCAGCTGCTGCGGTAGCGGCCGGTTTCGCTTCGGTGGCGCTCGGCAGCGATGGCGGCGGGTCAATCCGGATTCCTGCCGCGTGCTGCGGCCTGTTTGGGATTAAGACCCAGCGTGGTCGCGTTCCACTCGCACCAAAGCAGGACGCGTGGCACGGACTCTCTGTCTACGGCCCACTGGCAAGGACAGTTATGGACGCAGCGCTCTTTCTCGATGTCACAGGGGATAGGGCTGAGGGTGAAAGCCCGTTCGTTGATGCTGTTGGGTCAGACCCGGGCAAGCTGCGAATCGCGTTTTCAACCAAGACTCCACTCCCAGGACCAGTGGGCAAAGACCAGAAGGCTGCCCTAGCGCGGATCGTCGGTGTTCTTGAGGGACTAGGTCATTCGGCCTCGGGCGAGGACCCGAAGTGGGGGTCAGTCATTCCTGCCTTCATCCCTCGCTACCTAAGGGGGATTGGGGACGACGCCAAGGCGGTTGCCAACTTCGACGCGCTCGAGAGCCGAACAAAGGGAATGGCCAAGCTCGGGTCGCTGATCAGCGACAAGCGGCTCCAGGCAGCTCTCGATGCTGAGGGCAAAGTTGCCGCCAAGATCAACACGATCTTCGATTCTCACGACCTTTTGATCACCCCAGTACTTGCGGCCCAGCCGCTTCCGGTCGGGAAGTACGCGGGCAAGGGCGCCATCTGGACTTTCAACGGTGTTGCACGGTTCACCCCGTTTTCGGCTCCGTTCAATCTGACTGGCCAGCCTGCGGTCAGCATTCCTGCTGGCTTTGACTCCGACGGACTGCCACTGTCGGTTCAGATTGTGGGACCCGCTAACTCTGAGGCACTGCTGATCGCTGTCGCAGCTCAGATCGAGGCTGCTGCGCCATGGGCCGACCGTCGTCCTCAGCTTCCAGCTTGAGCGACACTGCAGCTCTGTTAGTAGTTGCAAGAGAGGCCGCTCAAGCGGGCGCGGCCGCTGTAGTCGAGCGGATTGGCAACCACGGCCTGGTGCGCACAAAGAGTTCCGCCACTGACCCGGTGACCGAGGCCGACGAGGCGGGAGAGGCAGCGATCCGTGCGGTCCTCGCCGCCCGCCGCCCTGACGATTGGATTGTTGGCGAGGAGGGCGATGATCATGTCGGCTCTTCCAACTTGCGCTGGTTTGTTGACCCCCTAGATGGCACTGTCAACTTTCTCTATGGCATGCCGCAGTGGTGTGTCTCCGTTGCTGTGGCTGACGGTGACGGCCCTCTGGTTGGGGTTGTTCTTGACCCATGCCGCGGTGAGGAGTTCGCTGCGGTCAGAGGGGAGATGCTGACTTTCAACGGAGCCCCGTTCGTCAGGGATGGCATCCACACGCCCGCGGGTGCTGATGACCCGCTGTCGGGCGTGATGCTTGCGACTGGCCTCAACTACGACGAAGGGGTTAGAGGACTCCAAGGCGAGGTACTTGCGCGGTTGAGCCCCAGAGTCAGGGACATTCGTCGCGGGGGCAGTGCAGCACTAGATCTCTGTTGGGCTGCGATTGGCCGCGTGGATGCTTACTTTGAGCATGGCGTCAGAGCCTGGGATGTTGCTGCTGGAGGGCTGATCTGCCAGTCCGCAGGGCTAACGGTACTGAGGCTCCCCGCGGGCCAAGGGTGGCCAGCGGGTATTGCCGCTGGGGACTTGAGTGTTGTCACCGGCGTGGCTGATGCCCTTGGTGTCAGCAGCACGGCCTCTGGATGGCCTGCTGCTTGGATTGACTGAGTTCCTAAGGCCCTCTCCGTTGGGATCGAAGTACGGCGAGTGGGAATCGAACCCACACGTCCTTGCGGACAGCGGATTTTGAATCCGCCGCGTCTACCGTTCCGCCACCGCCGCAGGTGATCCCAACGGAGAAGGTCTCAGGTCAGCCCAGTGCCGGGTCAGCGGCGCCGGGCTCTGGCAACGAGCCTCCTGCCGGTACTTCTACTTCAACCTGCCACTCCTGCCGAAAAGCTCTGGTACAGGCAACGACAACAGCGATCTGGAGCAGGACGAGAATCATCGTCATCAGGCCAAGGACTGCCGGGGGAAGGCCAGCTGAGCCCCACACGGCTTGTGGCTCTGCGTAACCAGGGGCATTACGGTCAGCCCAAGTTGGCACTGCGATGGCTACAAAGATTGCGAGCAGAATTGCGAGGGCTGCCCCGACGGCGAGTGGCCCACGAGCCCAGCTCGAAACACGCCAGATCAGAATCGCGTAGATCAGGATGTAGCCAAAGGAGACGGCGAGCATGCCTTCTAGCACTGACCAACCGAAGGCAAGAATCGCGAGCATCAGGAGCATTGAGAGGGCAAAGAGAAGGACTACGGCAGTACGCGCGCCGTTTGTCTCCGGTGTATCCCTGTTTGGGTGGGTGACCACCACTTCCGCTTCTGTTACTCCCATGGGAGTGACTTTACACCGGGTGCCAATGACCTGGCTCCAGCGCAGGCAAAATGTTGCCCAAGGCGCGTGATCTTCCCTAGACACTGCGCTACCCTCAATCCATGGCCTCACGCAACCTCAAGAAGATTTCTGCCGTGCTTGCCGTTGTCGCCCTGACGGCGTCACCGGCGATGGCTCTGGCCGATCCCGGCGGCGATCAGTACTGCGACCCCTTCGGCGGCTGCGGTGTTGACCCAGGTGCGGGCGGTGGGGGTACCAAAGGTCACGGCAAGAAGCACCCAACCGCTCCCAACCAAGCGGTTCTGAACGCTATTGCGGGAGCGATGCAAGCCCAGTCGCTGAGTGCGGCCGAACGTGCGGCGATGGCCTCGGGGGCAGATGCGGCTGCGGTTGCCGCTTGGCACAAGGCTTCCAAGCTTGCGCGCGCCGGCGTGGTTCTCGACGCCGCAGGCCTCTCAGCAGTCCGCAGTTCGCTCCCCTCAAGCTGACACCGGCTACCATGCTGGGTCGCACTGGGGGACTAGTGTATCGGTAACACGGTGGTCTCCAAAACCGCAACGCCAGGTTCGATTCCTGGGTCCCCCGTCAGTCAGTTTTCCCCACTGCAACAGGGAAACTCAGCATGGGCTGCTTTAGCCTCCGCCGTTCTCTCCGGAGCCTGGGCGTGGAGCGCCGACCTTTCCATGCCATGCTGCCTTGGCGCCTGAGTGCCCGGCCTGGACAATCCAAACTGTTGTCAGTGTGCCGAACAGGACAAGCCCGACGGTGATCAGTGTTCCCATCCATTTAGGAGAGAGGAAGTCCTTCAGGAAACCGCTCTTGATGGTCTCGTTGACGACGACAAGTTCACGCACTCCCCAGACCAGCAGAGCACCCGCGAAGAGGATCGCAAAATTTCGCGCCATCTCACCCAACTGCTGGTGGTTGGAAACGAGCTGAGAGTCCTGGACACGCTCTTGGAGCCACTCGCCGCTCTGAGTGGCGAGGATGGCGGTAAACGCACCGATCCCGCCGAGGACGACTGTTGGGTAGATCAGGGCGCTTCGCCAGCTGGGCCTGACAAGACAGAGAATCACGCCAACCAGCGCGAGAGGAAGCAGAACCACTGATGCGTGGACGATCAGGGGGTGGCTAGGTATTCCAAAAATCTCGTTCATGCGGTTCTCCGTTGCTAGTTGCGGTTGGGGATAGTCATTCTTTCGACGAGACTTGCGAAAACCCTAAGAGTGAGGAAATGAGGGTCTTGGACCGGCTGCCCCAGCCGCCGTCACTCCGAGCATGGAGGAGCCGGCGTACGATTGCCAGATGGGCACCGCTTACCACGCGAGAACGCTTACTTCTCTTCCCCTGACAGGACGGGTCGGGTCGAGATGATGGGTCCTCAGGTACTTGCTGAAGGGGCGCTCAATGGGCAGGTGGCCGTGGTCACCGGCGGCGGGACTAACCTCGGGCTTGCCGCAGCGCAGGAACTCGCGGCTTGTGGCGCGGCAGTTGTTATCGCCGGGCGTCGTGAGGAAGTCCTAGCCCAGGCAGTCACTCGTATTGGTGGCGACTCGAGCTTTGTTGTGGCGGATATCCGCGAGGACTCAGGCGCGCAAGCAATCGTTACCAGTGCGCTGGAAAGGCACGGACGGCTCGACCTCCTCCTCAACAATGCGGGCGGTCAGTTCTGGGCCCCAGCGGAGGGCATCAGCACCAATGGCTTCGCGGCGGTTCGGCGTTTGAATGTTGAGGGAAGCCTCCGCATGTGCGAGACCGCGTGGGAGTTAGCAATGAGGATTCAAGGGTCGGGGACAATCATCAACACGACAGTTTCTCCCCATACGGGAATGCCCGGCATGGCACACACCGGGGCTGCGCGGGCGGCGGTGGAGTCCCTCACTAAGGATCTAGCTAGCCAATGGAGTTCAGACGGTGTGGCCGTTGTGGCGCTTGCTCTCGGTCGATTGGCGACCGAATCATTGAAGAAGTACCCGGAGCCGATCTGGCGGACCGCGCAGCAGACCGTGCCACTCCAGCGCTTGGGCTCGATGGCCGACTACGGGTCACTAGTGACTTTGCTTGCGGGCCCGTTAGGCCGCGGGCTTTCGGGAACAGTCATTGACCTTGATGGGGGGCTTGCCAACTGGCATGGCGTCTGGCCACCGGACGAGACAGGTCACGAGGACGGGCTTGTCCCCACGGAGCAACGCCCAGCGGGCTGATCCTGCCCGTTGCTGTGGAAGGTGGTTTTGGGGAGTAGCGTGATTAGGGACATGAGTTCACAAGGCCACTATCACCCCAACGAAGAGGAGATTGAGCGCAGCGTTGAGGCTCCGCTCGCCGTCCTAGTTGTCGTCGCCCTACAGGTGATGCTTGCGTCGGTCAGCCTTGAACGCGGTTGGTCCCTATGGCATCTCCCCGGTTGGGTTTGGCTGATCCCAATAGTTCCTGAGGTGCTCCTTGTCGGAGCATTGGCAGTGCATCGCCGCCGGGCGGTGGCAATCGTTGGAGGTGGACGCCGGGTAGCGTCCTTGACGCTCGTCGGCATCGTCGCTGTCGCCAACTTCCTTGCGCTGGTCATGTTGATCGGCTCGCTCCTTTCAAACCAGACCCACAGCGGGGCTGAGCTACTCCTCAAAGGACTGACAATCTGGGGGACTAATGTCATCACCTTTGGGCTCTTCTATTGGGAAATGGACGGTGGTGGTCCCGACGAGCGGATCGCGACTGAATGGCAGCGCGACTTGCCCGGGTTCAAGCAGAGGGACTTTCAATTTCCCCAGATGGAGAACCCACAGCTGATTGGAGAAGCTCGGGCTTGGCGGACTCACCTCGTCGACTATGTGTTTCTCTCCTTCACCAACTCCATTGCGTTCAGCCCAACTGATGCCATGCCGATCAGCCACCGGGCCAAGCTTTTGATGATGGGCGAGGCGAGTATCTCCGCTGTCACCGTGCTGCTGGTTGCTGCCCGCGCGGTCAACATCCTTCACTAGTCCAGCGCGCGAAGCCTCCGTCCGGTGGTCGCCGGTAGACTCAAATGCGGATCGTCATGCGGGCGAGGTGTTGTGGTTGCACAGGAGCCTTCCAAGCTCTTAGGGCGGGTTCGATTCCCGTCGCCCGCTTTAGGTGCAGCCTTCTTGACATGCCGAACGTGAGAGGTACACTCCGCGGCTGGGTTAGTCAATGTCGGTTAGGGGAGCTAGAGATGCATATGAAGTCCGCTTGGCCAATGCTGCGGTTCTGCCCCATCGGCTGGAGCCGACTCGTGCTCCTAGTTTCTGTGGTGGTTACCTGTTCCATGGCCTTTGCCGCTGTGCCTAGCCTTGCCAGCGCTGAGCTCAGCCCGCCCACAGTGAGCGATCCACCTGGCACGGTCTACGGCTACGGGGAGTCTCCGGATACTTACTACTCCGGCATCGACAGCGCGTCCTTCACATTTTCCTCGGAGGAGCCATATACGTGGGGATTTGACTGTTCTATTGACGGTGGCGGGTGGGCCCCCTGCAGCTCGCCGCTCAATTTGTACGGACTGGCAGATGGGAACCATTCTCTCTCAGTTCGCGCGGCTGTCTACCAGTGGTCCGGCGGGTCGCCAGGCTCGGGTTCCATGTCGAGCGTGAGGACCCCGGCCACCACCCGCTCTTGGAAAGTTGACACCACCTCCCCAAACATCTATGTGAACTGGGATAGCAGTTGCGGATGGCCCTCGGACTCTGGCTATAAGACCTCAGGCTGTGCGAAATTCAACTTTGGTAACAGCTCCGACATGGGCCCCTACGGCCTCGTTGAGTGCTGGCTGGATTGGAGACTTATATCGTCGGCAAGTGGCTGCAGCAGCACGGGTCTCAACTACACGGGCACCTTAAGCGATGGGTCTCATAGAGCCGACTTTTACTTCAACGACTCTGCCGGGAATAGGTCTTACAGGCCAATCTATAGCTGGACAGTGGACACGGTCAAACCGGCAAGACCTACGCTGACAAATGCGCCATCTGCGTCCACGCAGTCGAGGAGTGCGAGCATCGGCATCACTCCAGCTGAGGCTGGGGGCACCGTGTGGTGTCAGTACGACGAGAGCTACTGGGAGACATGCTCGACGACTAAGACCTTCACCGGGCTCGCGGACGGCGTTCACTACCTCTACGTGATGCAAGAAGACGCAGCTGGGAATAACTCCACA
>WLNJ01000046.1 GCA_009699865.1 Actinomycetota bacterium
AGGCCGCTGAGTTTGTGGCAACAAGGTTCCGCGCTGCGGGACTCAAGGTGACCGTCCAGCGGTCTCAGACGGCAACGATCGAGGGTGATCGCAGCACGACGACAGTCCGAGCGGTCCGTACTGGCTTCTCACAAGCCAAGGTGGTGCTCGCCGCTGATCGCGCAACGCCTGGTTCAGGGGAAGCTCCACTGACCGGGACGGCCACTCTGCTGGAGCTTGCCAGGGCAATCGGTGGACGAACGGTTATGCACACGGTCGAATTTGTCTCCACGGGGGCTGGGCCCGGAGGAGCATTGGCCGAGTTCACCACGCCTTCTGAGAGCACGATTGCTGCTGTCGCCTTGGGTGAGACATCTGGCGCCGGCCTGCACCGGCCGTTTGTTGTCCCGTGGGCTGAAGCACGGTCGGTGGCAGCACCGCTCGCGCTTGAGCGAAGCGCGGCTTCGGCACTGGCAAATGAGACTGGACTCAACCCGGGAGAACCCACGTCGTCGTCTCGGCTCGCCAGGCTTGCCCTTCCGCTCACTACTGGGGATCAGGGCCAGCTTCTCTCAGCTGGAGTGCCTGCCGTGATGGTTAGTTCATCCGGTGAGGAAGCGATCAATGGCTCAGCGATGGCCGGTAACCAGCTCGATTCCTTCGGAAGAGCGGTCTTGCGTCTCGCGGGGGTTCTGGATGGCGGATCGGTCAAGTGGCCGGGCGCCCCGTCAGCGGCTATCCCAATCCGCGACCGAGAGTTGCCACCGTGGGTACTGGCGTTGCTGTCGGGATCGCTGCTAGCCGTGGCACTCGTCGTTGGCGTTGACGGTCTCGCGCGCGCGCGGCGGCGGCGAATCCCAGTTCTTCCCAGCATCCGCTGGTTTGTTTCAGCTTGGCCCGTCTTTGGCCTGATGTGGGCTTGGCTTCTGCTTGCTGGAGCAGTCGGCGTAATCCCGGGTGTTCCAGCCTCTGTGCCGACGCCGGGCTCTGTCCCAGTGGCCTGGGCTGCTGTGGCCGGCCTGCCTATCGTTGGAATCCTCGGTTGGATCTTTGTTCGACCTGCCATTCGTGGTGGGGAAACTGATTACGCGCGACCTGAGGCCGCCCCGGGACCGGGCGAAGCCGCTCCTGCCGCCCTGATGCTGATGGGGGTAGCTGGTGGCGCGGTAATTTGGTTGGTGAACCCGGTTAGCGCTCTACTTGTGGTGGGCTTTGTTCACATTGCTCCATGGCTGGCTGATCCCAATCGGGCAATCAGGCGGCGGCATGGCTTCGTTCTGCTGGCCCTCACAGTGCTTCCCGTCCTGCTGGCGCTGCTGTCGCTGATGTCCTCGTTTGGGGCAGGTCCTATTCAGTTCGCATGGCTGATCGTGCTGCAACTCTCGGGTGGCTCAGTTGGGATCTTGGGTGGTCTGATTGCCACGCTGTTTGCCGGTTTGGTTGCGAGCCTCGTTGTTGTCCTGTGGCGATCCAACCAAGACACGGACTTTGATTTTGTGACCAGAGGGCCACTCACCTACGCAGGACCGGGGTCCCTCGGCGGCACTGAATCACTGCTGGGCCGCCGCTAGCCGCCGTGCTGCCAGCCGGCTAGTCCGGCTCGCGTCAAATTGGTGCCTGGTTCGCTTGCGGTCACTTCGCCAATCCAACTAACTCCGACCGCTCCCACTGCCAGCTCTACCGCTGCGCGACACTCTGGGTCGGCGGTGAACAGCAGCTCAAAGTCTTCTCCCCCGGTGGCGGCAAATACTGCCGGTTCAACACCGGACTGCAAGGCGATCGCCTCCACTCCGTCCTCAACGGGGAGGTCCTGGAGCCTGATCTCCAGACAGACCCCGCTGGCGGCGCCGATGTGGCCGGCATCAGTCGCAATCCCATCAGAGATATCGATCATCGATGTAACGCCAGTAGCTGCCAGCGCACGACCCTCGGCGATTCGTGCGGTGGGACGCAGGTGGCGTTGTGCAACTGCGCTGGTTGAGTCGCCTGCTCGGAGCGCGATCAGGCCGGCCGCAGAGCCGCCAAGGGCTCCAGTGACCCCAATCAAGTCACCGAGCTTCGCTCCACCGCGCCCGACAAAGCCCGGCTGCAGTGGGTCAACTCCAACGATCGTGACGGCAGCACTGAGGGTTGGAGACGACACAATGTCGCCGCCAATGATCCGCGCGCCACACGCAGTAGCAGCAGCGTCAGCACCAGCTACGACGGACTCGGCGTCCTCTTGGGAGGTTCCATCAGGCAACGCGAGGGCGACAAAGACATCGGCGGGCAGGGCCCCCATCGCCGCCATGTCTGAGGCGGCTGTTGCGACCGCCCGCCATCCAAAATCCGCGTGAGTGAACACAGACATGTCTGCGTGAATGCCTTCTACGGTCTGATCCATACTGGTCGCGGTTGGACCGCGTGAGTCACTGACGGCGGCGTCGTCTCCGATGGACCTGATGGTCCCGGGACCCGCCGGCGTCAGCAACTGGGCCAGCGCTTCGAGCAGTTTTGGCTCGAGCATGCCCTGATACCAGCGGTTACTTGTGGCGGTAGACGATGCGTCCGCGGGTGAGGTCGTACGGAGAGACCTCTACGCGGACCCTGTCGCCCGGATTGATTCTGATGCGGAAGCGGCGCATCTTGCCGGCGATATGGCCGAGAACGGGATCGGCATCATCAGGCAGGTCATCGAGCTTGACTTTGAACATTGCATTCGGGAGGGCGTCTTCGACGGTTCCCTCCATCTCGATCTTTTCTTCCTTGGCCACTTTTCTCCAGTCGTGTTGCCCGGCACCGCCGGAACTCCGCAAACGGTACCAACTGCCATTACGGGCAAGGCGGATGTAGACCGCCAATCCCATCTTGGGCTGGGATCAAGTCCCGCCAGGAGTCACGCCACCACCACCGCCGGTTCCACCACCGCCTGTGCCACCGCCGGTGCCACCACCGCCTGTGCCGCCGGTGCCACCCGGGTCGGTCGGAGGCTTCTCGTAGACCTTTGTCTTTGGCTTAGCCTTCTTCTTGGCGGTTGTGGTGGTCGTGGTGTCAGTGGCTCCGCTCGACGAGTTGCCGCCCATGAAGGTCTGACCGCTGAAAGGCTCTGTCGGGCTTGGGAACGAATCACAGGACTTTCCGTGTGCGACGGACATGAAGTCGTGCCAGATCTCAGCTGGGAATGTGCCTCCTGCGACGGTGATTCCGTGTACCGCGTACATCGACGTCGGCGGGTTCGCGTACCCGACCCACACTGCTGTTGAGAGGGTTGGGGTGAAGCCCACAAACCACGCGTCCTTGTAGTCGCTGGTTGTTCCGGTTTTGCCAGCAGCTGGGCAGCCATAGCCAGCAGCGGTTCCGGTGCCACCCTGGACATTCTGCTCAAGGATGTTCGTTGCTTCCGCCGCGATTCCGTCACTGAAGACCTTTGTTGCCTTGACCTTGCCAAGGTCATCAGTTCGACCGTTAGGGAAGGTGACGCGAGTGATCGCAACCGGCTCGACTCGTACCCCACCGTTGTCCAGTGTTGCGTAAGCGTTGGCCATCTCAAGCGGGCTTACGCCAATTGTCAGTCCACCAAGACCTTCGGCTGGGAATGCGTCGAGCTTGCTCTTGATCCCCATGTCGTAAGCCGTCTGACGGACTTCCTCGGGGCCGACATCGGCATCCAGCTGGGCGTAGACCGTGTTGTCTGAGTGGAGCGTTGCCTGTACGAGGTTCATCAATCCTGAATATGAATGGGCGTAAGTCGACACGCCGTAGGTCGGGTAGCCATCGAGCCAACCGGGAGTCAGCTCCTTTGACTCGTAGGTCGTGCTGTTTGGGTCCATGCCCTTGCGGAGAGCGGCCACGAGCACCATGACCTTGAAGGTTGATCCTGGCTGACGCTGCCCTTGCGCCGCGTAGTTGAACTTGGTGTGGCCGTAATCGGCAGATGACACCATCGCTCTGATGGCCCCGGACTTGGGATCCATGGAGACCAGCGCTGAGGCGGGGTCACCAGGCTGACCGAGACGACCTGAGATCGACTCACGGCCAGCTTTCTGCAGCTTGGGTTCAATTGTTGTCTCAATCCGGAGGCCGCCTTGACGAACAGTCGCGACGCCGTACTTGCGGTAGAGCTCCTCAGTCACGTAGTCAAAGAAGAAGCCTTCACGGCGAGTCGTGAAGTAGGCATTCCTCTTTGTAGCCAGCGGTTCAAGCTTGGCCGCGTCGGCCTGCTCTTGGCTGATTGCGCCTGAACGGGCCATGGAGTCAAGGACCTCACCGCGACGCTTTGTTGCCCCGATCGGGTTGAGAAATGGGTTGTACTGCGACGGCGCTTGCGGCAGACCGGCAAGCAGTGCGCACTGACCGAGGGTCAGTTCATTGACCGGCTTGTCGAAGAACATTCTGGAGGCAGCCTGGACGCCGACCGCGGTTTGGCCGCCCATCGTTCCGTAGGCCACATCGTTCATGTAGGAGTCAAGAATCCATTGCTTGCTGTGCTCGCTTTCGAGCTCAAGCGCCCACTTGGCTTCCTTGATCTTCCGGTCGATTGACTTGACGCTTCTCTCACCAGGGATATAGAGGTTGCGGGCAAGCTGCATCGTCAGCGTGGAACCACCTTGGAGTGTCTTGCCTGAGGTTACGTTCCTAACCGCTGCGCGGACAATGCCGACATAGTCAACGCCCGTGTGTTGGTAAAAGCGACGGTCCTCAATTGCGACCGTTGCTTGCCCCATTTGCTTGGGGATCAGTGATCCGTCGACAGGTTCTCTGAGGACCACTGTGGACATGAACCCCAGACGGCTGCCATCGGCCGCGTAGACCGCAGATGTTGAGCCCTGCTCTGAAGGCCGGAGCTCATCAATGCCGGGTGAGCCTGCTGCTGTCGCAAGGACCCAGCCGAACCCTAGGACTCCAATTCCCCCGATCGCGAGGACCGCGCCGAGAACAATTTTGGAACCCCTGGATCTGGAAGCTCTCGCCTTGCGTTTTTGTCGGGACGTTTGGGTCATGGATCAGTTATCTGAGTTACCTTCATTGAAGGTAACCAACCAGCCAAGTCTAGCCTTGAATTCCTTCGCCCCCGCAGGGTGGGATCCTTTGACCAGTGAGTGATCTCAAGCAGATAAGAGCTGGTCTCCCAGACTGGCCAATGTGGACGATTCCGGTCGCTGTTCTGTCAATCGCGAGCTTTGCTGTGCTTGGAGCGGCGATGTTTGCCATCTTGGTAGTCGCGGTCGCAAGGATTGCTGGAGCGAAGGTTTCGCTGAAGGCGCACGGTGTTCTTCTGGGCGAGACCTTGATCCAAGACCTAGCTTTCATTGGTGGCGCAGCATTCGCCGTGTGGCTGGCAGTTCGCAAGCTGGTTCCCGCTGAGTTCGGCTTCGTGACCGTTACCCGTAAGGGCCGGGCTGTTGGCTTGGCGGTACTTGGCTGGTTCGTCTTCATCGGGGCAACTGCTGCCTGGAAAGCACTGCTCCACTCGCACGACAAGCAGACCCTGACCGACCAGTTGGGGGTCAACCGTTCAGCGTTCCTTTGGGCTGGCGGGGCACTACTTGTGACTGTGGCAGCGCCGCTGGCGGAGGAGTTTCTGTTCAGAGGTTTTATTTTCACGGTGCTCTGGAAGCACGCTGGCCTCGTTGTCGGCGTATTGGGGACCGGCGTCTTGTTTGGGCTGCTTCACGCTGGCTCGTCACCTGGGTCTCTTCTGGTTCCCCTGGCAGTGCTGGGCGCGGTTCTGTGCATCCTTCGTGTGGCGACAGGGTCCCTGCTGCCGTGTATCGGCCTCCACTCCGTCAATAACTCGATCGCATTCGGGGTGCAGGAGAAGCTCGCCTTCGGGACTGTGCTCGCCTTGATCGCCGTCGGCTTGGCAGCGACATTGACTATTGGTGGCATCATCGTCCGCCGCGCATAGAGTGTCGAGCGTGAACGCCCGACGCGCCATTGCCCTGTTGACCTGCTCCCTCTCGTTCGGAGCGTTGGTCGTTCCAAGTGTTGCCTCTGCCGGCTGCCGGAAAGCTCACGGGGCTCCGCACGCGGCTCCGGTAGTGCGACTCAGCATCAGCGGGGTCTTTCGCTACCACGGGCGCAGTTTTAGTGCCAGCGGCGAGCAGGTGCGATTGAAGGGAACTGTTAGCGGAATCTCCGACGTAACCGGGGAGCGTGTTCATGTGCGTGTCTACACCGGGAGCCAGCAGATTCGGTCAGCTTGGGTGGGAATCACGGATGTCAACGGACTCTGTTCGCTAGGAGCCTTCACCTACAGCTCGAAGATCTGGGCCAGCGGTCGTACCGTCTTTAAGGTTGACCACCCCACCACGACGCACTACCCAGATGTGTTCACAGGGCGGCTCGCAGGTCTGACGGTCTACAAGAGGGCCAGCGGCTTCGGGGCTAACGGCACTGGCGTCGGCGTCCTGCTCGCCATGCTCCGCAAGCTTGGTTACTACGCCCCCATTGGCAGCCACTACGGCGAGGGCACAGGGAAGGCTGTCCTCACCTACCGCAAGGTCAACCGCATGTCGCGGATCGAAACCCCTTCAGCCCGGATTTACCACTTGCTCCAGCAAGGCCGCGGCGCCGCTCGGGCGCGCTACCCACACCTTGGGACTCACTTGGAGGCCAACCTTTCAGCGCAGGTGCTGATCTTCTTCCACGGCAGCCGCCCTGTTGAGGTCCACCCAATCAGCTCAGGCAAGCCCTCAACGCCAACAGTGCTGGGTAAATACCAGTTCTACATGAAGGACTTTGGGACAAACCAGAAGGGGATGGTTAACAGCTCCTACTTCCATAACGGCTATGCCGTGCACGGGTACGCGGAGCTTCCCACTTACAACGCCAGCCACGGCTGCCTCCGTGTTTGGGTGCCATCAGCCGCGCACATCTACAACCACATTCACATCGGCGAGTGGATCGCGGTGTACTGGTGAGCGCGTCCCCGGAAGAGCTCACCGCCGCCCGCGCGGCACTCCTTGAGGAGCTGCAGGAGCACGCGCTGTTGCGTGGCGACTTTGTCCTCGCTAGTGGGCGCCAGTCGAGTTATTTGATCGATGCCAAGAAGGCGATCATGCAGCCCCGCGGCTTCATGGCGATGGGCCAGCTGGTTGCTGCGGAGGCAGAGCTGCGTGGGGCCACGGCCGTTGGGGGCATGACGATGGGCGCTGACCCAATCGCCTGCTCTGCGCTTGCTGGTGGAGCTGATGTGAAGGCGTTCTTTGTTCGCAAGGAGCCAAAGGACCATGGCGCCGGCAAACAGATTGAGGGACCTGATCTTGTTCCAGGAGAGAAGTGTTTGATGGTCGAAGATGTCGTGACCACAGGAGGCTCGACTGTCCGCGCGATTGAGGTGATGCAGGCAGCCGGCTACGTAGTAGTCGGCGTTGTTGGAATTTGCGATCGCCTCGCCGGTGGTGGCGCTGCCCTTGAGGCAGCCGCTGGCGCCCCCTTCACAGCATTGACCACGATCGACGAAGTCCACCCGGACCGCGACGACCGCTAGCTAGCTCAAGCCTAGTTCTGAGACTTGCCTGCAGTGCCCTGGGCAGGATTCGAACCTGCGGCCTACTCCTGACCGCGCCGTAGGCGTGGTCTTTGGTTCTCAGTGCCCTGGGCAGGATTCGAACCTGCGGCCTACTCCTTAGGAGGCCGGCTGTCCCGCAGGGACTGCCACTGCTTCTCCTTTGGTAGTTCGTAGTGCCCTGGGCAGGATTCGAACCTGCGGCCTACTCCTTAGGAGGGAGTCGCTCTATCCAGCTGAGCTACCAGGGCTTGACTCTGGAGGGTATTGGGGGAGCGCCGATCAGGGGTTCCGCGG
>WLNJ01000047.1 GCA_009699865.1 Actinomycetota bacterium
GGACCACTAGCGGTTGGGTTCATAGCGATTGGCCTTGGCGCCCACTTTGCCCTGTCGCCGAGCGATTGGGGCCGCAGGAGCGAAGGCAGGCTCTCGGCTGCAGCTGGATTACCCCTTGCCGCCGGACTCCTCCTGCTGTTGACAATCTGGTTACTGCCCGTCGACGACGCCCTGAGGAACGGCATGAGGGGAACAGACACCCTCTGGTACCACATGCCGTTCGCGCTGAGGTTCTTCCAGGATCAGAGCCTGACTTCCGTTGCTTGGAACGAGCCCCTGTTCCAAACCTATTTCTACCCGTCCTGGGGCTCAATGTTCCACGCCTTAGGAATGGTGTTCTTCCATCGAGACTTCCTCTCACCCCTAGTCAACGTCGGTTGGCTTGCCCTGGCTGTCACCGCAGGTGGAGCGATCGGAGCACGGCGAGGTGTCGCAGCGGCATCAGCACTAGGGGTAGGAGCTGTCTTTGTAGGGGACAAGGTCCTGGGTGGATCCGCCGGGGCGGCAATGGTTGACGCACCCGCAACCTTCTTCTTTCTCGCCGCAACAGTCCTACTGCTGCGCAGCCGCGAGTGCCGTGCCGCAGTGGTTCTCTGTGGCCTGGCGATCGGCCTTGGTGTGTCGATCAAACTGACGATTGCCCTCCCGGGCGCCGGTGTACTAGCCGCCGTGGTTCTGCTGGCACGGCGTGGGACCCGTTTCCACACCGCGATGATCTGGTCCGCTGGCGCACTGGCAACAAGCTGGTTCTGGTTTGCACGCAACATCAGCGAGACAGGTAGTCCACTTCCGATGATCGACATCCCCTTCCTCTCAAACCCGGGGAAGGCCCTTGAGTCAGTGAACATGGTCCCAATCGCGAAGTACTTCACGGACCCCAACGTGATGCTCCATCAACTCCCCTCTGCTTGGACGACAAGCTTGGGTCTACTTGCCGTGCCCATGATCCTGCTCGGATTCCTCGCCCCGCTAGCTCTAGCCGTCAGACCGCGGGAGCCCTATTGGAGAGCAGCATCCCTTGTGGCATTGGTTGCCCTTACTGGGTATTTCTTCACCCCAGGCACGGCAGCGGGCCCTCCTGGCGGACCGATTCTCGGTCTCGTCTGGGACACGCGATTCATCGCACCAGGACTCTGCCTCGGACTTGCCCTGGTGCCAGTCTGGCTGTCGTTCAGATTTGAGGCTAAGCGAGTCTGGCTGACGGTCCCTATGGGAGTCCTCGTTGTTGTACCAGCGCTTGGTTCCAAATCCTGGGACATGCCCCACACCCTGATGGCCCTCTTCGCCTCAGCCGCCGTGCTCACAGGACTCTGGCTGATAGCCACGCGAGTCGGACCCAGCACGGGCCCCGCGCGGCTTGTTACCTACGCTGCTCTCGCCCTACTAGCCGTTGGGCTTGGGCGCGGATGGGAGTCACGTCAGATCGAGGGCAGGGCGCTGGCGTATGGGCCCTCAGCGGTTGGACAGGCCCCTGCCCGGATAGCGGTGCTCGGCGTGGCCGGAACGTTTAGCCAGTACCTAGAGTCCGACGCGGGCTTGACCAACCGCGTCCAGTTCGTAGGTACACGAGGGCCAAACGGCGCGTTTGACATTGTCCGCTCCTGCCGGGTGCTCTATGCCGAGTTGAACGCCGGCAGTTACGACTATGTTGTCGCCGCGCCCAACCGCGACGTCTGGAACCACCTCACCGTGGTCAATCCTCAGGTCGCATGGCTGCAGGCTGATCCCAACGCTGCTTTGGTCAAAATCATTCCTGGCCTCAAGCTGAACTATCCACGCGGTGGGCCACGCCAACCCGAGCCATTCCCGGTCTATCGGCTCAAGGGCCAGCTTCAGCCGTCGCGCTGCCCGCGCTGACACTCTTCGCTCGCACCAGCGTCAGGCCCAGCACGACTAGGGAGACACACCCAGCGAGAAGAACGAGCTGCCACGGCATGCCCTGCGCCGGAAGGCCGGGGACGATCTTCTTCTCCCCAATAGCAGGGCTAATCACAAGCGCCAGGAGCAGCCAAGCCAACAGCGCACAGCCAGCAATGCGGAGATCCTTGGCAGAGCCCAAGCCTGGAAGGCGAGTGGCATAAAGGCCAAGCAGGCCGGAGACAGCGAAGATCAAATAGACCGGAACGGTTGACCGAACCCCGGTTGGCACACCGACGGCAGTGAACACGGTGGCAATCCCGGCGTCACCACCAATCCGGATCCACCAGTTGACAATGTTGTGAGGACTGACAAGTGGCCCAACCACGGTCGCCACGATCATCACCGTGCCACTCACCGCTGCCAGCACAAGGGTCGCCGCGGGAATGCGCCGCCAGGCATAGGGCAGCCCCAGTGCTAGGAAGGGAAGGATGGCCACAAGGAAGCGCGGACCAGGCGATTCGCCACCGAACGGAAGCCAGTAGCCAGAGACATAGACGATGTAGATGGCTATGACGCCAAGGATTGCCAATGCCTCCGCCTTCAGTCCATCTCGCCGCATCCAGAGAACACCAAGGAAGGCCAGCAGACAGACCGGAGTGATGGAAAGCAAGCCCCTCGGGGAAAGAAGGATGTCAATGAAAGCAATCGGACGGGGAACACCAATCCCGAAGAAGCCAGAATCGTTCAGTCCCAATTTGAGATGCCCAGACTTACCCTCGACTGCCACGGCACCGTTGTAGGACATTGTTGACACCGAGCCGAACGAGATCTGGTTGTAGACAGCAACGGGAACCAGCCCCATGATCACTCCGCCACCGTAGGCAAGAGCGCGTCTAATAACTGCGATGGGGCCGGCAGTGATCGCCTCATTGCGGAGCATTGCGTAGAGCCCCAGAACGGCCCCACCGAACGCCAACGGGTACTCGGCAACCACAGAGAAACCAACTGTCAAACCAGCAAGGAGAAGGAGCAACAAGCTCGGGGGTCCCCGCCGTTCGCGGAGGAGCAAGTGGAATCCGCCATAGAGCAGGAATGCCCCCATCACATGCCCGAAGAGCTGTGTGGAAAATGGCAACAGCATGGTTCCTAATCCAAGTGCGAGCGCGGTAGGAAGCCCCGTTCCCGGAACAAGTCGCTCAGCGTCTGCCCTGACCATGAAGAGCAGAAGTAGAGCTGGGAGGACACACCCAAACAGACCGAGGGCCCAGATCAGCAGCCGGTCGTTCTTGATCTGCTGGCTTACGGCCTTGGTCCTGGGAGCGGTCGGTCCATTGCCGGACTTCTTGGGTTTGCTGGAGGCCAGCGGTCGACGATCCTTGCTGGCAAATGACCTTGACGCCTTCTCAAAGTTCACAGCGTGGAGCGCCACATAAGGAGGCACAAGGAAAGCTGACATACCAGGGGCCTTGACGCTGTAGAAGTGCCCGCCGATATACGACTTGTCGCCTGTCTGCCAGTGATCAGCGTCAATCTGGGTCGTCCCGTTGGACAAGGCCTTTGTCAACAGGAAGTAGGACGTCTGAGCCCAATGGGGATACTGAATAACCATCGCCGAGCCCAGCGCGATTGTGATCAATGCTGCGGCTGAGAGACGGCGCATCACGATCGGCGGGGCAGCTTCTCCCAAGCCTTCATCTGTGGCAGTGGGTCAATCGGGTGGCCACCTTTCTCGTACCAACCGCCAAGCCAGATCTCAAAGTGAAGATGCGATCCTGATGAGCGCCCAGTGTTGCCCATGCTCGCGAGCCTCTGACCGGCCTTCACGATTGACCCAATCCGGACCTTCAATGAACCCTTCTGAAGGTGCATGAAGACATAGTCGCGGTTATCCGTGCCGCGCAACACGAGGTAGTAGCCGGCGCCCCCTTCTTGGAAGGAAGTCCAACTGACCTCACCCGCCTTGGGCGCAACGATTGGCGTCCCCTCCGCGTCAGCAACATCCTGACCCTGATGGATGTGGCCGCTGCGGCCAGCGCCAAAGCGCATGTCAGCGTCACCGTATGTCCAAGTGACACCCCAAACTGGAAACGAGGCTGTGATGACTGGAGGTGCCACGGTCGGCTTCTTCGGCACAGTCTTCTTCTTCTTTGAAGACTTCTTCTTTGTTGTCTTCTTCTTGGAGGCCTTCTTCTTTGACCTCGGCTTGGGCTGTCCCGGGACGATGCCGCCGCTCTCCTGATCAGGTTGCTTGATCTTGTGCCCTGGCTGGTCCCCTGGGCTTGCGCCGCCACTGTCTGCCAGCGCCGTCGTAACTGGTGTTATGGCCACCAAAAGAGCAACGCAGAGCGTTATTAGGGTGCGAGCAGTCTTCCCACGGATAAGGGCCATCCCACTGACCTTCGCCGTCGGGGCCCGTTTTCCCAAGTAGCTACCGAAACTGCAACAACCATTGCGGCGGAATTAGGACCGTCAGGAGGCCAGCATCCGGGCAAGAAGGTTGCGTGCGCCTTGCTTGTGGAGCGGTTCGTTGAGGTTGCCGCACTTGGGCGACTGCACACACGACGGGCAGCCCGCTTTACATGGGCAGCCGTCAATCAGGTCGTGGGCGTCCTGCACAAGGTCGGTGAACTGCTTAAACCCTTGCCGGGTCAGACCAACCCCGCCGGGGTGCGCTTCGTGCACGAAGATCGTCGGGGCTCCCGTCTGTGGATGCAGATTGGTGGAAAGACCACCAAGGTCCCAGCGGTCGCACATGGCGATCAGTGGCAAGACAGCAATCTGGGCGTGTTCGGCAGCGTGCAGCGCGCCGAGGAGTGACTCCTCGTCGAGGTCAGCGAGCAGCTCATCTGGAACCTCAAACCAGATTGACCGCGTTGCGAACTCCACCGGCTGCATGTCGAGCGGAGTCCAGTCGATCATCTCGTGGTCCTTCATACGCTTGCGCTGAAAGCCGGTGACTCGCTCGGTCACAACAACATCTCCGTACTTCAGCTCGACCCCGTTTACTGTTCTTGCGTCCAGACCGGTCTCAATCCAGGTGTTCGTCTCGCGCTTAGCCTGGGTGTACCAATCACCCTCAAACGGCCGAAGCACAGCCGTCCCTGCCTCCATGTCAAGCATGTCCACCTCGTACGACTTGCCGAGGTGAAGGTAGATCGCACCGGGGTGAATTGTTGATGCTGCACGAGAAGCCTCAAGCGTGCCAATTACCTCGCCGCTCCCAGCGTCAGCAAGCGCGATTGACTTCGGTGACGCTGACCTGAGTGAGACCTCACCCGCTGGGTAGGTCTCAGGCCGAGCAAGGCCGTAGCGCCCGCCCCTTACTTTCAGCATCCCAGCGCTCACCAGAGCGTCGCAGCGCTGTTTGAGGTCAGGTGTGAAGTACTCCTCGTCCTCAGGTCCGATCGGCCGCTCGAAAGCTGCGCAGAGCAGATGCTCCCCAAGGATCTCATCGCTGGACGGGTCAAGTACAGCTGACTCCACGGCCCGCTCAAGGAGTGCTTGGGGGTGGCGGCAGAAGAACTGATCAAGGGCGTCGTCGCCGGCAATGTAGACAGCTAGGCCCTTGCCGCGACGCCCTGCCCGTCCCCACATTTGCTTGAGCGAGGCAACCGTCCCGGGGTAGCCGACGCAGATCGCGGCGTCCAGATGGCCGATGTCGATCCCCAACTCGAGGGCATTGGTGGACACGACGCCAACAAGTTCGCCGTTCTGAAGCTTTGCCTCAAGATCCCGGCGCTGCTGTGGCGTATAGCCAGCGCGGTAGGGCGCAATTGCACGGGCCAGGTCCCGGTCACCCGATGCCTCCAGCCGGTCGGTGGCCATTCGCTGAATCAGCTCCACAGCGCGGCGTGAACGGATGAAGCAGATCGTCCTCGTCCCGGCTCGGATCAGATCGCAGAACAGGTCTGCCGCCTCGCCCAATGCGCTCGCCCTGGTCCCAAGGTCCTCGTCAATGATCGGCGGATTCCAAAGGACAACATCCCGGCCATCCGAGGGTGCACCGTCGGAATCAACAACTGTGAAATCAGGAATGCCGGTCAGCGTCTCGGCCAAGTCTCCCGGGTTGGCAATCGTTGCACTCGCAAGAATGAACCTTGGACTGGTCCCCCGAGCGCCAGCCAGTCGCCGCAATCGCCGCAGGACGTTGCCAACGTGTGACCCAAAGACTCCGCGGTAAACGTGCGCCTCGTCAACAACAACGGCGGCTAGATTGCCAAGGAAGTTGGCCCACTGTTCATGCCGGGGAAGGATCCCCACGTGGAGCATGTCCGGGTTGGTTAGGAGCAGATTGGAATTGCGGCGAATTGCTCCACGCTCGGACCGAGGAGTGTCCCCGTCGTAGATCGCGACTCTGAGCGCCTTGCCAAAGCCCATCTCGTTCAGCGCTCGGGCTTGATCCTGCGCAAGGGCCTTGGTCGGGTAGATGTAGAGCGCTCTTGCCTTGGGGTCCCGCAGGAGCGTGTCTAGGACGGGAAGGTTGAAGCCAAGCGACTTGCCTGAAGCAGTCCCGGTGCTCAGAATCACAGGCCCGTGGGCCGAGGCTTCCCAAGCTTCCAGCTGGTGGATGTACAGCTCCTCAAGCCCAAGGTCAATCAGCACCTCGCGCAGCTTGGGGTGCATGTCCTCGGGGAGTGGGCCGCGATAAGCCTTCTGTGGCAGCACCTGCGTGCGGCTTACAACCACGTCGTCCTTCTCTGCCGTGGAGATAATCCGGTCCCAACCCTGTGCTGACGCCTTTGCCATGAGCGCCATCGTAGGCGGCCCGAGCAAGTTGGCACACGTCGTCCCCGCTGTTTGGGGGCTGCTTGCGGCAGACTGCTAGTCCTAATGCGCTGTGTCTACCTTGACCTCGACGGAACTCTGCTCGGAAGCAACGCCTCGCTGTTCCATGACGGAGAAGGAAACATCAGCACCTGGGCGGTCAAGGCAATCGAGGCCTGTCACCGCGCTGACCTTGAGGTCGTTTTGATCTCCGGCCGTAGTGAGGCCCAAGTTCGCGAGGACACTCGCCTTGTAGGCGGGAAGGCCTATGCCTTTGAGTCCGGTGCGTGCCTAGTCACCGACGGTGAACGGGACTGGCTGACTGGCGATTGGCAGGCAGGCGACCTGACCATCCATGAGCAGATTGAGAACTCAGGTGCGGGGCGTCTCCTCCTGGAGCATTACGCGGGAAGACTTGAACACCACGAGCCTTGGCACACAGGGCGAGAGGTGTCCCACCTCTACCGAGGGGTAGTGGACGCCGAGGAGGCCAACGCGCTGCTCGCTGAAAACGGACACGGCTCGCTGCGACTCTGTGACAACGGATCAGTCCACCATGGGAGTGCCTTGATTGAGGCCATCGAGCGCCCGAGGGCCTATCACCTAGTCCCCAAGGGAGCTACCAAGCGCGGTGCTGTTGCCCGCCACCGTCAGATCCGCGGATATGCGTCTGAGGATTGCATTTCAGTTGGTGACGGACGTGAGGACATGGAGATCGCCCCTGAGGTTGGAGCAATGTGGCTTGTTGCCAACGCGCTCACGGCTGACCCAGCCCTTGAAAGCATCGCCGCCCAGATCCCGAATGTGCGGATTGCGGACGGGTCAAACGGCGCCGGCGTTTACGAGGCGATCGTCACAACCCTCGCTGAGGGCGCCTGACCCGCTAGATCAGGTCGGCAAGCGTGCGGCCGGCC
>WLNJ01000048.1 GCA_009699865.1 Actinomycetota bacterium
ATACCTGTAGTAGCCAGTGGCACAGAACAGCCAACGGGCGGTCAGAACAACCTTCTCCCCGGTCGCGATGACTTCCGATTCAAGAGTCCAAAGGGCATCCGCGCTTGACCAGGCCGCCCGAACAGTCTTATGTCCGAAACGGATATGGCGGTCCACTCCGTACTCTGCCGCAGCCTCACAAAGGTAGGTGCGGATTGCCTCACCGGAGGCGATGGATTCCTTGTCAGTCCAAGGCTTAAACGCAAACCCGAATGTGTGCAGGTCGGAATCCGAGCGAATCCCTGGATAGCGGAAGAGGTCCCATGTGCCACCAATCTGGTCCCGCGCTTCAAGGACTGCATAACTCTTGCCCGGCAGGGCGCGTTCCAAGTGACAACCCATCCCAATGCCGGAGACACCAGCACCAACAATCAGCACATCGAAGTCCGGGGCGGTTTTCATCCCTACCCACGATGGCACAGCCGCCCAATTGCGGCTGGCCGACAGCTTGGGTGCTACCTCAGATTGTTGCTGGAACGCTGCCGCGAATCAGATCAGCGGCCTTCTCGCCAATCATGATCGTTGGGGCGTTGGTGTTGCCCCCAGAGATGATCGGCATCACTGAGGCATCCGCGACACGGAGGCCTTCGACGCCTCGGACCCGCAGCTCAGGGTCGACAACCGCTAGGTCGTCTGAGCCCATGCGGCATGTGCCTACTGGGTGGTAGAGCAGCTCAACCCGCTTGCGGATGTCTGCCTCAATGTCAGCGTCAGTTTCAACGCCGGAGCCTGGGTAGATCTCCCGGCCCAGGGCAGACCTCATTGGCTCGGTGGCAGCAATCTCGCGTGAGAGCTTGACACCAGCGACGAGGGCAGCCATGTCCTCCGGATCAGCGAGCGTGTTGGTGATGATCCTTGGAGGGGCAGAAGGGTCAGCTGACCCCAATGTGACCTCACCGCGACTCTTGGGCGACAGAAGACACGGCCCGAATGTCACGGCGTGCTCCTTGTACTCATCAAAGCCATGGTCTGAGAAGTAGCCGGGGGCGAAGTGGTACTGGAGGTCAGCCGCGGGGAGACCAGGGCGTGAGCGAACAAATGCGAACGCTTCCGCCACCGAAGTAGTGAACGGCCCTTCCTTCTTGAGTACCCACTTGAGGATGTTGGCGGGCGTATCCGCGTCGGCGAGAGTACCGCCAATGATCGAGTCCCAAATCGACACGATGAACGGATGGTCCTGAAGGTTCTGACCTACGCCAGGCAGGTCAACGCGGGCCTTGATACCAACACTCGAGAGGCTCTCAGCAGGACCGATTCCGGCCAGCATCAGGATCTGCGGCGAGTTGTAAGCGCCTGCGGAGAGGATTACCTCCTGGGCGGCTTGAGCAACGCGCTGACGGCCACGCTTATCGGCGTAGCGGACCCCGGTTACGCGATCCCCGGTGAACTCAAGTCCTAGAACCTGCGCTTTGGTTACAACTTCAACATTGGGACGCTTCATTGCTGGTCGCAGATATGCGTCAGCAGCGCTCCAGCGACGTCCGTCCCGCTGCGTCACCTGAGCCGGTGAGCAGCCGTCCTGCTCGGGGCCATTGTAGTCAGGAATGCGAGGAATCCCATGCGCTTCAGCCGCCTCGAGGAACCTCTCCGTGAACGCGTATGGCTCCTTGTTGTCTTCGACCCGGAGGGGGCCGCCAACGCCGTGGTACTCAGACTTTCCACGCGAATTGTCCTCGGCACGCATGAAATAGGGCAGGACATCGCGCCAACTCCAACCAGTGGCACCCATCTGCTCCCACATGTCGTAGTCAAACGGACGGCCACGCACATAGAGCATTGCGTTCATCGAACTGCTGCCGCCAAGGGACTTGCCCCGGGGTAGAAAGAGCTCTCGCCCATCGCAGAATGGCTCGGGCTGGGTGTTGTAATTCCAGTCAAGTTTGGTCTTGAACTGCTTGGGAAACGCTGCTGGAATACTGATGTTTGGGTGCCTGTTGGTCCCACCGGCCTCGAGCACGACCACGCGGCAGGAAGGGTCCTCGCTGAGGCGGTTGGCGATGGCACAGCCGGCAGAGCCAGCTCCAACGATTACGTAGTCCGCAGCGTGCACTTGAGGTCCCCTCGTTTGACTTTGGATTAGCTCTGCCAACTCCCCGGTTGCGGGTGGCCAAGCAGGCGTTTAGAGAGTATCGTTGTTGCTATGAACGTGATCCGAAGCACACAACCACTCCGCATCGCCGCGCTTGCCGCCGCGACAGCGGCCCTGTCCCTGTCCTTTGTTGGTACCGCATCGGCCACAGCGCCGAAGGTCGGGCCGACTACAACAGCCTTCTACGCGCCTAGCGCGAGCAAGATCGCAGGCGGAAAGCACGGCGACGTCATTTGGTACCGGACCGCTCAGAGCGCTCTCAACCTGAGTAATGCGTCCCGAGCTCTCAACGTCGTCTACAAGTCGAAGTCGCTCAGCAACAAGTCGATCGCCGTCTCCGGAACAGTCTGGCTGCCAAAGGGCACGCCCCCAACCGGTGGCTGGAAGGTCATCTCGTGGGGCCACGGCACCACTGGCGCGGGCGACTCTTGCGCACCTTCGCGAATTGCTGACATTGTCTCGGGCAACTACTCCAGCTATGTCTACCCAGCGTTCAACGCTTGGCTCGCAGCAGGCTACGCAGTGGCCATGAGCGACTATGAAGGCCTTGGTACCCCAGGTCCGCATCCTTACCTCATCGGTCATTCAGAAGCCCGCGGGGTCATTGACATCGTGACGGCCGCCCGCAAGCTTGACTCCCACGTTGGGACCAAGTGGATTGCTGCCGGACATTCTCAGGGTGGCCACGCGACGCTGTTTGCAGCCGCTGATGCCAAGTCTTGGGCCCCATCCTTGACCCTCAAGGGTGTCGCTGCGTTCGCTCCCGCAAGCCATCTGAAGACCACGGTGATCTTCGCCACAAACGCAATCAAGGTGCCTAACGGACTCTCTGGACTCGGTGCACTAATCGTGCGATCAACCACAATGGCTGACACAACTCTCAAGCTATCCGACCTCATGAATCCCGCCGCCTACGCACTAAGGGGGGATCTTGAAACCAAGTGCCTTGGTGGAGACGCTGGCCTTGGAAGTCTTGCCAGCTTTGGACAGTTCGCTCCAGGCAACCTCCTGCAAACTTGGACGGGGAGTGGATGGACATCAGGGAAGGTCATCAGGGCGCTAAACACCCTTGACGGCCCAGCCATCAACCCATCACCTAAGAACAACACCAAGCTGCGGATTACCGCGCCAATCTTGGTGCTCCAGGGCGGACTTGATTCAACGGTTCCATCGTTCACAACGGACGCACTCGTAACTGAAATGCGGGCCGCTGACGGCGCTAGCCATGTCACCTACAACACCTACCCATCAGCCGATCACGGCGGAGTAGTAGGCGCAGGACAGAGCGACGCAACAGCGTGGTTCGCAACGCAGTTCGCCAAGTAGGCGACAGACAAAGAGGACTTTTAGATTGATCTGGGCGCCAGTTCACAGTTGGATTGGCGCCCAGAAGTCTTTATCCTAAGAAGACCTATGCGTAGCCGCCTAATCAACACTCTCGCCAGCACGGTCGTATTGGGTGCGTGCGCCCTAGCCGCCATGCCTGCGGCGCATGCCAGCAGCTCACCTGAAGGCGTGGCAACCGGTCCTTGGGGACTGACCAACACCGACATCAACGGTGACGGCCGCAAGGACCTTGTCGTCGTAACCGGTGGCGGCAGAACAGTGCGCGTGCTGATGAACAACTTCAAGACAGATGGCACTCCGCTTGATACCACCAAACCCGTCCTGATCCCGAGTGACCCCGGCGGCAGCGGCGGACTCCAGCAAGGCCTCACGGCTGGAGTTGCAACGGCCGACCTCAACAGCGATGGAAACCAAGAGATCCTCGTCGCTGACGCGGGATACGATCGATTCACAACCCTTACGGCTGACTCATCGACAGGCGCGCTTGGCCCTTACTCAATTACACCTGTAACCGGCAAGCCACCAGTCGAGTTTCTCGTCGGACCCACACCAACTCAGATCAAGACAGGTGACCTCAACAAGGACGGGTGCACCGACGCAGTCACGGTGAACATCGGGACACGCGACTTCGGAGTGTTCCTGGGGATGGGCTCCAACATCGACGCGATGGATGTCAGGCCTCCCTCAGCCTTCAACCAAATCCCAGCGCACCCTCAGACATTCAAAATTCCCCATGGCCTAGTCCTCGGTGATTTCAACGGAGATGGCAAGCTTGATATGGCCAGCGCCAACAGCGGAGACCGAACCGTCAGCATCCAAACCAACACTGGCAACGACAAGGACACAAGCCGGTCATGTCCGAAGGACCCAACCAGTCCGTACGACGCCAAGGCAAACCCTCGAAAAGTGGGCGCCCCAACCTTCAAGCAGACGAGCATCGGCTCAGGCTTCGCCCCTGTTGACCTTGCAGGCGCTGATTTCAATGGGGACGGCCTAACTGACCTCGTTACTGCATCACCGTTGACCGGCCAGGGGATCTTCATTAACACAGTGAAGACAAAGACCTTTGTAACAACCTTCAAGCAGACTCCATTCTTCTCACTCGGTAAGTGCGGCCCAGACCTCATGATTCCTCAGGCAATTGCTGCTGGGGATTGGAACGGCGATCGCCTCCCGGACGTTGCTTTTGCAGACACCGGGTGCGACAGCATCGTCGTGATGATCAACTTGGGTAAGACCAAGTTCAGCCTTCCTATCCCGATTGCCCTGCCAGCCGGAAGCGCACCATCAGCCCTCAACTTCATCGATGTCAACAACGACGGCAAGCAAGAGTTGGCAGTCGCACTGGGTGAGACGGAGACGGTCGCAGTTCTCCTCAGTAAGGGAACGTGCCACGGGCCTGCTGTCAAGAAGTCACCACTCCCCGCCTGCAGCGCGATCACACTCGACACTGTGGCCGGAGTACTTGGGGCTGACCTCGAGCTTCTGACCCGTCCCCTGTTGGAGACGACGAGCCTTGTCAATGTTGGCCCGGTGCTTGCCGCGCCAACAACGCCTCCGGCGGCCCCTGCCCCACCTGACCCCGTCCTCACCGACGCAACAAATGATTGCGCCAGCCCCGCTTACGTTTGGGTCTCAGGCTCAGGCAGTCCTCCAGCCTGCCGGCCATCCAAGGACGATGAAATAGACATCACCGACGGCATCTGGGCTGGGAGCAGCCTTGCCGACGACAACGGAGCCTCTTACTCCTTCACCTACACATGGCAGCGATCCCTCGACGGCATCGCTTGGAGCACCATCTCTGGCTTCAAGGACAGTCTGTTAAACGCCTACACTCTCACCGCCGCTGACAGAGGGTTCCGGATCCGCGCATGTGTAACTGCCTACTCAGGTCAGGCCGGTGCTCGAGTCCCCTCAGCCACCCCCGCCTGTCCACCAAGGGTCACTCAGAAGGTTAAGTAACGACCGCGGGGCCACTGTTGGCCCCGGTGGATTCGCGCGGCTATCGCCGAACGACGGATCGGAATACGCCGCAGGTTTCTAGGAGGGCATCACGGGCTGCGCGGGAAACGCCCGGCATGTTGATGAACCCATGGATCAAGTCGGGGAACCTCCGCTGGATCACGTCCACTCCCCCAGCCTCCAGCTTGGAGGCGTAGGCCTCACCCTCATCTCGCAGTGGATCAAAGCCAGCTGTGATGACGATGGCAGGTGCTAGGCCCGAGTGATCCTGCGCTCTAAGGGGTGAGACACGTGGGTCTGAGGGGTCTCCCGCTGGATCCCTGCCGCCTGAGTACTGCTCAGCAAACCAATCCATCAGATCAGAGGTCAGGAGGAAGCCCGTGCCGAAAAGCGAGTGAGACTCGTGTTTCTCCACCGCATCAGTGATCGGGTAGAAGAGAAGCTGCGCGATAGGAGGGCGCGAAAGACTGCGTGCGGTATCCATCGCCACGACGGCGGCAAGGTTGCCACCAGCGCTGTCACCGCCAACAGCAAGGCGCGTGGGGTCACTACCCAGATCAGCAGCATTGGCAGCAGCCCACTCAAAGGCTGCGCGGGCATCGTTGGGACCGGCTGGATAGGGGTGCTCAGGAGCCAGCCGGTAGTCCACAGCGAGAACATCCACCCCAGAGTGGAGGCAGAGTGTTCGGCAGACAGAGTCGTGCGAATCAAGGTCACCAAGCACAAATCCACCTCCGTGATACCAGACCAACAGAGGGTGTGGGCCGCCTAGTTCGGGCGACGAGTAGAAGCGGGCACCAATCTTCCCGTCCGCCCCATCGATCTGCAGATTCCGAACCGCGGCAACCCGGTCCGGCAGTCCTCCTCCAATGATCGCCTGCCTGCGCAGCAGTGAGCGCTCCTGCGCGACTGTGAGCGACCCAGGAACATTCCCGCCGCCCCGCTTCTCGATGAAAGCGAGGGTGAGCTGGGTGGCCGGGTCGAGGCTCTGGCCGTCACGCACAACTACTTTCCCGCCAGCCAGGCGAACCTGCAGCTTGGGAGGTAACGCTGCGAGAGCGCGTGCTCCAGCCGCCTCCGTCCTCATTGAGCGGGTCATCGGTGGAGCTGTGGGATCTCGACGGGGCACTGGTCTCCTCTGCTATCTGGGAAGCACGGGGAGCCTACGGGAACCGGAGGATCTTTGACCTCAATCATCGTCACCCGTCCTCATCACTGGTACTTTCAGCGTGAATGACAGACCAACCCAACACTCCGCCAGCCGACCCAGGCGCCTACCCCCATCGCTCCAACCTGCAGACGCGCTGGAAGGACAACGACATCTATGGGCATGTCAACAACGCTGACTACTACGGCTACTTCGACACGGTGATCAACGCCCTTCTGATCAAAGAAGGTGGCTTGGATATTCACAACGGAACCACTATCGGCCTCTGCGCGGAATCCCACTGCAAGTTCCTCGGACCCCTGGCCTTCCCAGGATCAGTGGATGCCTGCCTTCGGGTTGGGCACCTTGGCGCCTCAAGCGTGCGCTACGAGCTTGCCCTTTTTGACGGTGAGACCGGGGCCCCAGCAGCCGTTGGTTGGTTTGTGCATGTCTTCGTTGCGGCCGATACGCGCCGCCCCGCCGAGATGCCCGCCCAACTGCGCGACCTGCTTGTGCGACTTCAATCTGACGCATGACCACGGTCCGCGCTGCGGTCCTCACCCGCACGGGAGACGCGGGTCCATTCGCGTCCACCCGTCCACTGGAAATTCGGGCACTAAGCCTCTCAGAACCCGGACCGGGTGAGCTCCGAGTCCAGATTCGGGCAGCTGGCATCTGCCACTCAGACCTCTCTGTTGTAAACGGCTCCCGCCCACGGCCGGTTCCGATGGTCCTTGGCCACGAGGCAGCCGGCGAGGTCATTGAGGTTGGGTCGCAACCTTCTGAGTTCCAAGTCGGCGACAGGGTCGTGCTGGCATTCGTCCCATCGTGTGGCGAGTGCGGACCATGCGC
>WLNJ01000049.1 GCA_009699865.1 Actinomycetota bacterium
CGCGACGACTTGGAAACGCTCGTTATGGATGCTGACGTGCTCGACGGGATCATCAAAGACCCCAACCCGAAGAGCAAGTCTTCTGAGATCGAGATCAAGATCCTTAGACGGCTCAAGGCTCATCAAGGCAAGAAGGAATTTGTCGCCTTGGGTGAGCGCCTTGAGAACTTGCGTGAGCGCCACGCGCAAGGGCTTCTCCTGAGCATCGATTATCTGAAGGCGCTGACTGACCTAGCCAAGGACCTAGTCGCCGCTGAGCGTGCCGTTGAGCCTGAGGAGGACAAGAACCAAGGCAAGGCTGCGCTTACGGAGCTCTTCGAGAGCACCAAGACTGCTGACACGCCGATCATTGTTGAGCGGATTGTCAACGACATCGATGAAATTGTTGATCAGGTGCGATTCCCAGACTGGCAACAGACTCACGCAGGTGAGAAGCTGGTTAAGCAGGCATTGCGTAAGACCTTGCTCAAGTACAAGCTCCACAAGGACCAGGAGCTCTTCGAGAATGCCTACGGCTACATACGGCAGTACTACTAGTCGTCGCTGAGGTCCGGCAGGGCATAAAAAGTGGGCGAAGCTGTTCGCGCAACTCCGCCCGTACTGCTCTCAGTGCCGAGGACTGGGTGCCAATGGCACCTGCATCGCCCCACCTTGCTACCCGTCGATTGTACCTCGCGGCCTCAACCATTCCAAGTGGCCGTGGTGATTTGTGGCAATTCGAATGTGGTCGAGCCGCTGGAGTGCCTCATCATTTGACGGGTGTATCCAGAGCGAACTAGTCAACGATTGCCCGAACTTGAGAGGGCTTTGCGTGACTGCGAAATGCTCGTCTTGGAGATCACTCAAGAGCTCTCACCAATCGAGCTTGCAAAGCGTTTCGGTGTGAGCCGGACAACAGTTGACCGGGTGCTCGAAGGATTCCTAGCCAGACGCCCTGCGACCCAAGGCAAGCGCTCGGGTGACCTGTCAGCTGGGATCTTCACGCGTTACGAGAAGCTGAAGGAACGAGTGCGAATTGAGACCGGATTGTTGGATCACAGGGCCCGAGGGCATATGAGCGAAGCAGCCGTCATCGCGGTCTTCCGCCTCGACCATCAGATTGCGCAGGCCTCCCGTGACCTTGATCTCCTCGTCAGCGGTCCAGACCACAGTCCCACAGGCCTTGACGACCTCGAGGAACGCAAGCACAACGATGTACTCAAGACCATGCGCCGAGCGCTAGCAGTCTTTGAGGCACCCGACGGTGCCGACGAGCCACTTGTTGACGCGATCATCGCGCTGGGTTATCAGCGCAGCTTCCCGCGTTCCCCTTCGCGGGTTGAGCGAAACATTCGCCTTACGCTGCTGCTGGGAGCAACTCGTCTCACCCAACACGAAGTGGGTGACGGGTTTGGCCTGACCGAGAGGCAAGTCAGGCGGGTTGAGAAGACCACGCTCCTCAAACACCCACAAGTTGCTGAGTGGGCCGCTGCAGTCAAGCAACAAATCGCCGAGTGGGACAACGAACTTGAGGTGCTCGACAACGCCTACCCACATTCAAAGCAACCGCTGAGCAACATTGAGCGCAGCCGGCTGATCCTCGTGCGCAAACAGGTCACGCTCGCTCGCCTTGGAGCCCTTCCAAGCGCCCAACATCAAGACCACAAAGACCGCTGCTCCGACCTCATCCTCACGATCACCAAACTCTGCAAGAAGAACAAACTCTCAGATGAGTGTCGCGATCGCCTCGACCTGATCGCCACTGCTTGGACCCAAAACAAGAGACTCCCCGCGGGCGTGCCGCCCAGGGTTCGTTCCACTCAAGGCTAAGAGAAATGTCCGCTTTTCTGAGAAAGCGTCTAGTAAGCCTTACCCCTTGACCCATTGCGCAGGCCCTAAAAGGGTCAGGGGGAAGAACATGGGTTGAACCTGAAAACCCAGGCCCAGCAGGCAATCCCAGGGGCCTGACCCTTTGTCCCGGATTAAGAAGATCAGGGTCCCGCGGGTCGCGCAGGCTTGGAGTAATCGTTTAGGTCTTCGATCTGAGCGAAAGCGTCTCTGTCAACAAAGTGGTTGAACACTCCTCTGACGGGTGGGATCCTTGTCTTGAAGGTTGGGCCTGCCCACGATGCGGTTTCCACGTGTCCAGCTGACTTGAGGTCGCGGATCGTCTCGACTGCGGGTAGTAGGTCACTATCGTGGGAAAAGATGATTGCCACATCGCACTCTCCACTAATCACGCAGCCGACAGCAGCGAGTGCGAGCTGAACATCAACTCCTTTCTCGCTCGCAATTAGTGCTGAGCCAGGGCCCTTGCGGTAACGGAGTGGTCGCAGGCGGGGGACGACATGTTTGGGATTCTCCGACTTCCAAGCAGCGGCCTGCAGGAGGTTGGCCGCATTGCCAACCCGGTCCCAACGCGCGGAAGGCAGGCCTCGGTGGATCTCAACGCGGACGAGTTCTCCTCGGCTATCGCAACTACGACGGTGAGCGAGGTGGAGTGCGAGGCGATAGGGGCTGAAATTGCCGAAGCGTTTCGGTTCACCTAGAGGTCCGAAGGCAGCACGTGCTGATTGAAAGGCGTTCTGCCAATCGATGAAAACGGCAATCCGGAGGTCTTGCGCTGCGCCCTTCACGACTTGGAAACTAAAAACCCCGCCAATCCAGCAAATGCCGGAGGGCGGGGACTAATAGGGAAAGAGTAGCAAGTCGCAAACGGACTGTGGCTGGCCTCGCTACTCATTTGAAGAGCGTAGATAGGCAGGCCCCCTATGCCAATAGCCCGCGCAGTGTTGGCGCAAAGTTGTTGCAAAGTCCTCCGTATCCCTTGTTGGGGATTCACCCTGTCAGGATCCGAGCGGCGCGTTGTTGCAGGTTGTGCAACATGATACAGTCAGGTTTGTGATCGACTCCCGAGACATCTACGTTTTGGCCGGCGCTAGCGCTTCGGACTCTTTCGCGCCCTCACTACGCGATCTCGCAGCTGAGCTTCACGTGGACCACACGCTCGTCCATCGGTCGCTCAAGCGGGCAGTAGAGGCTGGCCTCTATTCACCTAGCTTGCAGAGCGTGAACCTTCCCGCCTTTGAAGAACTGGTCATCCACGCAGCTCGTTTCATAGCCCCAGCCCCGCTCGGCCCATTGGTGGCCGGTGTGCCAGCAGCCTGGGCAGCTGAGCCGATGGCGTCACGCATTCGTCAATCCGGCGAGGACCCGCCACCGGTCTGGCCCTCAGCGGATGGGACAGTCCGCGGCCAGCTGTTTGAACCACTTCACCCATCGGCCCCGGCCGCAGCAGTCGAGCACCCGCAGTTCGGTGAAGTACTGGTTCTCATCGACTCGCTGCGCGTTGAGGACCTTCGGGTCAGAAAGGTCGCTGCAAAGCTCTTCCACGACCAGCTGGCAGCGGTGAGCGCCAAGGTTGTGGCATGAGCGCCGAACTTGTAAGGACCGCAGCATCAGCGCCCGGTCCGCTCGCTGACGAGGTCGTCTTCCTGGGTGGCGCAAGCATTCACCTGTGGATAACCGACAGTTGTTGCTAAGTCCTACGGATCCCTTGCTGGAGATTCAGGGAGCTAACTGCCCCCGCCTGGTTGCGCCGGTCATTCTCACGAACAAACCCGACACAAGCGCGGTAGCAGTAGCCCCTGTGAGGACTGCTGTTTCAACCGAGAATCGACTCATCAGGAGACCCCAGAGCAGGACTCCCACTGGGGCGGCAAGGCTAATGGCAAACACATACGTGGCGACCATTGCCCCAGCATCCTTCTCCTCAGCGGCATCCGTTGCAGCACCAAGGTTTGAGGCACCGCCACCGAACGTCAATGCTCCAAAGACGAGGCCTATCACGCCCCAAATTACAAGCTCCCCAGTGCCTCTGAAAGCGAGGGCTGTAATGCCGTAGGAGGCAATCACCACTGCAGTGCCAAGGCCGGCGAGGGCTGCTGCCCGCAAGTGAGTGCGGTTTCGCTCCAATACAGAGACAACCAATGGCGCGAGCATCTGGCCGACTGCCATGGTGACCATCAGGGTGCTGGCGCCGGGAATCAGCGGCTTGTGTTCAAGCGCATCCGTAATCGGCACGATCATCGTCAGAAGTGGTGCTGCCAGAAGTGAGATGCCGCAGCGCTGACCTGAAGCAAGGATGGTGGCCCCGCATAAGCCGTAGAAGGCCCGAGGGCACACGCGGCGGTGAGAAAAGCGGAGATGAGCAGTCCTTTACCCCTTCTACCGACGGGCGTCCCAAAGGGATGAGTAAGGGACCGAAGCATGTGGCGGACAGTACTCTCCCCCGGCCCGAATGGCTAGCAGGTGCCGAGCCTCCCCTAAACCCCGCAAAGAGCGTTATTTGCGAAAAAGAAATGCTTGTGCGCTCCCCCAGTTCGGAGTAGACCTTCTTCTGGAAGTTGAATTACGACCACGGGAGGTCTGGACCAGTGCCAACCCATGTAACCCCCACTGAAATGGCCCGCCTCGCAGGCCTCGAGCGCGGAGACGTGCTCGAAGCCTGCAGGCAATATTCCATCCCCGTTCTACACGGGCGTATTGACAAGTCGTTGTTCATGCTGAACATGCGTGACGCGACTCGCATCGGCAACGTACAGCCGACCCAGTAGAGGACGGGATGAGGAGCGGTCGGGGTGGAAGCCCGACCGCTCTTCGCTGGTTAGACTCCCCCGGGATAATGGACCCAATGGGAGAGGAGACCCATGACGGCCTCAAACGCTGCTGAAGGTAAGACCACAGGCTCAAACACGATTGCCGACCTGCTTGAACGGGCAGTCGCGCGCAGTCCTGAGTCAATCGCAATCCGTCACAAGGCTGATGGTGCTTGGCATGACGTAACCGTTGCCGAAGTTGGCGACATCACCAGCGAAATCGGCCGTGGGCTGATTGCACTCGGTGTTGAACACGGTGACCGCGTATCGATCCTCTGCAACACACGCCCTGACTGGACTTACGCGGACTTCGCAATCACACGCGCTGGTGGCGTGGTTGTGCCGATTTACCCAACCAACTCGCCAGATGAGTGCGAATGGGTTGTAGGTAACTCAGAGTCAGTGGCCGTCTTCTGCGAAGACGCATCCCAGGTCGCAAAGATCGTTGAAGTACGCGACAGCCTCCCCAACCTCAAGCACATCATTGTCATGGACCCTGCCGGCGACATCGCCGACGGAATCACCGTTGACCAACTGCGTGAGAACGGCCGTGCCGTGGACCCATCCGAACTCGCAGCCCGCACCAATGCTGTGACAGGAACTGACCCATTCACATTCATCTACACGTCCGGTACTACCGGCCCACCAAAGGGTTGTGTCCTCAGCCATGAGAACTACCGCAGCGTGCTCACCATGTGCGCGTCGCTCGATGTTCTCGCAGGCGGAGAGACCACATACCTCTACCTGCCTCTCGCCCACTCGTTCGCGCTGCTGATCCAGCTGATCTCGTTCGACGTTGACGGAACAATCGCTTATTTCGGTGGCGACACAAAGCAGATCATCGCCGAGCTCTCCGAGGTCAAGCCAACGTACTTCCCAAGCGTGCCAAGGATCTTCGAGAAGATCTACACCATGGTCACCTCCAACACGGAGGACCCAGAGAAGCTCAAGGCAGCCGTGGCACTTTGCAGCAAGGTCCGTGACCTGCAGGCAGCCGGGCAAGATGTGCCACCCGAGTTGGCAGAAGCATTTGCAGTCGCCGACGAGAAGTTCGCGATGGTACGCCAAGCCTTTGGTGGCAACGTGCGCCAGGCAGTAACTGGTGCAGCCCCAATCGCCCCGGACATCCTCGAGTTCTTCTGGGCGGCTGGTGTCCCAGTACTAGAGGGTTACGGAATGACCGAAACCGCGACGATCTCCACCTACTCATCAATTGAGAACCACAGGTTCGGCACCGTCGGCCGCGCGCTTCCAGGTGTGGAGCTCAAGATTGCTGACGAAGACGGTGAAATCCTGATCAAGGGCGCCAACATCTTCGAGGGCTACTACAAGAACGATGATGCCTCGTTCGGAGCCGTCATTGACGGTTGGCTCCACACTGGGGACGTCGGAGCACTCGATGAGGACGGCTACCTGAAGATCACCGGGCGTAAGAAGGACATCATCATCACCGCTGGTGGCAAGAACCTCACCCCCGCCAACCTCGAGAACGACATGAAACAGACTCGCTATGTCTCCCAAGCAGTAATGCACGGTGACAAGCGCGCCTTCCCTTCAATGCTGATCACCCTCGACGAGGAGGAGATCATTCCTTGGGCACAGGCAAAGGGCCTCCCAGATGACATCGCGTCGCTGGCAGTCAACCCAGAAGTCCTGGAAATCATCCAAACGGAGCTCGATAAGGCCAACTCGAAGTACGCACAGGTTGAGCAGGTGAAGAAGTTCTTCATCCTCGAACACGACCTCACACAGGAG
>WLNJ01000005.1 GCA_009699865.1 Actinomycetota bacterium
CACCGACCAGATCAAGACCTTCACACAGAGCGGGATTCTGCTCGAGTCAGGCGAGGAGCTTGCCGCCGACATCGTTGTGACCGCAACTGGACTGGAGCTGCTCGCCCTTGGAGGCATTGAGTTCTCGGTGGACGGAGTCAAGCGAGAGTTGCCTGCATCCGTGACCTACCGCGGGATGATGATGACCGACCTTCCCAACCTGATCTGCTCATTCCCATATCCGCACGTCGCCTGGACCCTGCGGGTTGAGGTGGTGGCGGAGCACTTCCAGCGCATCCTCGAGCACATGGACCGAGGTGGCTATGACACCTGCGTGCCCGTCAACAGCGACGCTTCACTTGGTACCCGCTCCTTTGGTGACTACACGTCCAACTATGTGGAGCGCGGCAAGCACCTTTTCCCCAAGTCAGCCGACATGGAACCGTGGGACTTGGACTTAAACCTTCGTCGTGACCGCAAGAACCTGAGAACGCACCAGCTAGAGGACGGAACGCTCAGCTTCACTCAGAGTGGTCAGACGGCAGCAGCGCCGACTGCCTGACCCCAGACTCTCAGCTGGACGGGCTGGTGTTCACGTACTGGTCGAGCAGCGGGCCGCTGATTGCGTTGGCCTTGGCTATCGATCCAAATACGGCTGCACTGCCGCGAGCTGTGCGGGCAAGCGTTGAAGAGTTGAACGAGTAGAGGCCGAACTTGGGCAGGAAGCCAGCCGACCACTCGTAGTTGTCCGTCAGAGACCATTCGTAGTAGCCGAGGACTGATACGCCGTTGGGCTTCTCGGCTGCTAGCTGTTGGACCTGGGCTAGGTGTGAGACCAGGTAGCCGGGCCGATGGGCGTCGCTGGAGTCGGCCATCCCGTTCTCGGTGATCAACAGCGGCTTGCCGTAGGTGGCCGCTTCTCGCAGCACTGCGCCAAAACCGTCGGTGTCGATCTCACTGCCAAAGTCTGAGCAGAGGGTTGGGCACGGTTCCCCGGTTGGGTTGAGCGCCCATGCGTAAGCGGTGCGCGGGGCAAAGTCAAGGATTGGGATGGCCCGACTGAGCGGGAACCCAGTGCCAGTGACGCGTCCACGGAAGTAGTAGTTGACCCCAAGGAAGTCAGCCTTGTTAGCGAGCTTGGTATCCGTCTCGCCTGCGTCAATCTGCCCGTTCGCATTGTGGTCCACGGTGCCATTGATCATTGCGTCAAGCGAAAGGCGGTTGAAGAGCTTGTCTGCGTGTATGACAGCGGCCACATCCACGGCGTTGGTCGGATCGGATGCCACGAAGTGGATCATGTTTTGGACCACGCCGACCTTGCTTTTCTTACCGTCCTTGTCAGCGTCCTTCGTGTCCTTGGAGTGGACTTCGTCGTAGGCGACGGCATTGGCCGCGGCGAGGTTCTCACTGACCTTTACGGCGCATCGGTAGCAGTATGCGCCGGGGGGGAAGTTCCCTGACAGTGCGCCGGGGACATTTGCGTATCCGTTGACCGCCATGACCATTGGCTCATTGATTGGCGACCACCAGTCGACTAGGTCACCGAACTTCCAAGCCATGTAGGCGGCGTACTTCCTGAACTCAGTAACCGTGCTCGTGGCGAGCCATCCGGCCTTGGTCAGGCTTGCTGGCACCGGGTCGTCTGGAGCCCGGGTTGCGAGGGTGTCGCGGGCTTGGATTGGGTCGTGGGCCCAGAGCGGAAGGGTGAAGTGATTGAGCGTGATGAACGGGTTGAGCCCAGCCTTGCGCGCTGCTGTGAGGATGGCCCTGTACTTGGCGACGGCAGTCTTGCTTGCCAGCTTGTCTAGGGCCTTGAGGTTGGTCGTGCTGACCGTGCTACCGATCTTGACGGTGCTTGTGGTCTTGGGGAAGATTCGGCTCCACTCGATCCCCATCCGCCAAGACTTCATGCCAATTGACTTAGCGTTCGCAATGTCAGCCGCAAAGCTTGTCTTCCAACCACCAGGACCGTTCTCTGGTTGGTCACCGCTGACTCTGTGGGCTGCAATGTTTGCCGCGTTGTGGGACCAAGCCCACCAGTCCGTGTTCTTGTCGGAGTAGGCATCGCCGCCACCCATCTCAGTTTGGAATCCGGCGCCCGCTACGCCCCATGTGAATCCGGTTGGGAAATGCGCGGTCGTGGAAGCCCCGGCCGCTGCGGATGAGGGCACGGCCAGCAAGGTGATGGCCGTACAAGTTGCGATGGCTGTTGATCTGATCTTCATCTGTATCTCTCTCCGATGCCAACCATACGCCCGTCGGCGGGGATGCGCAAATAGCGTCGGTTCAGGAGGCCGGATTGGCCTTTGCCCACTTGACAATTGAGCCACTGCCTGTGATGACATCGCCACTGTCAAGAACGAGAATCGGCACGTTCTCTTGACCGCTGAGCGCGCGTACATGAGCTCGCTTGCCGCGCCTCGTCCATGGGAGTAGGCGATAGCCGGGGACAACCTCGAGCTTGTAAGGGTGACCAGCATCCTTGAGTGCCGCACCAGCTCTGCCGCATGGGTGGCCAATGCCGCCGTACGAGTCCTGCTGACCGCAGGTGTAGAGGATCAGACCCATTAGACGGGGACTGTGGCGAGCGCTTCACGCAGCTCATCTACGGTCTGGAAGTCCAGTCCAAGTCGGTGGTCGTGGCGGTAGCGCACGACTCCTTCGGCATCAATCATCACGACGCCGCGCTTGGTGCCTGGTGGCAGCTTGCCAACCATGCCGTAGAGGGCGGCAACGGTCTTGGCCTGATCAGCCAGCAGCGGGACATTGAGGTTGTGCTTGGCGACAAACTCGTTGTGGCTGTCAAGGCCCTGCGGGGAGACTCCTACGACGACGGCATCGAGAGAGTCCATGCCTGCGGAGTTATCGCGGTAAGAGCAGAACTGCTTCGTGCATACGGGGGTGTTGTCACCGGGGTAGAAGAGAAGCACCACCCGCTTGCCAAGTTGGTCGCCCAGCTTGAAGTTGCCCGCTGTGCCCTCAAGTTCAAACTCGGGTGCTTTGTCACCCGGCTGCGGTCCCTTTGCCATCGTTGTTCTCCTCCTCCGAAGGTGTGTGAGGCGATCATCGCAGGTGTGCCGACAGGGGGTCCTAGGGAGGTGACTGCGGACGCGCGTGCGTTCCGTGTCAAACTCCCAGCATGGGTAGACGGAAGAGCATTGAGAGGGACGAGCCGCGGGCGGTCACATTCCGCCGCAGGGTCAAGTCGATCCCAATTGTCTTGAGCCTCTTCGTTGTTGTGACGGCCCTGCTGCCGGTTGTACTCCTTGTTGCCGCAGTTGCCGACATCTACTGGATGACCGTCAAGAAGAAGCCCGCCGTGTTCATCCGAGTGATCGTGTTCAGCGAGGGCTATCTGATCGCCGAGTTCGTCGGAATGATCGCCCTGCTCGTGACTTGGATTGTCAGCCTTGGTGGCCGGAACCAGCGGATCTTGAGGGGTTCAGCCTTCTGGGTTCAGCAGGCTTGGGCCGGCTGGATGATGTGGGTGGCCGTCAAGGCGTTCCGCATCAAGCTTGAGGTTGAAGGCCGCGAGAACGCCACTCCAGGTCCGTACATCGAATTCATCCGCCACTCGAGCATCGTTGACAACGTCCTTTCAGCCGTGACGATCAGCGGTCCGCTGAGAATCGAGCTCAACTATGTCCTCAAGCGTGAGCTTCTCGCGGATCCATGCTTTGACATCGCTGGCCGCCGACTGACAAACCATTTCGTCAATCGCGACTCGGGGGATCCAAGGGAAATCGACCGCGTCCGTGCCCTGACCAGCAACTTAAGCGAACGGCAAGGGGCCCTCATCTACCCTGAAGGCACGCGTGTTTCCGACAAACGACGGCTTAAGGCCCTGAAGGCGATTGGCAAGAATCGGCCTGAGCGTGCGGAGAAGATGTCGGTCCTGAAGTACTGCCTGCCGCCACGCCACGGTGGACCGCTCGCCTTGCTCGACGCGGCCCCGGAGGCTGATGTGGTCCTTGTCGTCCACGCAGGCCTTGAGGGAATGCGTGGGATCAAGGACGTAATTGACGGTG
Source organism: Actinomycetota bacterium (assembly GCA_009699865.1). GTDB lineage: Bacteria > Actinomycetota > Thermoleophilia > Solirubrobacterales > Solirubrobacteraceae > WLNJ01. Next base: position 4,008 of record WLNJ01000005.1, read on the forward strand.
GTTTGGTTGACACGCGGATCGTCGTGCAGATCATTCGCGTGCCAAGGGCATCCATTCCGGCTGGCCCAGCCGCCGCCGACTGGCTTGATGACACATGGATTGCGATTGACCACTGGGTTGGCGAGGCGGTTGAGGCAATTGAGGCCGGTGGGGCCGTTCCATCGTTCACAGTTCCTGAGCCCGTAACCGTTTGACGAGCACCGCCGCGATCCTCTTCTGCCTTGGGGCAAGCCTTGTTGTAATGACGGGGTTGTGGGCGGTCAGCCTCGCATTGGAGGACAGTTCCATCGTTGACATCTGGTGGGGCGCCGGGTTCGTCGTCCTGGGATGGACTGCACTCGCCCTGACCGGCCCTCGCGCTGGGAGTCAGTGGCTTGTGCTGCCAATGGTCACAGTTTGGGGACTACGCCTGACCTGGCATCTGGGCCGTCGCAACATTGGCAAGGGCGAGGACCCCCGTTATGTCGCGATGCGCGCCAAGGCCGGTGACGCTTGGCCAATCCGCAGCCTGTTTGTCGTGTTCTGGCTCCAAGGGCTGATCATGTGGATCGTCTGCCTGCCAGTACTGGCTGTGGTTGTCTCACATGAGAACCCGGATTCTTGGCTGGATTTGCTTGGCGTTGCGCTCTTCGCAGTCGGCCTGTTTTTTGAGACGGTCGGTGACTGGCAGCTGGACCGCTTCAAGCGCGACCCGTTCAGCAAGGGCGAGGTCATGAACCGCGGCCTGTGGCGTTACACCCGCCACCCCAACTACTTCGGTGATGCCTGCGTCTGGTGGGGCATTGGTCTGATCGCCGCATCAGCCGGTGCTTGGTGGGCCTTGGTCGGTCCGGCGCTGATCAACTTCATGCTCGTTCGGGTCTCCGGTAAGGCACTGCTTGAGAAGGGGCTGACTAAGCGCCGTCCTGGCTACGACGACTACATCCGTCGCACGAGCGGGTTCATCCCGCTGCCACCAAAGAAGCTCTAGCCGGCTACCAGCCGAATAGGCCGGGCTTGGTCCGCGTGCGACTCCACGGCGACCAGAGATTCCAAACGAGTCTGTCCACGCTCCCGACGTTCCTGATGCGTACCCAGAAGGCAACCGCGCCCCTGTGGAGAGTCACGGTTGAATTAAGCGGCACAGTCCGAGCTGACACGGGCAGGGCCGTGCCAGACGGCTGGTGTGGGGTGATGGAGTACTCAACCTCCCCGGGGCAAGGATCTGACTTGACAATTCGCAGCACGGAACGCTGAGTACCCGGATTCCGCTTCATGTTTACGGAGAGAGACTGCGGAACATAGGTCCAGGAGCTACAGAAGTTGATCAAGTGGAGGGTCGATTCCTTTTGGATGTTGTAGTCGGAGACGGTACGGTCGTCGCCCAAGATCTTGCCTGCAAAGATCAAGCGGATCTGGCTCGGATGCTGCCCTGACCTGTCCTCAATCTCAGTTTTGACTCTGGATATCTTGTCGCTTGGTTCGACCTCAACGGTCATGTGCCGTCCCACCTCATCCCTGACATAAAGCTGCATCCCCATCGCGCTCGCTGGGGCCACAGCGAAGATGACGGACACAAGAGTTGTCGCGAGGAGAAGGTGCTTGCGCATGGTCATCCCGGAAGCATGGCTGACCATGTGGTCCACTTACCGACCTTGGAACCGATCCGAACCCAGCGTGGCTGGAGCTTGGACTTCCAGATAACGGTTGTTGAGTAGCTGGCGATCCCGTTGGCGTATGACGCGACTGTTGGTATGGGTTGTGACTCAGATGGCGCCGACAGTGAATTGGAGAACTGGACTGTCAAAGCTGCTGCCCCAGCGCGGGTGTCGATCGAGTTGGACCACCACCAGGTAGTTGCAGTGGGAATGTTGACAAGCCAGGTCGCCGCTCTCGCGGGCTGGCGGGAGGCGGTTGGCCAGGCGGTGAGCGTTACTGGAACGTATGAGGACGGCCCGACGATCACATGTAGCGTGCCCTCCTTCTGGATGTTGTAGTCCTGAAGCGTGCGACCGTCTTGCAGCTCTGTTCCCTTGTAGAAGAGATGCTGCAATGCCGGGGCGGTGCCATACCTATCGAAGAGCTGCTCCTTGAGGAGTTCGATGCCGGCATTTGGTTCCACCTCAAGTGTCCAAGTCATGCCGACTTGGGTCTTCACAAAAAGCTGCATCCCCAACGCGCTCGCTGGGGCCACTGCGAAGATGACGGACGCGAGAGCTGCTGTGAGGAGGAGGCGCTTGGTGATGCTTAGGCGCCGTCGCGAAGTGTTGCGACGCCGCCGATCAGACCAAGGAACAGCGAGCCGTTGGGACCAATGTGAATCCCGGCGTAGTTGTTATTGAAGTTGAGGGTGCCAACGCCAGAGAGCTTGCTCCAGACCTTCTTGCCAGTTGAGGCATCAATTGCCGTCCAGAACCATGCGTCTGAGTGGTTCGTCGTCTTGGTCTTTGTGAAGGCGTAGAGGAGGCCGTTGGTGACGGAGAGCTTGGGGACAACGGTGGGAGCGCTGTCAACTGTGTTCTTCCACTTGACCTTGCAGGTCTTGCCAGCTTTGGTCACATCAATACGCGTGAAGCCGGGCTTGGTTGTGCCACCTGAGGCAATGTAGTACGGGTTGACATAGCCGTAGTTGTTCTCAACGATCAGCATTGATGAGGATGCTGTCCCGGCGCCGATTAGTGAGTTCTCGGTGGAGCCAGCACCCTTTGTGAAGACTGGGACCTTGCAGGTCTGAACGCCGGTTGAGGCCTTGTAGACGACAACGTTCATCGGGTCAGCGTTATCGGTAATCGCGACCAAGCCGCCAGGCAACATGGTTGGTGTAGTGCCTGAGCCCGCATCAACTTGGCCTGGCTTGGTGAGGCCCGTGTTGCCGTAGTTCGCGCTCCTCCAGACCTGGTGGACTGTGCCGCCCACGGTGTCGAAGTGGTAGAGCGCCTTGTCACTGACGATGTAGACCCCGTCAGAGGCCACCATGAATGAGTTCTCGATCTCCTCGTGGAGAGTGATGCTGTGGACTGCGCCGGTGGTGGTATTGACCCACCCGACCTTGCCGTTTGTCTTGCTGACGAACCAGATGTTCCCAGCCCAGTCTGGAAGAGCCGATGACAGTCGCTCGCCAGCGACAGTGTCGGTCCCGGCGGTAAGGAAGCTGGTTAGGTCATATGTGGCGAGAGTGTCAAAGCTGGTCCCAGCGGTATTGAGGGCATAGACGCGGATCTTGCGATCGTTTGTGGCTACTACGGGGTGGTCGTTCTTGTCGAGGAAGAAGTAGCCACCTCCGGTGAAGTCTTGGAAGATGTTCGCCGCGGCCGGTCCTTCGCGGGTGGGAAGTGACAGCGAGGCGATCTGGTCAAGCGTGGTGGCATTGAGCATCCGTAGCGTTGGGCTGCCGAAGATGGTTGGGCACACGGCAACGAGCCGGCCCTGAGTGTCGAAGGTGATGGAGGCACACAGACCAGGGATTGTCATCCCGAAGTTGTTTGTTGTCTGGACGAGGTTCTTGCCACGTGGGCCGGCACGCCAGTAGGCGTCTGTCATCCACGAGTCGTTGTGAAGGTTGGAGCGACCATTTGGTGCCATGCTCGGATTCTGGGGCGGGGCGGTGGCCGTGATCTTCTTGGTGGTCCAAGCCTTACCCGAGAAGTCAGGAAGAGTGGTCGCTACTGAGCCAGTGTCGGGGGCAATTGGGGTGACAGTTGCTGCTGCTGTTGCGGGCAGGGCAAGTACTCCCAGCAGTGCTGCCACAACGAATCTGTGACGCCGTGTCTCCATCCCTTGCCAGACGCTACCGCATCAGACCCCATTAGGGAACCGGTTGGTGTTGGCGCGACCGCCTTTGGTCGAGGGCGTACGCTCTTTGGGATGGAAACTCGACGCGGACCAAAGGCCCTCTATCGGGCGTCAGGAGCAGATCTCCCATTTGACGATCCCCTGCGGTCGCATGCGACCGGGATGGAGGGGTACTTCTGGCGCATCACCCAGCCTGAGACTGGGCGGGTGGTTGTCGCACTGATTGGAGTCAATGATGATCGGGCCGGCGGGCACTGGGCCACGGTCGGGCTGGCAGGGCACCCAGGCGGGTTTCTGAAAGCTGCTGCGCTGGACGGGGCCACAGCGGACATGGAGGGCTTGGGAGCAAGAACAACCGACGGTCGCTTTGTTGCCAACGGACATTCAGTGCGCGTTGACCTTGGTGATGCGGCCAAGCTCGAGCTTGAGGTTGATGATCAGGTCCTCTGGCCACGGCGCCGTTTGGGCGCCTCATCTTGGTTTCACTCCATTCCAGCGCTCAACCAGTATTGGCACCCACATCTGGTAGACGGGGTGGCCCGAGGGCATGCGGTCATCAACGGAGAAGAGTGGGATCTTGACGGCGCGCGGGTTTACGCCGAGAAGAATTGGGGGCGCGGCGGCTTCCCGGCTGAATGGTGGTGGGGGCAAGCCCAGGGCTTTGAGGACGCTGACGCCTGTGTCTGTTTCGCTGGGGGTCGTGTCGAGACAGGGCCGCTTGGCGTTGAGGTCACCGCACTTGTTGTGCGGGCCGGGGGCAAGTTCCTGCGCCTTGGTGACCCCCTGCTCTCACCCGTGAAGGCTGAGGTCACGGATGAGGAGTGGCTCTTAACCGGGCGATCGCCTCGCTACCGCGTTGAGGTCCATGGGACTGCCCAACTTGGCGCCGCTCATGTCCTTCCAGTACCCCTGCCCGAGGAGCGTCGCAACATCGCGGCAGCGCTCGAACACCTCGGCGCAACCATGACCGTGACCGTCAAGGAGCGCGGTAAGGGAGTTGTCTGGCGCGGGCATTCCGAGCTCGCTGGCCTTGAGCATGGTGGCCGTGACCGGGCGGAGGCTGAGGCGGGGCGGCGCGGTGGAACGCCCGATGGGTCGGCTGGTCCAGTTAAAAACTTCACCGACTGAGCAGGCATTTTCAAACTTCGGGTCGCTTATTTAGGTGATCAGTGGCAGGCTGTAGGTGCTTCCACACTCAGAGTTTTGGAAAGGACCACTCCGATGGCCGTAGAGAAGACGCGTTACCTGCTTGGCGAAGATGACATCCCAACTCACTGGGTGAACATCGCAGCAGACCTTCCCGAGCCACCGCTGCCACCGCTAAGCCCAGCCACGGGGCTGCCCGCGGGGCCTGAGGACCTGACACCGATCTTTCCAATGGGGTTGATCATGCAGGAGGTCTCATCTGAGCCGATGATTGAGATTCCAGAGGAAGTTCGCAACGCCTACGCCCTCTGGCGGCCAACCCCGCTCTTCCGGGCACACAGACTCGAGAAGCTCCTCGACACGCCCGCACACATCTATTACAAATACGAGGGCGGCTCGCCTTCAGGGTCGCATAAGCCCAACACGGCCATTCCCCAGGCATACGAGAACGCTCAGGCTGGCATCAAGAAGCTTGTAACGGAGACTGGTGCGGGCCAATGGGGTAGCTCACTTGCCTTCGCATGTTCGATGTTTGACCTTGAGTGCGAGATCTTCATGACCGGATCCAGTTATGACTCCAAGCCATACCGAAGGTCAATGATTGAGACGTTTGGCGCAACCGTTCACCGGTCTCCGAGCAACCTGACTGAAACAGGTAAGGCTAACGCTGGCTCGCCGACCGGCTCGCTAGGCATTGCCATCAGCGAGGCGGTTGAGGTTGCCGCGCAGGATCCCAACGCCAACTACGCGCTCGGGTCAGTCCTCAACCATGTTCTCTTGCACCAGACGATCATTGGTCAGGAGGCCATGGTGCAGATGGAGATGGCAGGCGAAGAGCCAGACGTAATCGTCGGTTGTGTAGGAGGGGGTTCTAACTTCGCAGGCATCGCCTTCCCGTTCCTGCGGCGAGTTCTGGCCGGTCAGGCCAACACGCGCTTTGTTGCCGCAGAGCCAGCAGCCTGCCCAACCTTGAGTCGCGGGGTGTACGCCTACGACTACGGCGACATTGCCGGGATGACACCGATGATGCCCATGTACACGCTGGGCCATGGCTTTGTTCCGCCAGAGCTTCACGCCGGCGGTCTGCGCTACCACGGCGACGCCCCAATGCTCTGCGGCTTTGTCAAGAGCGGCCACATCGAGGCCAAGGCGTTCAAGCAGAACGACACATTCGACGCGGCAATCAAGTTTGCGAGGACCGAGGGGATCATTCCCGCCCCAGAGCCTTCCCATGCCATCCGTGCGGCAATCGAGGAGGCGCTGGCAGCCAAGGAAGCAGGCGAGGAGAGGGTCATCCTCTTCAACCTCTGTGGTCACGGGTACTTCGACATGCAGGCGTATGACGATTACCTCGCGGGCAACCTCGAGGACCCAGAGTTCTCCGAAGCTGACCTTGAGGCAGCACTCGCAGCACTTCCAGAGGCCCCAGCCCTTACTTAGAGGAGCAGCACGATGACGATAGATACGGCAAAGCGACCAAGCCTTACCGGCATCAAGCTCGGTGCTGACCCACAGGCGTGGGCGGCGGCAGGGTTCACCATCAGTGGGCGCGCGCTGGCTGTTGGCGGTGTGACAATTGAGTTCACTACCCCGATTGGCGGGATTGAGTGTCTGGTGTTTGATCATCTCCCCGAAGGGGTCACGGACATTGACGGTTTGCCGGCCGAAGTGGGACCCGCACTAGCCGACGCAGACCATGAGAACGGGGTCTATTCGATTGATCAGGTTGTCATTGCCACCCCAGAGTTCGACCGCACCGCCCAGGTGATGCGCGATATGGCACTCGGGTTCACTCGTGAGGCCGTGCGTGAGACTGAGGACGGAACAGAAGTCCGCCAGGGGTTTGTTCGCTCAGGCGATGCTGTCCTTGAGGTTGTGCACGCTGAAAACGTGACGGGTGAGCACGCCCACGGTTGGGGTCTGGGCTTCATAACGGCAGACCTTGACAAGGCGATCCACGACCTAGAGGGGCTGATCGGCCCGCCCCGCGAGGCAATTCAGCCAGGCCGCCGGATCGCGACCATCAGGCGCGATGCGAACCTTGGTATCCCCGTGGTTCTGATGGACCCTGAGCAGGCGGAAACGGACGAGGGCGCAGACAAGCCCTAATCGGCACGAGGGCGGCCTGTTGGCAGCCGGAGTAGGTTCTGCGGCCATGGCCGACGCCGTATACATCCCTCTCGGTGACAACCGCTATATGCCCACGGCACTTGCCCGTGGGCCATGGAGTCCCGACCACCAGCACGGCGGCGCACCAACCGGCTTACTGACTCGCGCGGTTGAACAGGTGCCGACAGGCCAGCCGATGCGCTTGACACGAATCACCTTCGACTTCCTTGGCGCACTGACTTTGGACGAGATGACCGTCCGCACGGAAGTTGTGCGACCAGGTAAACGCGTGCAGTGGGTTTCAGCTGTGATCGAGAGCGGTGGCCGGGATGTTCTCCGGGCGATGGCGCTGTTCATGCGCACGGAGGAGGCCACCTCCCCTGTTGTTGACCTTCAGCCAGCCCCCCTTCCGCTGCCCGGGGACGACCTTCCCAGCGCGGTTGATGAACTCAACGCCGGGGAGATGTTCGCGGGTTCGGCCGTTGACATCCGCCTTGCGGGGCAAAAAGATTCATGGATTGCACAGGGTCCAGGGCGCGCTTGGTTCCGCCTCAAAGTGCCGCTCGTGCAAGGTGAGACGCCAACGCCTCAGCAGCGTGCGGTCAGTGCCGCGGACTTCGGCAATGGCATCAGCGCAGCCCTCGACTGGGGAGAGTGGCTCTTCGTCAATTCAGACCTGACCGTGAACCTGCTCCGAGTGCCGCAAGGTGAGTGGATCTCGCTCGACTCGGTGATGCGCATCGGGGGGGATGGCACGGCCCTGACTGAGACCCGCCTAGCTGACGTCGAGGGCGGTATTGGGACTGCGGCACAGAGCCTGTTCGTTGCGCCCTCACCAGGCGCAAGTTCGTTCGGCAAGAACGCCTGATTAGCCCAATAACCCCGCAAATAGCGGGGCTTGTTGGTTGGCAGGTGACACGCGGGGGGCTTGGTTGGTAGTTTCGCGGTCGTGGAAGCCGGAGTCGTACTCAGGAATAGGTTGGTGGTCGCAACGAACACGTGGCGTACCCACGTGGGCGGACCCCTTCCCAAAATTCCAAAGGGTCATCCACAGGATCAGATCGAAGCCTTCGAGATGGCACTGATCGAACGCCTTGCAGCAGACGCGACACCGCAGAACGCCAGCGAGGTCGCAGAGCGCACTTGGGACCTTGTTCATGATCGTCCTGAAGACGATCCGATCAAGGCCAGAGTGATGGAGCTTCACACCGAGCTGATCAAGCTCGGACCGCCCATCATCGAGCCGTAGCCCCCGGGAATACTTACCCGTCACCCCGGAGTCACCCCGGGAGTGCTAGCGTTTAGCTCGTAAGGTCGAACCTTTCGGGGAACGACGAAGTCAGTGCAGTGCAAGCGAGCAGTGTGCTCCCCAATGGGAAGTTCCGCAACGCAGCACCAGCAGTTAAAAAGGAAGGGCATAAATTGCCTACCGGAACAGTTAAGTGGTTCAGAGACGACAAGGGCTTCGGCTTCATCACACCAGACGATGGTGCTCAGGACCTGTTCGTGCATTACTCAGCCATTGGTGGCCAGGGTTACCGCTCACTCAGTGAGGGTGCCAAGGTTTCTTATGAAGAGGAAGCCGGCGAAAAAGGGCCTAAGGCCGTTAACGTCGCTCTGATCTAAATCAGACACCATGGGGAGCCGCCTTTGACCGTAAGGTCAGGGCGGCTTTTCTGTTTTCTGGGTGAGGGTCCCGGCAGGATTGCCAGCCGGTTCTGCGAAGATCAACCTTGATGTCCCACCCTTCTGGTCCCTCAAACCGCGCGCTTGTACGCCGCCGCCGAGCCGCTGCCCTGCTGCTCTTGGCCGTGGCAGTTGCAGCCGTTGGCTGGGGGTTGACCTCATCCAGTGTCACTCCCTCGGGTTCGCGTGTTGCATCTTCGGCCGCATCCAGCCCTTCAACGTCTGTTTCAACTGCGACGACGACTACCCAGGCCGCTGACCCCGTCACCAACTTGCAGGCGATCACCCCCTTGGTGCCGGGCACGACCCATGTGATCACTGAGGCGGCCCCCTCGGCCGTTAGTAAGCGGCAGGTGGCGCTGACCTTTGACGATGGCTTCTGCCCCAGCTGTGTCAAGAAGATCGTTGATGTGTTGGTGCAGACAGGGGCCCACGCGACGTTCTTCCCTAATGGCCGCTACTCCGCGAGCTGGGAGCCCCAGGCCGCTCGAATCAAAGAGATGGTCGCCAACGGGCAACTGACATTGGGTAATCACACCTTCAGCCACAACACCTCAACAACAATTGGTCCGGATGCCTTTGGCCAGGACCTCCAACGCAACGAGGACTGGATTGAGAAGACCTTCTCCCTCACCGGGCGCCCATGGTTCCGCCCTCCATATGGGGACTACAACTCGGGAACCTTGGATAAGGCCGGGCAGCTGGGCTACACCAAGGTCGTGATGTGGTCGGGGACTGTTGCAGACTCAAGCCTGCGAACCCCGAAGTACATCCTCAACGCGATCAAGTACTGGGCCAAGCCAGGGCGGATCATCCTGATGCACGGCAACTACCCGCCGACCGCGCAAGTGCTTCCACAGATCCTGACCATGCTCAAGCGCATGAACCTCACTCCAGTGACGATGTCTGAGCTGTCCCAGGGCGGTACGCGCTCAAGTAGTCCCAGCACCGGATATTAGGCGCGGCGACCCTCCGGCGGGCTGGCTCCGTTCGGTAGTCTGCGCCGCATGACCGAATCAATTCCCCAGTACTCCCTTACAGACGAGCAGCTTGCCATCCGCGACATGGTTCGCCAGATCACAGAAGAGCGCATCGCCCCCCGCGCAGCTGAGATTGATGCCAAGGGCGAATACCCACACGACTTGCGCAAGCTCCTAGGCGAACAGGGCATTTACGGGCTCGCGATTCCAGAGGAGTACGGCGGAACTCACACTGATGCGGGCTGCGGCACGCTGACCTTGAATATTGCCGTTGAGGAGATCAGCAAGGCCTGCGCAAGTACGGCGTTGACTCTGATGGTCGCCGAGTTGGGAACACTTCCAATCAGGATCGCCGGTACCGAGGAGCAGAAGCAGAAGTGGCTGCCCAAGGTTGCCACGGGCGAGTGGTCATCCGCATTCGGTCTCTCTGAGCCTGAGGCTGGCTCAGACGTTGCCGGCATGCTGACCCGAGCGGTCAAGGATGGCGACGAGTACGTCATCACAGGGTCCAAGAGTTGGATTACCAACGCTGGGATCGCTGACTATTACATCGTCTTCGCGGTTACTGACAAGGAGGCCAAGCACAAGGGGATCAGCGCGTTTGTGATGGAAGCTGACCGGCCTGGCTTTGCTGTTACAAGCCTTGAACACAAAATGGGAATCAAGGGCAGCCCGACGGGCAGCCTTTCCTTCGATGAAGTCCGCCTTCCCGCCGAGAACCTGTTGGGCAGCGAGGGCGAAGGCTTCAAGATCGCAATGCAAACACTTGACCGCAGCCGACTTGGTGTGGCAGCGCAGGGCCTGGGTATTGCCCAAGGTGCGCTTGACTACGCCAGTGCGTACGCCAAGGAGCGCAAGGCTTTTGGCAAGTCACTGACCGAGTTCCAAGCAGTCTCAGGCAAGCTTGCCGATGCGGCAATCGGCTGTGCCGCTGGCCGCGAGCTGCTCTACAAGGCTGCCTGTGGCGTGGACCGTCAGGACCCAGGCTTTGGTGCCATGTCGTCAATGGCGAAGGTGTTCAATGCAGACCATGCGATGAAGACCACCGTCGAGATGGTCCAGGTACTCGGCGGATCAGGCTATGTCGTTGAGTATCCAATGGAGCGCTTCATGCGCGACGCAAAGATCACCCAGATTTACGAGGGCGCGCAGGAAATCCAGCGCGTCGTCATCGCCCGTTCGCTTTAGTCGAAATTGCGGCTGTGGGTAAGTCAGAGTTCACGTACACACTGGGCTTTGACCTAGCGTCTAAGCCGAAGACGACCGGGTTCTGCTCCATCAGGTGGGGTGGGGATGGTCCGTTGCTCAGCCAGCTCTGTGTCGGTGAGACCGCTGAGGGAATTGAACTGCACGACAAGTTCATCTCCAACGGAATCAAGGGTCTCTACGGAGGGTTTGATGACGGCCCAATAACCAAGGTTGGGATTGACGCCCCGCTCGGTTGGCCACAACCCTTCGTGGAAGCGATTGCCGCCTACCACGCTGGAGATCAGTGGCCACTTCCGTTGGACTTCCCCAGGGCGCCATTTGAACGTCGGGAGACCGACCGCTTTGTCAAGGAACAGACCGGCAAGACGGCCCTATCTGTCAGCACTGACCGGATTGCCTATCCCGCCATGCGGGCCGCGGTCATCCTCAGTGATCTCGCCGCTGCACTCGGCCCGGACAAGGTGGCACGCGATGGGTCAGGGCTCACCTGTGAGGTCTACCCCGCCGCAGCGCTTCTGATCTGGGCGCCTGAACAGGGCGGCGCTGGAAGTGAGCAGGGCAGCTACAAGAAGGTGGGCAGCATTCGCGTTCGGCTGGCGGAGATCCTCAAAGACGGGCTGGGACTCTCAGACCCCGATGGGCTTCTGGCGCTGTGCGAGGAGAGCGACGATTGCCTAGACGCCTTGCTCTCGGCGCTTGTGGCACGCGCGGTTGAGACCGACGCCACGCTCACTCCGCCATCAGATCAGGCGCACCGCCTAGCCCTGACCGAGGGTTGGATTCACCTTCCCTGCGGTCCGCTCGGCGCGCTTCGGTGAGCGGCCGTCCCGCCTTCGCAGGTAACCTTCCAGCCATCGCAAACCTCGCCCCAACAAGGAGCTAACCCCCATGCCAGAAGCAGTCATCGTTGATGCAATCCGTACCCCGATCGGCCGTGCCTTCAAGGGCTCGCTGTCATCACTTCGTCCAGACGAAACCCTTGCCTTCATTCTTGATGCTCTGATGGAGCGCAACCCAGGCGTTGACCCCAAGCTTGTTGAAGAGGTCATCTGTGGCTGTGGTCTTCCCCAGGGCCTTCAGGCCAACAACATTGGTCGCATCGGTGTCCTCCTGAGCAAGCACCTCACACAGGAGACCAACGGTTCAACGATCTCCCGTTACTGCTCATCAGGGCTCGACGCAATCCGCGTTGCCTCCAACAATGTCAAGGCAGGACAGGGCGATGTTTACATCGCCGCTGGCGTTGAGTTCGTCTCCAAGTTCAACGAGGCACAGGAAGCAGTCCGCCCCGATGATCAGAACGAGAACCTCAAGGGCAACAACGGCCAGCCAGACGCCTACATCGCCATGGGCGTAACCGCTGAGAACGTTGCTGACCGTTACGGCGTAACTCGCGAAGAGCAGGACGCTTACGCACAGCGCAGCCAAGAGCTTGCTGTCGCAGCTCAGGAGTCCGGCTTCTTTGACCGTGAGATCGCCCCGATCACCCTTGCTGACGGAACTGTTGTCACCAAGGACGACGGCCCGCGCGCAAGCTCAACCGTTGAGAAGCTCGGAACGCTTGAAGGCGCATTCCGTGAAGGTGGCACCGTGACCGCAGGCAACGCCTGCCCACTCAATGATGGGGCCGCAGCTTGCCTGATCATGAGCGCCGAGAAGGCCGCCGAGCTTGGCCTGAAGCCACGCGCACGCATCATCACCGCAGCCACTTATGGCAACGAGCCTGAGTACATGGGCGTTGCTCCGATTGGCGCAATCAAGAAGGTCCTCGAGCGGGCCAACCTGACAATGGATGACATTGATGTTGTCGAGCTGAACGAGGCTTTCGCAGCCCAGGTGATTCCGATCGCCAAGGAATGTGGAATCGATATGGCCAAGCTCAACCCACACGGTGGAGCAATCGCTCTCGGTCACCCATTCGGAATGACCGGCGTTCGCATCATGACCACCCTCCTCAATGACCTTGAGACCATGGGCGGCCGTTACGGCCTTGAGACCATGTGTGTCGCACAGGGTCAGGGCAACGCAATGATCGTGGAGCGCCTCGACGCATAGGCGACAGCCACTAAGGCTTTACAGGCCCGTTCCACTCCAGACGTTGGGGTGGGGCGGGTTTTGTTTTGGCGCCCGACGGTTTGAGTAGTGGGCCCTAGGGCCGGCCGAGCCGAGCGTTTTCGAGCCGTTTGGTCCACTCGTCATTTGCACGCTGGACCTTTTCAGTTCCGATTGAGCTTGAGGTGTCCTTGCGGGCCATCGCTGAGGTATCGAGCCGGTCGAATTCCTCACGGGCACGGTCGAAGGTGGCTTGGATGTCCTCAAAGTTGGCTGCGCGTAAGCCCTTGATCAGGTCCTTACGGAGCTGGATCTCTGCCTTAGGTGAGAGCACCTTGAGCTTCTTGGTGCGCGGTGCGGCTGCCGAACGGCCCGGTCCAGTTTTGGCTCGCCCTGAGCCGCGCAGCAATGCTCGCGACGTAGCCAGCTCATCGTTTGTCAGAGCTGCGTACATCGTCTTGATGGCTTCCGGCGAACGGCTGTCAACAAGGCTGTAGTTGAGGACTCGCAGAACTTCGCGCTTGCGAGCAGTTCCAGCTAGCTCAGTCATTTGTCCTGCGGCCGCGGAGGTGGAGCCTGAGGGGCGTTCGCGATCCCAATTCATCTTGCTGGCCATGTGGGTCCAGCCTAGCCGTCGGGGCTGGGAGAGCCGGAGCTGGTTTGCGGGCTAGTCCTCTTGGACTTGCAGCACTGAGAACTCCACGGCGTGGATTTCATTCTCATCAATCACCATCACCAGTTGGTACGGGCCTGGTGTGGGGAAGACAACACCACGGAAGTTGAAGGTCATGGTCAACTTCTCCTCCGCGACGTCGTCTATCGCGTCACGGTCCCGCTGGGAGACCATCTCCGTGCGCGTGCGGGCAACTTCCTCGCCATCGGGGCCTTGAACGATCAGTTCAAACACATGGTCAGCGAGAACCTCATCCGCTGGCACAACCAGCCGCAACGCAACATCAAACGATCCATGCGCATGGGGGAAGGACTGTGCCGTGAGGAAATCCCAACCAGCGCCGTAAATATCGAGCTTGCCATCGGGGCGCTGGATCGCCCCGTCAGCCAGGAGTGCGTAATCAATCCTCATGAGGTCAGGGTAGCGGCGTGGGGCAAATCGCCACACGTGAAGCCCTGGCCAACCATCAGCCTGCGGCCATACCTTGGAAGCCGACGGTGATCAGCAGGGTTGCGAAGATTGTCATTCCGATTATTGGGGCCCAAGCCCGCTTGGCGTTTTCGTCCTTAGGGCCTAGGACGACGAGGATTACGACACTGGCCAAGTAGAAACCGAAGACGAGCATTGATGCTGCTTCAGCCCGGAGTCCCCAGTCAAGGATCACCGCAAGAAATGCGAGGAGTGCCCAAGCTAGGTTTGCGAGGCCGACCTCGATCTGGAAACTGTTGCGCTTGCCCAAATCCCAACCCATTCGAATCGCATCGGAACGGTGGAAGACTGAGTGTCTGATCCAGGAGAGAAAACCGGCCACGCCGACTGCGAGGAGGCACGCGACCCTGAGGGTGGGCTTTTCGGCGTGAACGGTGCTCAGGCCGATGCCAACGCCGACGGCGCCGGTGGCATAAGTGAGTCCCATCAGTCCTGCTGAGATTCTCGGGTCTTCCTTGGTCACGCCTGCCGTTCCTTCCTAGCTCGTATGCATTTGAGAGACACGGAGCGGAGGAACCATGATTCCCATACCCCAGTCAGGGATGTTGCCTGTTACTTCGGAGCCATCCTGATCGCGCCGTCCAAGCGAATGGTCTCACCGTTGAGCATTGGGTTGGCGATGATTGCCAAGGCCAGCTGCCCGTACTCGACTGGGTTGCCGAGGCGAGGGGGGTAAGGAATAGTCGCGCCGAGCGCTTCGCGTGCTTCTTGGGGCAGCGACGCTAGGAGGGGAGTGTCGAAAAGGCCTGGGGCAATCGTGTTGACCCGGATGTTGTGGCGGGACAGGTCGCGGGCTGCGGGAAGAGTCATTGCCACCACACCGCCCTTGCTGGCTGCGTAGGCAAGCTGGCCGATCTGACCGTCGTAGGCCGCGATGCTTGCCGTGTTGACAATCACGCCGCGCTCGCCATCTGGGCCTTCGGGCTCGTTCTCAACCATTGCGGCGGAGGCAAAACGCAAGACATTGAATGTGCCGAGGAGGTTGACGTTAATAACCGTCTCAAAGGGCTGCAGGCTGTGAGCCCCGTGCTTGGAAGCAGTCCTTTCAGCCCAGCCGATGCCAGCGCAGTTGACGGCGATTCGTAGACCGCCTTCGAGAGCAGCTGCCTGCTGCACGGCTGACTCAACTTGGGTTGGCTCAGTGACGTCCATGTGAGCAAAGCGGGCGCCGTCGCCAAGCTCTGCCGCGAGTTGCTCGCCGCGCTCTTGATCACGGTCGGCAATTGTCACCTCTGCGCCTGCTGCGTGGAGGGCTCTCGCGGTCGCTGCTCCAAGTCCGGAGGCGCCGCCAGCGATCAGGGCTGACTTCTTTGCGGTTTCCATGGCTGGAGCCTAACCGGGTTTCGGGACTGCTGAGGTGTGGAGTCTCAGGAAGCCAAGGTCTGCGCTGTTAGCATTCACAAAAGAGTGAGTTCTACGCTGATTAGACGCAGTTTGACCGGCCTAGTTTTGGTCGCCCTGACGACGGCTGGGCTCTCCCTGCCGGCAGGATCCGTTGGACCAGGGTCTGGCCTTCAAGCTGGGACTGCGCTTGCGGCAACGGCTAACTCCGCGACCTGCAGCCTTCACCCCCGCGGCGTCATCAACCTCGTTTTCAGCCGGTCGAAGTACCCCAAGATCCGGGCCCACACAGTTGCTGCGATCCGCAAGGGATGGCCACGAGTACTTGTTGTCAACCGCACTGGTGCCAGCGCGCGCCGTACACGCCTCCTGAGAGGGATTCCGACGCGGCACGGCTATGACCGGGATGAATACCCACCAGCAGTCGGGCGTGGGCATGGAGTTGGTCTTCAGAGCGGCTCAGGCCCCACTGGCTGGCGGGCTGATGTCGCTTATGTCCCCAGCAAAGAGAACCGCTCGCACGGGTCATCCATGGGTGGCAAGCTTCGGAAGTACTGCAACGGAACCAAGTTCCGTTACGTGTTTCAGTAGCGCTCGGCGCGCCTGAGGTAGATCCGGCCGGTTTCCAAGACGAGCCATGCGACCACGGTTGCGGCGTCAAGCAGCCAGACGATTGGTATCGCTGCTGGGACGATTGCGGCGGCAAGGAGCGGGCCCCCGTGGACCCAAAGGCTTGCACCAACCGCGGGGATTACGAGTAACACGACGACACAGCTGCAGCCACAACAGGAAGTTGGTGTCTTGGGCCCATTGCGCCCAACCGAGTAGATCAGCGCGCCAAGACCAACCGCTGCCGCAAACCATCCCGTTGCCTCCAAGCCACCCATCTGGGTGGACCCACTCGCACTGTCCTGGAGTAGCCCGCCCGTTGAGATCAGAGCAAACAGCAGGAGGAGCGCGCCGAGAATCAGCAGGAAGACACCGATCAGTGCTGCCCTTGGGCTGGGATAGCGGGACCCGCAAGCCGGGCAGAGCGCGCCCGGCGAGCCTTGCGTCTGGCGGCAGCCAGGGCAGTCGGTTGGCCCAGCTGCAGCGGCCCAAAGCAAGCCCAGCTGTTCCTTAGGCGGAAGCTCGCCACCTCCCTCTCCGCGAGTGACATTGGCAAGGACGGGTTGCTTCGGGGAGGGCTCCGCGGGCACCGCAGCCGGGGCTGACCGCGTTACAGCAGGGGGACTGGTGAAAGCCGTGGAGAGAGAATCGACCGGCTCGCCGCACTCACCGCAGTACTGCGCGTCAAGACCGAGTTCAGAGCCGCACTGCTCGCAGTAGTTGGACATCAACCCGGCCGTGTCCACCTGACAAAGAGCGAACCGTTCCGCTCTGCCAGATGGGAAAGGACCAAGGGTGTCGCAGCAGCCAGAGGAGGACCATTTGAAATCCCCATAGCGCCGCCTCCAGCGAGAATCGGCGCGATTGTCACGAACAGGTCATCAACCACATCTGCCGCAACCAGTGCGGCAACCAGCTTCGGCCCGCCCTCACAAAGGACACTGCTGACACCCCGCCGGCCCAGCTCCTCAAGGACTGCCTCCGGGGTAACAGCGTCAAGCTCGACCTGTTCAACATTGCTCGCAGTGCTTGGCGCTGTGCCACGGGGAACGAAGGCGAGAACCTCCTGCTCTGGGTCACTCAACATTGGCGCCTCAAGCGGCAAGACGCCAGAACGGCTGATCAACACGGCCAGAGGGTTAGGAGCTAGGCCACGGGCAACCCGTTGACTCTGGCGTTCTGGGTCCCGGATGATCCGGTGATAGCCCTCGACGGCAACCGTTGATGTTCCCGCTAGGACGGCATCAACTCGGTCACGAAGAGCCTTGAACACGGCCAGATCGCCGTCGTCGCCGATGCCACCAGACTTGCCGTCCTCAAGCGACACAGCGCCGTCAGCGGTGACCGCATAGTTGACCCCAACGCGAGGCCGAGGCAATGTTGACCCAACCCCTTCACGAGGGTTCCACGCCTCTAAAAGGCCGTCCGCATCCACCTCTGCGCGGCCTGGCCAGAGGCGGGTGAAGGTCATCGCGGCAGCATGTCGCGGATCAAAGTGGGTACCTGATCGGGTGCGGCAAGCGGCGTCAGGCACAGGGTGGTGATGCCGCCATCAGCAAACTCAGCAAGGCGGTCGCGCATCTGTTCGGGTGATCCCATAATGCAAATCTCTCTGATCAGGTCCACTGGCGCAACCTCAAGTGCCTTGACGCGGTCACCGGCATTCCAAGCCTCAAGCATTGGGTCAAGTGCATCGCCCCAGCCGCAGGACCGGAAGAACTCCTCATAAACCTTCACTGTCGCGTAGCCGGCAAGGACAAACTTGGCAATCCCCATGGCCTGGTCCTCGTCCCCTGGAATGCAGAAGAAGCGGCAGACAACATCGCTTGAACCCTCGGGTTTACCAGCCTCTCGTTCACCAATCTGGATCTGCTCGGTGACATGTGGCAGGGCGCTGATGGGCAGGAAGTTGACAAATGTTCCGTCCGCAATCTTGCCTCCAAGCTGGAGCATCTTGTCGCGCAGCGCTGCGATGTAGATCGGCGGTGCTGTCTCAGGGGGAATCTCAAGCTTGAACCCACCCGGACCACGCTCGCCGGCGAGAACCGGACGGACTGCCTCGACTGTCTCGCGAACCTTGGTGAGGGGCTTTTCGAATGTGAAGCCATTCCACTTCTCAACAATCACATTGGAGGAGGCGCCAATTCCGAGGACGAAGCGTCCATCGCTTGCGTCCTGCAGCGCAGCTGCCTGCTGGGCAAGAAGAACGGGCCCCCGGGTGAATACGCCGACGACGCCCGTCCCAAGCCTGACCCGCTCAGTCCAAGCCGCGGCAAGCGCCAGCGGCGTGAATCCATCAGGCCCGTTTGTCTCGCCAGTCCAGATGTCGTCGTAGCCGGCTTCCTCAGCAGCCATGACCAACGGCTTGAGCTGCTTGATGCCAGTCATTGGGAGTGGGAGCGTCAGCCCCCAGCGGGTATCAGGACGGTTGTCAGCGCTCATCGGTTGGATGGTATGCGACAGGTCCCCAGTTGGTGGGGTGATCTGGCATCAACTCCCCACGCTCACCCGCGATTGCCTGCCGGGGTTTAGGATCACAACCCTATGAATACACCTGATCCGAAACTGCCCGACCGCAACCTTGCCCTAGAGCTAGCACGGGTGACCGAATTTGCCGCCATGGGCGCCGCCGCCTGGATTGGCAAGGGCGACAAGATTGCCGCTGATCAAGCCGCAGTGGACGCCCTCCACTATGTCCTCGCCCGCACGCCGATCTCCGGTGTGGTCACTAGCGGCGAAGGCACCAAGGATTCCGCGCCCAAGCTCTACCACGGGGAAGAAGTCGGGTCCGGTGGGCCAGAGGTATCTATTGCCATTGACCCACTTGAAGGCACTCGCCTGACGGCAGAGGGCTTCCCCGGTGCGATCGCTGTGATCGCCGCATCACCCAAGGGCACAATGTTTGACCCGGGCGACTCCGTTCCATATATGGAGAAGATTGCAACGGGTGGCGAGTTCGCCGACCTGCTTGAGCTTGATGATCCTGTTGCGACAGTGAAGAAGATCGCTGCTCGTAAGGGCACAGCTCTTGATCAAGTGACCGTTGTGGTCCTGGACCGTCCCCGCCACGGAGACACAATTGCCGCTATTCGCGGTGCTGGAGCGCGCGTCAGACTGATCCTCGACGGTGACATCCTTCCCGTTCTGCTCGCAGCTGACGAGAGTTCAGCCGTTGACATGCTCTGGGGTGTTGGCGGAACACCCGAGACGCTGATCGGCTCCGCTGCCTGCCGCTGCAATGGTGGCCAGCTGCTCGCTCGGTTCTGGCCACGCACAGACGAGGAGCGTGCCGTTGGTATCGCTGAAGGCCTCGACATGGAGCGCATTTTCACGGCCGAAGAACTTGTTGGGGGGGACGATGTTTTCTTCTCCTGTACTGGTGTGACTTCAGGCGACATCGTCAAGGGTGTGCAGTTCCGCGATGGACACGTGATCACCGAGTCCCTTTCGATGAGGAGCCGCAGCGGCACCATTCGTCGTATTGAAGGTGTCCACGACCTTGCCAAGATCGAAGCGATGAAGAAGTCAGCCGCGGCCGGCTAGGCCAGGGCCGTGGCGTTTCTTCGCGTTTCTTCACGGTCGTCTGCGATGTTGTCAACCGCAGGACAATCCACCTACCGTCTGCTGCTGCGACTGAAGGGCACTCCAGGGATTGTTCTGGGCGCGCTAGTCCTTTCGTCCCTGAGCGTCACCGTGCAAACGGGGATTGGTTTTGACCCGTCGTACTGGCTCATGTGGGGCGCTGAGATCACATCGGGCAAGCTCGTCACAGCCCACGCTTGGACAAGCTGGAAGCCCCTGCCAATGCCGTTCATGGTCGTGTTCAGTCTGTTTGGCAGCGCAGCCCCGTCGCTGTGGATGATTGTCGCCCGCGCGGGCACCCTCGTTGCGACCGCATTGGCATTCCGGATCACCTGGCGTCTGATTCTCGACATGTTGCCAGCGGACCCCAAGCAGCTGAGGGCGCAAGTCCCAGCGCTGCTTGGTGGTTGTGTGGCCGCCGCAGGGTTACTCAGGTTGCTGTTGGGCTGGTCAATGACCGGGTACTCAGAAGGGTTGGCAATCGCGCTGATGCTCGCTGGGGTGGAATGCATGCTCAAGGGGCGCCACAAGCCAGCACTGTTCTTTTACCTTGCTGCCTGCCTTGGCCGCCCAGAACCACTTTTGGCAGTGATGGCCTACAGCGTCTGGCTCTGGCGCCGGGAACCCGGACTGCGCAAGTGGATGCTGGGCGGACCGCTCTTGGTGTTGGCCACATGGCTGATCCCCGAGTGGATTGGCTCAGGGGATCCATTCCGCGCTGGGAAGCTTGGCAAAGTTGAACACCTGCACCAGACTCAACCGGGTGACAGTAACCCCCTGATCGTGATCAGCGGCGCTTTCACCGCGCTTCCGGCGGCGACAGCAGCCTTCCTGCCAGCGAGTTTGGTGGCCGTCATCTGGGCAGCCAAGCGGGGCGACCGCAAGCCGCTTCTGCTCAGCGCGATCGGCATTGCGTGGGCGGTCATGGTGGCGCTCCAAGTCGCTTTCGCGGCATCGCAAACGACACACCCAGGTGTTCTGAGGTACATGATTCCCGCGCAAGCGTTCCTGCTGCTCGTGATCGGCGTTGGAGCAGGGTCAGGCACCTTCCTGATTGGCAGGGGACTCGAGCGGATTGGGCTGGACCCGAGGGTATCCGCAGGTGCTCTAGCGACCATTGGGGTTGTCGGGCTGACGGCTTCCATGTCGGTCTCAATCCTTCCCAAGTACGAGGTCATGCAGGATGGCCAAAGGGTTGTCTGGCGCGCGACTAGACAGCTGGACAGGGCAATCTCAAGGGCAGGCGGCCCGGGCACAGTCCGACGCTGCCTCCCAATCGCGAACTATCCAAGATGGGATGCGACCATCGCTTGGAAAGTTGGGGTTACTCTGCGAGCCTTCGGCCGCCGGGGATCACCTCAGGACCCCCTCTCCCGGGCAGACTTCGGGCGGGGGACTACATTCCGACTTACCGGGCGCCTCGCGTCCGGTAAGAACACTCCCTACAGCCCAGCAGCTGTTGCGCCTGGGGCGACACTTGCAAGCATGGCCGCGCCGTGGTACATCTTTCAGCGCTGTTCGACTAAACGACACAAGAAGAAGTAGACGACGTGACCGTGACTACCCCCCGAAAGACCATTAGCTGGACCCGACTTCTGCGCGGCGAGCTTGGGCTGCTTGCCGGGTCAACGGTTGTCGCTGCGATAACCCTCCTGTGGCCATTCAGCGTCAGGTCAGACGCCGTGTATTGGATGCTCTGGGGGCGCGAGCTCACCCAGTTCACGCTAGACACCGGCAGTGGCTGGACCAGCTGGAAGCCACTCCCTATTCCCTTCACGACCGTCTACAGCTTGTTCGGGGACAGTGCTGCGTCCGCCCTATGGATGCTGACCTCCCGGGCAGCAACATTCTTCGCAGCGGTGCTGGTATTCAGGCTCGTCCGTCGGCTTACAGACCAAGCCCTCAAGCCAATTGGGATCGTCTCGATCCTCCCTGGGGTGATGGGTGGCCTATTGGCTGGTCTCTGGACCCTCCGTGTCCTTGTTGGGTTCACGGCTCTTGGTTACGCGGAGGGCCTCACATTGACGTTTGTTCTGCTCGCCGTTGAGCGGGCCCTTGAGGGGAAACACAAGTTTGCTCTGCTCTTTGGTCTTGCGGCCTGCCTCAGCCGGCCGGAGCCACTTGCGTTGATGATGATCTACGGACTCTGGCTGTGGTTCAAGCAGCCCGCGCTACGCAAGTGGCTGGTTGCCGGACCGGTTTTCGTTGTCGGAGCGTGGCTGATCCCGGATTGGATTGGCTCTGGGGACCCACTGCGTGCACGCTATCTCGGGGGTGTCCACCGCATCGACATGCACTATCCGGGTGACGGCAAGCCATTGAGGATGATCAAGTTTGCGTTCAC
Source organism: Actinomycetota bacterium (assembly GCA_009699865.1). Lineage (GTDB taxonomy): Bacteria > Actinomycetota > Thermoleophilia > Solirubrobacterales > Solirubrobacteraceae > WLNJ01. Next base: position 25,999 of record WLNJ01000005.1, read on the forward strand.
CACGCTTCCCACGATGGCCTTCTACGCACTGCCGTTGGGCGTCATCGCCGCCTTGTGGCAGGCGAAGAGAAAGAGTTTCGAGCCAGTCGCACTACTTGGGCTCGCGCTCACATGGGTAGGTCTCGTGGCGTTCGAAACCGCTCAGGGCACCAATGGACTGCCTCGCTATATGTTCGGAGCTCAAGCGTGCCTGATCATTGTCAGTGGGTTTGGCGTTGCCGTGTTGGTTGGACTTGTTGCGAAGGCTCTTAACAAGGCGGGAATGCCACTTGAGGGTGCGTTAGCAATTCCGGTCTTGACAGCGATGCTGGCAACCGGGGTCTTCGCCCAGAAAGTTCTCTACCCGAGGCTCGCGGAGGTCAAATCCGCCCAAGCCAAGTTCGCTGAGGCGGATGCCACGCTGACGGATGCAATCAACGCAGCAGGTGGTCCCAAGAAGGTGATTGCGTGCGGCCCCGTTTCGCGATTTGCGCTGTTTGACCCGACCATCGCTTGGAAGCTGGGGGAGACATCGTCAGTCCTCTCATACGGCGGAGGCCCTGACGATCCCAACCTTGATGTCCAGTTCAAATTCGGCAGCACCTTCAGGCTGTATGTCCCAATCGGGCGACGGCCTCTGGATGCCCATATCCGCTCGCGGATAGCCCCAGGAGCGAGACGGGTTGCTGAAGCAGGCGACTGGGTTGTCTACCAGCGCTGCCTTAAGTGGCGCAAGCGGGGCGCGGCTAAGAAGTAACTGCGGCGCAGGACCCGACTGGGCAGCTAGGAGTCCTCGAACCGCTTGGCAACCGACGGCTCGAGCTCACCCTTGGCCAAGCGGCGCAAGAACCCATAAGTGACGAGAACATGGATTTTGGACTGGGTCCAGCGGTAGAGGTGCGAAGAGATCTTCTCGGCGATCGCCGGGTAGAAATTTGACACCTCTACATCAACTCGGACTTTGGCTGTGGCCAGAGCATCCCCACCGAGAATTGGCAGGCGGTGAACTGTGATCCGCAGCAGTCCCTCTCCCCGGCGGGAGACCAGCAGTCCCCCGGCAATGCTCCAAGTGACAGTCCCAGAGTCACCACTCAGGTCATAAACGGGGGTCGCGAACGACAGCAGCCGAAAAGGCTTGAAGAGAAACACCACATCCCGCCCATCGGGGCGATAGTGAATTCGGATCAGGTGGAGTGTCACGCGGCTCAGGTAGGCCCAGTACGTGCGAGCGAGACGCTCCAGATAGCGAGGATTCCAGAGTTCGTCAAGCGCCTCAGCCGGCATCTCGACTGTCGCGGATTGCACTGACCGAACGGCGCCATTGGCAGCAGTCAGCGTCTCGTCTTCCAAGTCAGTGACTTCAGCTGGTGTCTGGTGGGGTCTGAACATGAATGGTTTCTGGCGTTCGTACAAAGGAGTGAACCAGCCCGAGGGCGAACCTCGTACATAGAGGTACCCATTGATGGGTACGGATCAGGCGCAAATGGCGAACAACCTCACAATCAAAGAAGTCTCTCAGCGGACTGGCCTTGCTGCCAGCACAATCCGCATGTGGGAGCACAGATACGGATTTCCGGCCCCCGCTCGGACGGCTAGCGGCTACCGCCACTACACGGATGAGGAAATCGCGCAGATCAAGAGCGTGATCGCCTACCGCGACCGAGGCCTGTCGCTGCCAGTCGCCGTTGAACGAGTGGTGATGAGCGACACGCCGGCCGAGCCGTCGATCTACGCGGCCGTCGCAACTGCCGATGGCGCGCCCGTGCCGCAAGTGCTGCGCAAGAGCACACTCCACGCGCTGTCGCGCGCAATGGAGCATGAGGCCGTCGCTCAAGGATCCTCAGCGATCTGCTTCGGGGCCTTTCAGGACGAGGCCTTCTACCGGCCGGTTGAGAATCGTTATGTGCAGATTGCTCGAACTTCAGATGCGACAGTGGTCTTTGCTGACTTCAAGAAGATCAGCGACAAGGGCCCAGGGCAACCGATTGAGATTCCGATTGACGCCGAGGACGCGCTCGGAAACGAGTGGACAGTGATCATTGACTCGCCTGGCTACGCGGCCTGCCTGATCGGTTGGGAACAGCCACAGAAGGCCTCACGTGGGAGTTCCCGCGCAACTGAGACCCGGTTTGAGGCGTTTTGGACTGTGGACCCCAAGGTTGTCCGCAGGGCGTCAGAGGTCGCGGCCAGGCTTGCCGGACGGCAAGACGCGGCTCTCGGGGATCGCCTGCAGCAGATGCTGTCGGACCGTCCTCTTGCCAGCACTGAGCCGACACAGTCACTGACGAACTTGACGAATCGAATCGTCAAGTACGTCGAAGTCGCTTAGCGTCCGGAAGCGTCTTGGGGCGTTGGGGATCTCCCCGCCCGGCTAACGCGAGCTTCGCTCGCACAGTTGCCGGATCGTGGAGAGTCCCCACGCTCCGCGGGAGCTAGATCCGTTAGTGGGGGAGGGGTTCTACTTGGACTATTGAGCCGGTGGGAAGGAGTCCATCGCCGGCCGGGAGGAGTGCGAGGCCCCAAGCGCCTGACATTGAGGTTGTGCGGTGTGATCCTTGGGCGCCTGTGGTGTGGGCCAGAGGTGGACCGTCAGGGCGGGGCTCAAGGGTCACTCGGACGGCTTGCTCTCGATTGCGTAGCGGGAGATCCTCGGCGGTTGCCGCAGGCCATGGATCAGGCAGCGGCGTCTGTCCCAATAAGGCGCGTATCGCCGGTGCAACAAAGAGCGTGTAGGTCACGAATGCTGACGCGGGGTTACCTGGGAGGCCAAATATCAGCTGGCCGTCAGGGCCAACCCCGAACCAGGTTGGTCCGCCTGGCTTGAGGGGCACTCGCCAGAAGACCTCCTTGGCATTGAGGTCCTCTGTCAGGACTGCGCGGACATGATCGTGTTCGCCGACTGAGACTCCGCCGCTTGCGATCACGATCTCTGCCCCGTCGAGCGCGTCGCCCAGCGCTTTGGCCGTGGCTTCCCGAGTATCAGCGCACCTAGCCTTGCTAACTACTTCAGCGCCGCTTTGCTCCGCCAGGCCGCGAAGGCCGATCCCGTTGGACTCGTGGATTTGCCCAAGGGCTAGGGGCGAGCCAAGATCAGCCAGCTCGTCTCCCGTTACGACTATCGCGACCCGAGGTCTCACTGTGCAGCAGCCTGCGGCGAGCCCGCAGGCTGCGGTCACGCTCAACTCAGCTGGTCCCAAGACCGTGCCTGCGCTTAGGGCAACAGCGCCCATTGGGAGATCCTCCCCGGGGAGTCGCACATGGTCTCCAACGGACACCGGGCCTGCGGGCGTAACCACGCCGTCATCAAGGGTGGCAAACTCGACTGGGACGACGCCAACCCCGTCTGGAGCGAGTGCTCCTGTCGAGATGGCGATCGCCTCTCCATCGTGGAGTTCCCCGGCGAAGGGATGTCCGGCGCGTGACTCCCCGATTACACGGAGGGGAACACCGGCGAGGGTTGGGAGGGCGGCGTAGCCGTCCATTGCAGAGGAGGCAAAGGGGGGCATTGCGTGTGAGGCGAGAACATCGGTGGCCAGTGCTCTGCCCCCGGCTTTAGTGAGATCCACCAACTCAGATCGCGGTTGGCTCACGTGGTCGAGCACAAGACGCCGTGCGGCAGCTACATCTGCGGGTCGGGTCAAGTCCCGTCCCGGCCGGAAATCAAGTAGCCGATCACCCCGGAGCCCGTCATGTGCAGGTACTTGGCAGCGTCGTAGGTGACATCCCATGTGTAACCCGTCCGATAGGGACCACGATCGATAACTGGCAGCACCATCGACCGCTGACCGTACGACACGCGAACCAGAGTTCCACAGGGGAGTGTCTTGTGAGCCAAGCCCATCGTGCCCTTTGCGATTCTGCCACCGCAGGCAGCCGCCTGATACTCGCTCGGGCCGCCGAAGATTGTCGCATTGGCGCGGCGGAAGGACATGATCGTTCCGCTCGGCTGTCCTCCATGTCCTGCGGCCGTCACGCGGAGTTTCACGGGTCCGAACACATTGACATTCCAGCTAACGCGATAGGACCCTGAAGATGCTGAGTTGGCGGACCCGATACGGGTCCAAGCGCCGTTTCCGCTCTGTCGCTCCAGAGAGACGCGCGTTCGGCCTCTTCCCACAGAACCTGTAGCAACGTGCGTGTTTCCGCCCAGGGCGTTGATCGGCGCCTTGAGGGACACTCCGGCCGCGCTTGCCGTCAACCAGCCGGCGTTGGAACCGGGGATCGGGTCACCAGGGGACACTCCGCCGTCGGCTGCCAGCGCTGCCGTCGCGGGCACGCAAAGGGTGAGGAGGGCTGTTAGTGCGGCGATTCGCTGGCGCATAACGTGATTGCGGCCGCCGGCTTGTGGGAAGGGCGGCTACGGGAACTGTCCGACGGAGTCTACTGGGGTGCTTCGCTGTCCGCGCTTGGGCGGTGGTTTCTGTCCTTGGTATCGGGGGCAGAGCCTTCAAGCCGGACCAGCAGTTCACGCATCATTAGGGCTGCTGCTGTCAGCGCAATCTCAGCGACTTCCGCGGCCATGCGGACTGCTTCTTGCGCGGCAGCAGCCTTGGCGGCGTCGACAGGACGTGGCGGGACTGCACCCTCTCCGCGTGGAAAATCAGTCCGCTCCCGTGTAATTGGATCGCCTTCGCGGCGAGCGCTACGGCCCCTTGCGCGGTGCCTCGGCATGCTTCCTAGCAGGCCTTTTTGCTCGTGTCGACGAATGTCCATGTGGCAATCATTGCGCAGGTGTGCCTGCGTCCGTGGTGAGCTTTGCTGCGGGCCGCTACGCTGAGCGTGCTTTAGTAACTGCGGGCGCTGTGTGAACAGACCCGCGCCCCCCATCCTTTTGTAATCGAACGAGCTGGAGACGAGCTGACCTATGTCGCAGGTTGAATGGCAGGAACTGGAAGAAGTCAAGGGACTTCTGGCAAAGGGTCAGAAGGTCGGCGTACTCACGTACACCGAGATCAAGGGGGCGATCGCAGAGATCGACTTCGATGATGCTGATGTCGAAGAGCTCCACGGTTACTTCGAGAAGAAGGAAATTGAACTTGTAGAGGAGGACTCTCAGTCGGCAGCGCCAGCAGTTACAGAGGCCGCAGCCCGGAACGAGAAGCGTCGACGCAAGTCCGAGCTCTCGATCAAGACGGAGATGACGACCGACTCACTGCAGCTGTTCCTCAAGGACATCGGCAAGGTCCGACTCCTGACCGCTGCTGAAGAGGTAGAGCTTGCGCAGGGAATTGAGCGCGGCGACCTTGCAGCCAAGGAGAAGATGGTTGAGAGCAACCTCCGCCTTGTTGTCTCGATTGCGAAGAACTACCGCAACCAAGGCCTTCCATTCCTAGATCTAATCCAGGAAGGCACTCTCGGCCTAGTCCGTGCAGCCGAGAAGTTCGACTACCGCAAGGGATTCAAGTTCTCGACTTACGCCACATGGTGGATCCGCCAGGCAATCGCCCGCGCGCTTGCCGACAAGGCCCGCACGATCCGTATCCCAGTTCACGTAGTGGAGAAGCTCAACAAGATCAACCGTGCCGAGCGCAAGCTTGTCACTGAGCTTGGCCGTGAACCCACGCATGAGGAAATTGCCAATGTCACAGGGATTGAGGCTGAGGAGGTTGAGCAGATCAAGCGCTCAGCACAGGCCCCTGTCTCACTTGAGAAGCCGGTTGGCGATGAGGAAGAGTCCGAGTTCGGACAGTTCCTCGCCGACGACAAGGCCGAATCCCCATATGAGAAGGCTGCCGAGACGCTCACACGCGAGGCACTTGTGTCCGCGCTTGAGAACCTCTCCTACCGTGAGCGCCGCGTGCTTGAGCTGCGCTACGGCCTTGGTGGCGAGCACCCTAAGACACTCGACGATGTTGGCCGTACGTTCAATGTGACGCGCGAACGTATCCGTCAGATCGAGAACCAGTCGCTCAAGAAGCTGCAGGGCCTCGCTGATGCCCAGAAGCTTCGCGAAGCAGCAGTCTGATCCCGGCTCAGTCCGGCACCTGACCGACAGCCCCTCGGGGCGGCCGCAGCAAAAAATCCTTCCTCCCGAGGCAGGATTAGCTGCGTCCTGCTGGAAACACCTGCTGACAACCCCGGCGCGCCCCTCCTTGGGGCAACCCGAAACTCAGGAGGCAGGAACATATGGAAGCAGCAGGAAACATTGGTGCCGTTGACGACTCGCAGGTGATGGCAGAGCTTCACAAGAAGTGGAAGACCCTGATGGCGCTGGGCGTACTTGCGCTGCTCGCGGGCCTCGTCTGCATTCTCGTTCCAGCCTTCGCATCGCCTGTCATCGGACTCTTTATCGGCTGGCTCCTCGTCTTCGGGGGCGTCCTCCAGCTGATCGATGCTTTCTCTGTCAAGGACGGCGGCCGCCAGGTGTCCCGTGCGATTGGCGCACTGCTGACGCTTGGCATCGGTATCTGGATCGTTGCTTCCGACTACCACGGCACGCATGCCCTCACTGTGGTCCTTGCGATCTGGTTCCTTGCCAGTGGTTCGCTGCGCCTGATCGCAGGACTGATGCAGCGCGGAACTCCCGGTGCATCACTTGTGATGGTCAACGGCGTCTTGTCGCTGATCTTGGGCGGATTGATCCTGGGCGACCTTCCCTCCTCAGCAACTTGGGCCATTGGCCTGCTGGTCGGGATTGACCTCACCTTCGCCGGAATTGCCTTGATCACAACGGCGAGCGCAGCAAAGAACGCCGGCTAGAAGCTTGTAGTCAGGGGTCGCAGGTTTTCCTGCGGCCCCGCCTTCGCCGGCAGGGATTCCACGCGCCACATAGAAAACCCGCACGTGGTCAGTTCCCCCCAACAGTTCACCCTCTCCTCGTTAGCTTCCTCGGTAGGCCTTGTGGCTGGCTGCTTTATGTTCGCCATCCTCACCGAGGGCACGCACCCGGGTGAGGCGGCCGTAGCGGCTACTGCCGTGGCGGGAACAGTTGGTCCGGGCGGATCAACGTCGTTGGCTGGCGAGCTAAGTTCTATGGCCGCTGCGATGAAGGTTCTGATCCGCAGCACCGCGCGCCGCATCGCCTGAGCCTCTTCTTTCCTAGGCAGGACAACGGCGGCCGTTGGCGAACATTTTTCATTAGTGCAGGATCGACTCTTCAAGGAAAGACTGCGTGCCTTCTGTGTGGAGGCCGCCATGCAACTCGCCTACGACGCAGAGAACGGCGAGCAGGTTCCGTACGACCTCGTTGACGCAGGCCCAGCGGATGGCAAACATCAGCCGCTCTGGTGCTACCGGACTCTGACTGGAGAGTTCATCCGCCAGCGGCTTGGTGCGCTTGGGATGCTCCCTTCCTATCTGCCTGCTGCTTTGGCGATCGAGAAGATGGAAGGCCTCAACGAGTGGCTGCTTGCCAGGGGCGAGCAGCATGTTCCCAACACCGTGCGCGACCGTGCCGACGCCACACTTCGCGTTTTCCTAGCTGAGGTACTTGGCGAGGACAGCAACTTTGAGTTTGACGAGTCCCGGTTTCAATCTGCGTGGAATGCCCTTGAGGCGATCCTGATTGAAGGCCACAGCCTGACCTTGCTTGCCGCGCCTATCCACGGGATTGAGATTGAGTCCCTTGAGATCCGGCTGGACAACAACATGATGCTGGTCTCGGCGGAGTCCATCGAGGCGGAGGCTCTGCCGGGCGACATCTTCCGAGCTGACAGTCTTGGTCTGCCCGTGGTGGCTGTGGTGATTGAGGCTGAGGACAACAGCCCAGAGGGTCTTGAACAGGCACGCATCCGCCTGCGGAAACTGCTTTGCGCCCTGCGCTTGTTCGGTAGCGCCAGCCCAGCCCTTGGTGGCGCTGCCCGGCTACAAGTTGAGCGTGGCCCTTGGCAGGTAATGGGCCTTGAGGGCTCAGGGTCGGCCAGGGGAGTTCTCGCTATCGAGACGCGCCAAGAGCATGAACTTGAGAGCTTCTGCAGGCTTGTTGCCAACCGCTGGCCAAGAGGTGGCGAGATCGCCTGGGCGCTGCGCCGCCATGAGTTTGGCTGTGACCGGATGCACTACCTAGATGGGCTCAGCGATCATCTTCTTGCCCTGCGCGCGTTGCTTGAGCCAGAAGGGCCTATGAGCGGCCATCTGACCGACCGCCTTGCCGCGCTCTGTGCGGAACCAAATGACCGGGCCCGCCTTGCGGAGCGCGCGGCTCGAGCAGCCGGGCTTGAACGGACGATTGTTGCTGGCTTGGCAAACCGCGAGACTCAGGCGGAACAGCTTTGTATCGAGATGGAGATGCACCTGCGGGCGCTGCTCAAGGATGTCATCTGCCAACACTTGGATAGTGATCTTGTGACGCTCGCGGACATGATCCTCGCTCAATCCGCGGGGATTGAACAGCCGGTCAAGAAGCGACGCCTCGGGTTTGGCGACGGCGCTGACCCGCTTGCTGCTTGATCTGAACGCCTAAACGGTGTCGGGGAACAGCTCGCCGGCCATCCTGGCCAGCCCAGCAACATCATGTACTTCGCCATGTAGCCGCTCGACTACGGCAAGCCGGACGGGTTTGAGCGACTTGGTGATCGCCTCGAGGCCGGCTCTGTCCTGCTCGGCGGCGTCACGGGCATCGTCGATCGCGCTGGCAAGTCGGTTTGAGAGGTCATCACCAAGGGCTTCGCGAACAGCTTTGGCTCGTACGGACTTGCGTTTGACGCCTGGCTGGGGCCTGACCTGGTTGACAATCAGCGCACTGAGAGGCCGCCCGTCTTCGGCGAGGCGGTCGGCGAGGTACTTGGCTTCAGTAAGTGGCGTGTCCTCTGCCGTTGTGACGATCAGAAAGACAGTGCCGTCGTCGGCGAGCAGCTTGGCTACTCCGCGCGCACGCTCCGTGAACCCGTCGACCATTCCGCTGATGGCGGCAAAGAACTCAGCTAGGTCTGAGAACAGGTCCACGCCAGTGACACGCTTGAGTAAGCCCATTACGATGCCCGTCCCGCTGCCTGCGATCCGCAGACCTAGGCTTGCTGGCTTCATCACTACCTGCATTGCCCGCCCGTCAAAGAATCGTGAGAGTCGCGCCGGAGCGTCGAGGAAATCGAGCGCGTTACGGGATGGGGGAGTGTCCAAGACGATCAGGTCGTAGTCACCCTCAGTAGAGAGTTCGTAGAGCTTTGCCACGGCAGTGAACTCCTGAGCGCCGGCGACGGCCCCTGAGAGCTCCTTGTAGATGCGGTTATCCAAAACCTGCTGAAGACTTGCTGCGTCGGGGGAGAGCCGGGTGATCAGATCATCAAAGGTCCGCTTGGGGTCCAGTGCCATGGCCCAGAGTTCGCCGCCGGCCTTGACGTCAACTCCTCCCTTGAGGAGGCGTTTGTCTTCAACGCGGCGGGGGGAGTTGTCAAGACTTTCGAGTCCGAGGGCTGACGCCAATCTCTTTGCCGGGTCGATTGTGACCACGGCAACTCGCAAACCTGACCGAGCCATCTCAAGGGCGATGGAAGCCGACACGGTTGTCTTACCAACGCCGCCTGGGCCCGCGACCACGCAGACCTTGGATTCCCGCAGGAGCAGGGCAATTGCGCCGTTCGGGGCGTCTCCGCTCGCGGCGCTCTGGTTCTTTTTGTTTCCGACCACGTCGCTCGCTAGCCTAGTCACCCAGTGGCACGTCGGCTCTTTCGAAGAGGGGCAGGAAGGAATCCTGCCAATTCGGGCGAATACTCACGCCTAGTGGATAACCACGGCGAAAACTCCCGAACGGTGGAAGAGGCGATGACTCAACCCGATGCCAACCAGGCTCCTGTGACTACGGAAGAACTTCCGTCTGTCGAGTCGACTGTCCCTGCTCCACAGGCTGATCTTTCAGCACCTGTTGAAGCGACCGCTACAGCTCCTGAGGAAGGCGCTGCTCGCATGTCGGCCTCCTCAATGCTCTCAACGGCTGCTCCTGCGGCTGCTCCGGTAGCGCCTCCTGCGCTGGTTCCGGCTCAGGCACCTCTCGGTGACATGCGCGTCTACGTGCTCGCTAACCAAAAGGGTGGAGTCGCCAAGACCACGACAACGCTCAACCTTGCCGTTGCATTCGCCGAGGCTGGGCACCGTGTCCTCTGCATTGATCTTGACCCTCAGGCGAACCTGACTGTGAGCCAGGGCATTGAAGACGATCTTCCCGAGTCCATGTACAACGTTCTCTTGGGGCAGATTCCGATCAAGCAGATCATCCAGAAGTGTGAGATTGATGTCGCCGTGTCATCCATTGATGTTGCTGGCGCAGAGCTCGCACTCTCATCAACCATTGGCCGCGAGCGCGCACTTCAGCGCGCACTGATCCCCGTCAAGGACGACTACGACTTTGTCTTCATTGACACGCCTCCAAGCCTTGGCCTCCTGACCATCAACGCGTTCACTGCAGCACACCGCGTGATCGTGCCTGTTCAGTGCGAGTACCTCTCGATGAGAGGGCTCCTTCAGCTTGAGAACACACTTGAGATGGTTCGCGAGAACCTCAACCCGAATGTTCAGATTCAGGGCATCGTTCCGACCATGGTCGACACACGCACGCTCCACGCCCAAGAGGCAATCGAGCTTCTGGAGGAGAACTTCCAAGGGCGCGTCTTCCGTTCCAGGATCAACCGAACAGTCCGATTCGCTGAGGCACCAGTCCAAGGTATGTCAATTATGAAATACGAACCGAAGGGCGCGGCGGCCAAGTGCTACCGCGACCTCGCTCAGGAGGTCATGGCAGATGTCCAATAGAAAGCGCGCCAGCATGCGTGAAGGTCCTCTGGCCTCACTCTTCCGTAGTACCGAGAATGATCCAGCAGCTCCAGCCCCTGCCCGAGCAGCTGATGAGCAGATTGCGCAGCAGCGCGTTGAGCAACCACAGGCTGCAGCACCGGCTCCCGTACAGGCGCAGCCAGTTCACCATCCTGAGCCTACGGCCGCCGACCTCAACAATGGTCAGCCACTGATCCTTGTTGTTGGTGTTGGTGGAGCAGGCGTCAATGCGGTCGACCGCATGGTTGAGGCCAATGTTGCCGGCGTCGAGTTCATCGCGATCAACACTGATGTTCAATCACTTCAGAAGTCCACTGCTACCCGCACGCTTCACATCGGTGAAGAGGTTACGCGCGGCCTTGGATCAGGCTCTGACCCTGAGGTCGGACGCCGGGCGGCAATGGATGACCACGACACGATCAAGGCTGCCATCCGTGGCGCTGACATGGTCTTTGTTGCTGTGGGTGCAGGTGGAGGCACCGGCACGGGTGCCGCTCCAGTAGTTGCACGGATTGCCCGTGATGCTGGCGCACTCGTTGTAGGCATCGTGACGAGGCCGTTTGCCTTTGAGGGCACTCGCCGAAGCAAGGCTGCCGACGCAGGTGTTGAGGCACTCGGCGCTGAGGTTGACACTCTGATCACAGTTCCCAACAATCGGCTGCTCGAGGTACTTGAGCGCGACACATCGATGGTTGACGCATTCCGTGTCGCTGACGATGTTCTTCGCCAAGGCGTTCAGGGGATCTCCGATCTCGTAACCCTTCCAGGGTTGATCAATCTCGACTTTGCTGACGTCCGCACGATCATGACCGACGCCGGCTCTGCGCTCTTGGGCATTGGTATGGGTTCAGGCGAGCGGCGAGCACTCGATGCGGCAGAGGCAGCGATCAGCTCCCCACTGCTTGAGACCAGCGTTGAGGGTGCACGCTCCATTCTCCTGTCGGTTACAGGCGGCGATGACATTGCCCTCTGGGAGGTCAACGAGGCGGCGAAGGTTGTGGCAGAAGCTGCTCACCCCGATGCGAACATCATCTTCGGCGCAATGGTTGACAAGAACCTTGGCGACCAGGTCTGGGTGACGGTGGTTGCCACCGGTTACGCCAACGAACGTGCTGCTCGCAGAGCCCGCCGTGATGTTGCAGCAGCACTCGGTGAGCCGTCCGGCGAAGTGCGCGTTGAGCGCCGGCGTGAGACTCGCAGTGGCTCCGACGACCTTGACGTACCCGAGTTCCTCTCGGGGCGCTAGGTCAACCCAGCAAGCCCCGGCGCCATGGCGCTCGGAGTTACAGCAGCAGGACACCCGGTCTCAGTTGAGGCTGGGGTTCGCGCGTTTGAGGCAGGCGGCAATGCAGTTGATGCAGCGATCGCCGCAGTACTCGCATCGTTTGCCGCTGAGCCACTCTTGACCGGCCTTGGCGCGGGCGGGTTGATGATGATCGCCGAGCCTGACGGCCGAGCGACATGTCTGGACTTCTTTGTTGAGGCGCCCGGGCGTGGCGCTGACCATTCCCGCCGCGCAGAGCTCCTGCCTTGGGAGGTTGACTTTGGTGATGCGGTTCAGGTGTTCAATGCGGGACCGGCGAGCGCCGGGACTTATGGGACCGCGGCTGGACTGGCTCACGCGTCGAAGCGGTTTGGCTCCCTTCCGCTGTGTGACTTGACCTCCCCGGCCGCAAGGCTCGCGAGGGAAGGGGTCGCCCTCAATGCCGAGCAGGCTTATGTGGTGCGAATTCTTGAGGGAATTGTGACTTCGACGCCTGAGGTTGCTGACATCTTCGCGCCAGGTGGGGAGTTACTCCGAGAGGGTGGAAGCGTCTGCCAGCCTGAGCTTGCCGACGCACTCGACAGGTTGGGCGCCGAGGGCGCCGCCCCTTTCCACACTGGTGATATCGCAGAGATGGTGGCCGCCTGGCTCGCTGAGCGAGGCGGGTTGATCACAGCAGAAGACCTCGCTGGATATGAAGTGGTTGAGCGCGAGCCGATCACGTCCTCGTACCGGGGCCGGTCAATCTTGACCACGCCACCTCCCTCTGCTGGGGGAACTCTGGTCGCGCTTGCCCTTGGTCGACTCGGCGAGAATGAGAGCGATCCTGACCCCCTTGCTCTTGTTCAAGCTATGAGAGAGGCGCAGGATGCGCGCACGGTTGAGTTTCTTGACGGACTGGCAGAACCGGGATTTGCGGATCGATTCCTTGGCGCCCGCCTCGGGTCCACAACCCATGTGAGCACCCTCGATGCCAATGGGCTGGCGTGCTCAGTCACCTGCTCAAACGGTTCAAGCTCGGGCGTTGTGGTGCCGGGCACGGGGATCCATCTCAACAACATGATGGGCGAGCAGGATTTGAACCCCCACGGTTTCCACCAGCATCCGGTGGGCCGCAGGCTCCCCAGCATGATGACTCCGACAATCGTCCTCCACGACGGAGCACCTGTCTTAGCGGTTGGAAGTGCGGGCTCGAACAGGATTAGATCCGCAATCCTCCAGACAATCATCGGTGTGATCGATCACGGTCTAACCGTGAAGGAGGCCGTCGAAGCGCCTCGGATCCACTTTGAGGCTGGCGTTGTCTACGGGGAACCTGGGGTGGATCTCGCCGGCGTACGGGAGCTTGATGTGGCTGTGGCCGAGTTCCGAGCGCCCAATCTCTTCTTCGGTGGGGTGCAGGCGGCCTCGCGTGATGCGGCAGGCGTGTTGGATGGTGCTGGTGACTCCCGCCGGGGTGGGGCAGCTGCGGTGGCGAGATGAGAGCAGGGAACCTTGTGTCCAGATGCTTGTCACTGATTGCTGCGTTGGGGTGTGTCGTGCTGGCCGGATGTGGAACGCAACAGTCAGCGGATCTCTTCCAGGTCACGCGAACCGGAACGATCTCGGGCGCAAATTTGAAGCTCCTTGTTAACGACTCGGGCACTGTCACCTGTAATGGGGGAAAGCCGAGGGTCCTTCCGGGGCCGCTGCTGCTCGCCGCGCGTGCCTTGTCAGGGGATCTGGCGGCTGACGCGGGCAAGCCAGTTGCCGGGGATCCCCCGGTCAACTCTGTCTACCGGTTCCGTGTGAAGTCAGGAGCAGGCACGCTGGACTGGATTGACGGGAGTTTGGGCTTGCCTGACTCCTACTTGCGACTGTCTCAGTTCACGCGCACTGTTGCCAAGACCGTCTGCGGCCTCGCGCGCTAGGACTCAGGTGGGGAGGCGTCGTGCGGTTCGTCGTCAGTGCCGAACCGAACTCGCCCGTTGCTCCCGCCGAGCGCCTCCGCCTTGCCAAGCATGGTCACCCGTTTCAGGGCTGCCTTGAAGAGACGCTCCAGCAGGCCGAGACGCGCTGCTTCATCGCGTAGCTCAAGCAGCGTCTGCTTGGCCTCAAGCCCAAAGTCAACTGTGGAAGCCATGTCATACGCGGTCATCTGTTCGAGGTCCTCGCCAGAGATCACGCGCTCGGTTGCCTGGGTGTAGAGGTCGGAGTAGACCGTCCGTGTTGTTGCGGCGGAGGCATCACCGGATGCGGGCGTGTCCTCGAGGAACACAACTGAGCCAGCCGGGTAGGGGAGGTTGTCGTTGCGGTCAAGGAGACGGAATGGGCGTGTCCCGCGGCAGATGATGTTCAAGCGGCCATCATCGGACTGCTCGACCACCTGTTCGACGACCACGGCGCACCCAACGTCACGCGTCTCGTCCTCAGACGCCCAGACGATCCCAAACTCTTTGTCCTCGGCGACACAGAGTCCGATCATCGTCTTGTAGCGCTCTTCGAAGATGTGCAGCGGGATGGGCTCCTCGGGTAGAGCTACTAGGCCCAGTGGGAAGAGCGGGAAGTCTGTTTCGACTGTGTCGGCCATCGCCACGATTGTAGGCAGGTTGGGAGTGAGGTTGGAGCGGATGAGCGCCAACGGGGCCGTGGCCGTAAGAATCAGGGAATGGCAACAACGACGATTCTTTGGCTCCGCCGCGACCTTCGCATTCACGACCACCCGGCGCTGGCAGCAGCATTGGCGGGCGCGGACCAGGTGCTGGCCGTGTTCGTGCTCGACCCTGCGGTCTACACGGGGCGTTGGGCGTCTGCCGACAGGACGGAAGCGCTGCTCGTAACGCTCAGGGAACTGCGCGGCGCATATGAGGCGCGCGGTGGCACCTTGGCAGTCCGAACCGGCGATGCGGAGGAGGTTCTGGTTGGCCTCGCCAAGGAGGTCGGGGCGGCTGAGGTGCATGCGACGACTGATGCGTCGCCGTTTGCGCTTGCGCGAGACAAGCGGGTCGCCGCGGCTCTTGACGGCGAGGGGCTAGGGCTGACTCGCCACCCGGGGATGTTCTGTGCGGATATCTCCAAAGTCAAGACACAGGACGGCCGGCCCTACGCAGTATTCACGCCGTTCTGGCGAAACTGGGAGCAGGCCCCTAGACGGGAT
This sequence comes from Actinomycetota bacterium, assembly GCA_009699865.1. Lineage (GTDB taxonomy): Bacteria > Actinomycetota > Thermoleophilia > Solirubrobacterales > Solirubrobacteraceae > WLNJ01. The sequence goes on from WLNJ01000005.1 coordinate 41,082, forward strand.
GTCTTGGGGTCGCCAGACAGGATTAGCTCACCCGTGGTTGAGCAGGGTGAGATCCCCACGGTTGAGGCCCTTGGACTCCAGCGACTCCTCACTCAACCGTTGCCCGCAGGAGAAACTGCGGCTCGAGCCCGGATGGAGGAGTGGCTGAGCGATGGCGTCCACCTCTACAAGGATCTGCATAACGATGTTGCGCTTAGTACATCGCGCCTATCGCCATACCTTCACTTGGGCAGCTTGTCGGCTCGGGAGCTTGAACAGCGGGTGATGGAACTCTCGGGCGAACACCCGGCCGCATATCGCCGTCAGGTGGCCTGGAGGGACTTCTACGGCCATGTGCTGCTGTATTCGCCCACGAACACCAGAACGGCTTATCAGCCCAGATTCGACGCTCTGGAGTGGTCTGATGACCCGGAGGGCTGGAAGGCGTGGTGTGAGGGAACAACTGGTTACCCCATGGTGGACGCCGGAATGCGCGAGCTTGCCGCCACTGGTTTCATGCACAATCGCACTCGCATGGTGGTCGCATCGTTTCTAACCAAGAACCTCCACATCGATTATCGCGAGGGTGAAGCGTGGTTCATGAAGCTGCTGCTGGACGGCGACACTTCGCAGAACAATGGCAACTGGCAGTGGACGGCTTCCCTTGGTGTTGACCCGGCGCCTTACTTCAAGCGAATCTTCAATCCGGTCCTTCAGCAGAAGAAGTTTGACCCCGATGGGATCTATGTCCGCCGCTGGGTCCCTGAGCTGAAGGATGTTCCCCTCAAGCGCCTGTTTGAGCCGTGGACAATGAGCGAGGCAGAGCAGGAAGCCGCTGGCTGTGTGATTGACCGTGACTACCCGGGGCCGATCGTGGATCACAAGCTGGAGCGTCTTCGTGCCATCGATCTGTATCGGGCCACTGCGCCCGCGACCGACACTGGCCCGCCTAGTTAGGCACGATTAGGGAATGAGAGTCATCAACTGGGCAGACCTTGATGTCGGAGCACGCACGGCCCTCGTCGCGCGTGAGGCCACTGCGCGGGCGATGTTCGACCCTGCCCTTGGTGAGCAGATCAAGTCACTTGTTGATGATGTTGCCGCTCGCGGGGATCAGGCCGTCACTGATGCCACCAAGAGGTTCGATGGCGTCACTCTGGACCCGGGCAGCTTGCTCCTGGGCCCAGCTGAGATTGCTGCTGGGGCAGATCAGATTTCGCCTGAGGTGAAGGAGGCGATTGCTGTTGCCATCCGCTCCTCGCGAGCCTTCAATGAGGCCGCAGTACCCGAACGGGAGTGGCGCAAGGCGATGTCTGAGGGGTATGAGGTGGGGGAGAAGATCACTCCGATTACATCGGTGGGTCTGTTCGTGCCAGCAGGGAAGGGTTCGTTCCCGTCCGTTCTGATTCAGATTGGAACGCCGGCGGCTGTTGCTGGAGTTGCCCAGCAGCTTGTGATCGTGCCGCCCGATCCAGCGACTGGATTGCCAGACCCCGCCGTCCTTGAGGTTGCACGCCAACTTGACATAACCCAGGTCCTCTGTGCAAACGGCCCGGCTGGCGTGGCCGCTGCCGCGCTTGGGACTGAGTCCATTCCGCAGGTGGTCAAGGTAGTGGGGCCAGGCAGTCCACCTGTGTCAGCGGCGATGTTGGAGTGTCAGCGTCGTGGCTGTGTGACCCAGATGGTCCTAGGCCCAACCGAGAGCGTGATCGTCGCCGACCGGTCAGCTGATCTAGACCGACTCGCGGCCGACCTTCTCAACGAGGCCGAGCACGGCCCTGATTCATCGGCATTCCTGATCACCGCAGACGCGGAGATTGTCGAGCCGCTCAGCGAACGGGTCGAAGCTAGGCTCGACGACCTTCCAGCGCAGCGGGCCGAGTGGGCGAGGATCGCAATCACGGACAACGGCGGGGTCATCGTCGTTTCCGACCTGGCTCAAGCCGCAGCGCTAGTAGACGAGATCGCACCAGAGCATGTTCAGCTGGCGGTAGCCGACCCGGAGGCCCTCCTGGGGTTGATCAGCCATGCAGGAGAGGTTCTGTTAGGCCAGGGCGCCTCCTTCAGCCTCGCCAACTACACCGTTGGAGTGCCGGCCTCCCTGCCGACCGGGCGATTTGCACGCGTGTCATCCGGAATCACGGTCGAGACGTTCCTGAAGCGCACGTCGGTTGCAAAGCTCACCGATGCCGCGGCCGAAACGGTTGCCGAGGCAGCCCTCAAGCTGGCTGAGCACGAAGACTTCCCCGCACACGCCGCTGCGCTCCGCGCCCGACGTGCCCCTTCCTCATAACCTCTCGTTATTGGGATCATTCGTAGGAACGCCCACTGATTGGGGGTTCTTCTTGTTTTGACCTCTTCAAGAGGACTAAGTTGGTTATAGAGCAATTCCCAACATTCAAGAGGAGCTTCCACATGTCTCACACCCACCAGAGTTCACACAACGAAGGCCACATGGACTGGACCGTCGTCATTTCAGGTGTAGGTGCCTTCCTCGCCGCGCTGGCGATCGTTGTAGCTCTGTTCGCCTACAGCAAGGCAAGCAGCGCATCCACGGTCGACTCTGCAAGTAACAGCGTTGCTTCCCCTCCAGCTGCGTCCGCCCCAGCTGCGGCAGTACCAGCAGCTGCAGCTAGCGCCCCAACTGCTGGCACTGCAATCAACGCCAACCTTGGCGAAATGTTCATCAAGCTGAGTGGGGCCACGGCTCCAGCCGGCCAAGTTAGCTTCACAACCAAGAACAGCGGTGCGGTCCCCCACGAAATGGTGATCGTCAAGACCGACAAGGCAGCCAATGCCCTCGGAACAGGCGCACGAGTACCTGAGGCGGGAAGTATCGGCGAGACCGGCGACGTCGAGATGGGTAAGACCAAGACAGTCAAGTTCAATATGAAGCCAGGGCACTATGCGCTGATCTGCAACCTGCCAGGACATTACGCAGGAGGGATGCGGGCTGACTTCACAGTCAAGTAGCAGCCTCCAGAAAGGGAGAAGTTAGGTTTGCGCCCCGGCCAAGGTTGGGGCGCAGGTCGTACCTAGACCCAATGCGTTAAGGCTTCTCGGCGCCGATCATCAGGTTGTAGAAGATCGAAGCTGGAAGACGGCCCTCAAGGAGAGCGCGGTCAACCTTCTGCAAGGCGAGGTAGCCGCGGTAGGCGTAGTTACGCCAAGCCATTGGAACATCGGCCGGGTCGGCAGTCGCTTCAAGCGTGCGGTTGGTCCAGCCAAACCAGTTGGCCAGAAGCTCTTCGCCGACAACACCGACGTGCTCAAAGCCTGCCGCCAGGGCTGGCTCGCTCAGAGCCTTGGGCTCAAAGGCGTGCACATCGACGCACTGCTCAAGGCTGTGGTCATGCTCGGAGCCTGAGCCATCAGCATGGGCAGCCGGTGCTGGCTTGGCGCGCATAATTGCCCTCCACGCTGGCGCAGCGCGGCCTGCTGCGCCCTTAGGCACGCGGGCAATGCGGTCACCAAGCTTTGATGGCTCGCCACCGAAGAACAGACGTCCTCCGGGCTTGAGCACTCTGAAGAACTCGGCGAATGAGGCCTCAAGGTCTGGGAGATGATGCAAGACGGCGTGACCAATCACGGTGTCAACGGAAGCATCAGGCAATGGAAGGGATCCGGCTTCGCAGCAGTGGGTCTCGACTTTCAGATCCAAGCGCTTCGCGTTGGCCTCAAGTGCGACGATCATGCCCGGTGAGATATCAGTCGCCACAACTGAGTCGCAGGCGCCGCCGAGCAGCAGGTTGAGGGAGAAATAGCCGGTTCCGCAGCCGATCTCAACAATGCGACCAAGGTCCGGCAGGGGGCTTCCTAGGACCTTCTCCAGCTTGCCGGTGACCTGGCTGAACCCGACGGGTCCGAAGTCAATTCCCCACTTGGAGTCGTAGGTGACGGCGGCCACATCGTGGTAGCGCTCGTTGACGTCACGGATCTCATCGGCTGTCGAGGGGGCAGTCATTAGGGCTTGGACTCTACCCTTCACAGTCGTGACCAAGTTCTTCCAAGAAAATCAACCCGATGGAGTACCCCCGCTTGAGCTGACCGGCGAGCGGACGCTCCCTGACGTGCCCGAGGAGAACTACTGGTACCGCCGCCACCTGGCTGTCTACGAGTGGATCACCGACCGCGTTGAAGGCAAGCGCGTTGTTGACCTTGCATGCGGTGAGGGCTATGGCACCGGCCTGATGGCCACAAAAGCCAAATCGGTTGTCGGAGTTGAGGCCAACCCGGAGACATTTGAGCATGCTCGGCTGCGTTACACGGGCGACAACATCCGCTTTGAGCGCACTCTCGTTGAGATGTTTGACGAGGAGGTTGATGTCGCCGTCTTCCTCCAGACCATCGAACATGTTGAGGACGCAGGCGCAATCCTCGAGAAGATCAAGAGCAACCTTGCCCCGGGCGGAGTGGCCTACATCAGCACCCCGAATGTTCTGACCCTTGCCCCTCCAGGCAAGGACCGGTCAGACAACCCGTTCCACATCTACGAGTACAGGCCTGACGAGTACCTAGAGCTATGCCTTGACCACTTCCCAAATGTAGAGATGTACGGGCTGTTCCACGCGCGCGTCCTGCGAGCCCATGAGGTTGCAATCAAGTACGGCTGGGACACGGTCCACGCCAAGCTTCACATCACTAAGCCGTTCTACGACAGGTTCACCCCGGCGATCAAGAGCAAGGACTTCGCGCTCAAGACAACGGACCTGAACGGCTCGCTGGACCTGCTCGCCGTCTGCCGGGTATGACCGGTCGGCCACCGGGGCGTGGGGGCTCGCTTGCGATTGTCCTCCACACACACATGCCCTTTGTGCTCGGACATGGAACGTGGCCATTTGGCGACGAGTGGCTTTGGGAGGCAATAGCAACCTCGTACCTCCCACTGCTTGATCTCCTTGACGCTGGCGCACCACTAACGCTCTCTGTTACGCCAGTTTTGGCTGACCAGCTGGAAAGCCCGGACGTTTACGAGCAGTGCCGCACCTTCCTGCGTGAGCTGCGACCAATGACCCACGCACTTGACATTGAGGAGGCCGGGAAGCAAGGGCGCGAGGATGTTGCCAAGGCTTTGTTGGTCTCGGCCGCTGACTACGACAACGCTGCTGACCGCTGGGATGAGATTGGCGGCGACCTAGTCACCGCTTGGGGCCAACACGCTGTCTGGACATCCAGCGCGACGCATGAGGTCCTGCCGCTGGCCGCAGTTGACGGCGCCGTCCGGATGCAGCTGGAATCTGGGATTGCATCGCACCGCCGCAGGTTCTCCCCATGGCGGGGGGGTTTTTGGATGCCAGAATGCGCGCACGCACCATGGATGGACCGACTGTTGGCGGAGGCTGGGGTCCATACGACGGTCGTTGACTGGACCGATGTCCTCGGCAAGGGGGGCGCTCGCAACCTTGTTCCCCACAAGTCCCCGGAGGGCCCGACCTTTGTTCCGATGGACCGCGAGCTGGTGGACCTCGTCTGGGCTGACGGTGGCTACCCCGGCGGTCCCGCTTACCGAAATCATCATGGTCTGACGACACATCACCACCGCGCTTGGGCCAATGATGGCCAGGCCTATGACCCAGCCCGCGCGCTCGAAGCTGCTCGCTTGGATGCGCAGGATTTTGTTGACAACGTGGAGCGCAGGCTGTCTGAGGCAGTAGGCGCTGGACCCAGCCCACTTGCAGTGCTCGCGATTGACACGGAACTGTTTGGCCACTGGTGGCACGAAGGCGTGATCTGGCTTGAGGCGGTCATTGCTGAGGCAGAGCACAGGGGCTTGCTGATCGAGAAGCTCGACGATGCCGTTGAGCGGCGCCGACCCGTGCAGATACGCGAGGACTTCCCCGAGACAACTTGGGGCCGTAACCGCACCCTTGAAACTTGGTCCGGTCCGAAGTCGGCGGAGTTTGCCTGGCGGATCCGCGCGACCGAGTTGGCAATCAGAGCCGCAGGCCCAGATGTTGCGTCCCAAGAGACATTGAGAGCGCTGATGGCATTGGAGGCCTCGGACTGGGCATTCCTGCACGACGGTGGGGCAACGGGCGACTATCCAGCCGAGCGCGCAGCCGGACATCTAGCCGCTCTGCGGGGCGGGGTAGACTCAGCAGTGCACGACCAACTGGCCCTACTCGCACCGGACCTTCGGTCAAACGCACTCTTCGCACCATGAGCAAGCCACGCGTACTGATTCTGTCTTGGGAATACCCGCCGATTGTTGAGGGTGGTTTGGCACGCCATGTGCGCAAGCTCTCTGAGCAACTGGTCGCCACCGACGGGGCAGAGGTTCACGTGCTCACCCGCGGAGACGACACCTCACCGGCCGAAGAGGAGATGGACGGGGTTCACGTGCACCGCGTTGTCGAGCCCAGCCGGCCGAACGACCTTGGCGAGTTCATCGCTTGGATCGAGCACATGAACGCAGACCTGCTTGCCGCCGGCGTCGAACTAGGCGACCGTTACGACTTCGACCTTGTCCACGGTCACGACTGGCTTGTGGCCGGGGCGGGCGATCACCTTGCCAAGCGGTTCCGCTGTCCACTTGTCATGACCGTTCACGCAACTGAGTACGGCAGGCACCAAGGTTGGATCGAGGACCATCCCCAGTCGCACATCCACGGTGTCGAACGGTGGATGACAAACAGGGCTGACCGCGTGATCGCCTGCTCGGCCTACATGCGCGACCACATCACTGACATCTACGCGCTCGACGAGGGCTCAGTCGAAGTGATCCCCAATGGCATTGACCCAATGGACCTTGTCCCCGTCGATGACCTTGACACCCTGCGTGGAAAGTTTGCCAAGCCAGATGAGAGGCTCATCCTCCTAGTTGGACGGCTGGTCTACGAGAAGGGCTTCCACCTCGCACTCGAGGCACTCCCGGGGATCATCGAGACGCTCGGCAATGTCCGTTTTCTCGTTGCCGGCTCAGGCACGGCTGAAGCCGACCTGAAGGCTCAGGCCACGAAGCTTGGCCTTGACGACCACGGCACATTCCTTGGTTGGATCGGCGACGACGCACTCCACTCGCTCTACCGAATAGCTGACCTGACAGTGGTCCCAAGCTTGTATGAACCGTTCGGGCTTGTGGCCCTAGAGGCAATGGCTTCCGGCTGTCCGTGCATCGTCGCTGACACCGGCGGTCTGCGTGAGGTTGTGCCTGAGGGCGACAAGGTGGGACTCAGGTTCAACGGTGGTGACGCAGAACACCTCGCGATCATGATTGAGCGCCTACTCAGCGATGACGTGCTGCGAGACCGTCTGGTTGCTGAGGCTTCCGAACATGTACTGAGCTTTGACTGGGCTGATGTAGCCCGCTCAACAGCAGTCGTCTACCGCGACCTGCTCGCGGTCAGCGCCTAACCCCAGCGCATTGACTGCGGGGTCTCGCGCATTCGCAAGACCTTCGCGGGGGCACCGCCCATGATGGCGTTGTCGGGCACGTCCTTGGTCACCACTGAGTTGGTGCCGATGATCGTGTTGTCGCCGACAGTCACGCCGCGCAGAATGCAGGCGCCGTAGCCGATCCAGCAGTTGTGGCCAACCCGGACATCGCGCTTGTAGATCCCCTGAGCTCGGATGGGGCGGTCTACCTCCGCGGCGCCGTGGTCAAAATCGATCAGCATCACTCGGTCGGCGAGGATGCACTCCCGGCCAATTGAGACATGTTGGAAGGAGCTGATCGTGCACTCCTGACCGAACACGGTCTTGGCGCCGATGACCACCTCACCCTCGTGGGCACGGATTTTGCACCCGTTGCCGATCCATGACCAGCGGCCGAGGTGGACCTTCGCTTCCTTGCCGATCTCGAAGGTGACATCCGGGCAGATGAAACAGAGACCATCCGTGACCAGCCGGCCACGCCAGCGGGCTTTCAGCCAGACCCAGCGCGCCACCATCCGGAAGTACTGAAAGTTGAGCATGTGACTCGAGTGCATGAACCGCAGCAGCGCGAACGGTCCTCCGTGCGGTGGACCCGGCGGTAGCCGGACAGCATCGGACTGAGTTTCGCTGGGGTGAATGGTCTGGACGTGTTCCACACTGGGGATGGTAAATCGCCGGGCCTGTTGGAGGAGGTCAGGCAGGACAGGCACCGGGATCGGCACACGGGGCTGGAGTGGCATGATCCGTACCAATGGCCGCGAAGGGAACAACCGAAGACCTCACTACACGCCTCCTCGCGGGCGACCGGCGAGCTCTTGCTCGGGCGATCAGCCTAGTTGAGGACAACGACCCTGCTGGCTGGGAGCTCGTCAAGGCGATCTATCCGAGGACGGGTAACGCGCGCGTCGTTGGCTTGACCGGAGCACCCGGGGCTGGCAAGAGCACTCTGATCAGCGCAATGACAAAGGCGGAGCGGGCCCGTGGTAACACCATTGGCGTTCTGTCCATTGACCCTTCGTCCCCATTCACACACGGTGCGCTACTCGGGGATCGCATCCGTTTGACCGAGCACTTCCTTGATCCAGGCGTGTTTATCCGCTCAATGGCTAACCGTGGCGCGCTCGGCGGATTGGCCGAAGCTGCCCTACAGGCGGCTCTGCTGATTGATGCTGCGGGCCGTGACATCGTGCTGCTCGAGACTGTCGGCGTGGGCCAGGCCGAGGTTGATGTCATCAACCACGCTGACACTGTCGTACTCGTTCTGATCCCTGGCTCGGGTGACTCGATTCAAGCTCTCAAGGCTGGGATCATGGAGATTCCGGATGTGATCGTTGTCAACAAGGCTGACCATCCGCTGACCGAGACCATGGTCCGTGAGGTCCGCGCGGTTTTGGCACTTGGACCTCGGGAGGGTTGGGTGCCGCCGATCGTCAAGACCGAGGCAGTCCACGACAAGGGCATTGATGAGCTGATCGAGAAGCTCGACGAGCACCGGGCCTACATTGAGGCCGAGGGCACGCTGGTTGAACGCCGCAAGCGCAACCTCCGGTCTGAGGTCCTGGCAATCGCGACCGGTCGCCTGCGACGTGATCTTGAGGACCGCATCGAAGCCACTCCCGAGTTCGCCGACCTCCTTGAACAGGTCTCCCAGAGAAAGATCGACCCTGCCTCAGCCGCGAGTCAGATCCTGGAGGATCTCTAGGCGCAGGAAGTTGCCGTGAGCGTTCCTACGCCCACGCTAACCGGCTAGCAGCCGAGCTTGCGTGCGATGACCATTTGCTGCACCTCATCAGTGCCTTCGCCAATGGTCAAGATCTTCGCGTCGCGGTAAAGCCTGGAGATTGCGTACTCGTCAATCCAGCCGTAACCGCCGTGGATCTGCACGGCTTCCTCAGCAGCCCAGACAGCAAGTCGGCCGGTCTTTAGCTTGGCCTGCGCGGCCGTGAGGCTGAAGTCAAGGCCGGCGTCCTTCTCAAGTGCAGCCTTGTAGGTCAGCAGGCGAGCGCCTTCAAGTTCAGCTGAGATGTTGGCGATCTTGGCCTGGATCGCTTGGAACTTGCCGATCTTCTGTCCAAAGGCAACACGCTCGTTGGCGTAGGCAATCGCAAGGTCAAGTGCGCCTTGAGCAAGGCCGACACCCATTGCGGCCACGCCAATGCGGCCAATGTCGAGGATCTTGAGGAACTGCTTGAAGCCCTCGCCGCGTGGGCCGAGGAGGTTCTCCTCTGGGACCTTGCAGTCGGTGAAGGTGAGAGGGCGAGTATCGGAAGCGTGCCAGCCGATCTTGCCGTACTGCTGGCCTTGCTCATAGCCGGGTGTTCCGTTAGGAACGAGCAGGTTGCTGATCTCCTTGCGACCGTTGGCGTCCTCGCCGGTTACAGCAGTAATCGCGACAACGCCTGACATGGATGTTCCAGCGTTAGTGATGAACTGCTTTGCGCCGTTGATGTTCCACTCGCCGCCTTCAAGGTTTGCTCGGGTTTGCGTGTTGCCCGCGTCTGACCCGGCCTCAGGCTCGGTCAGACCAAACGCGCCGAGGAGCTCACCGGCACAGAGCTTTGGCAGCCATTCGGCTTTCTGCTCGTCACTGCCGAAGAGGTAGATGGGCTGGGTGCCCAGAGAGGTGTGCGCGCAGAGCGTGATTGCCACGCTTGAGTCAATGCGGGTTAGTTCCTCAACAGCGAGCGCGTAGGCAAGCGAGTCACCGCCGGCGCCGCCCACCTCCTCGGGGAAGGGGATACCCATCCAACCGAGCTTGCCCATCTTCTCCACGATCTCTGTGGGGACGCGCTTGTTGTGGTCGATCTCCTCTGCGATTGGGGCGACTTCGCCTTCGGCAAATTCGCGCACGGAGTCACGCAGGAGACGGTGTTCATCTGAGAGGTCGAAGTTCATGCTGATGATGTTCTCAGGCTGCGAGTGATTCGGCCAGGGTCACGAGCAGACGGACGCCGAAACCGGCACCGCCCTTCTTGGCGTAAGGGAGGTCGACATCGTCGGCAACGCCGGCGATATCGAGGTGGGCCCAAGGAATTTCATCGCCGGCAAAGTGGTGCAGGAACTCCGCGGCCGTTGATGCTCCGGCCACACGCTTGCTGGCCGTGTTGCGGATGTCCGCGTAGACCCCTTCGATCATCTTTCTGTACGACGGGTGCAGGGGCATGCGCCAAAGGGGCTCGCCGCTGCCGTCGGACGCGGCCATCAGCGTGGCCGCCCACTCGTCGTTGTTGGAGAACAGACCTGCGTACGCCGGCCCGAGCGCGATGTCCATCGCGCCGGTCAGGGTCGCCAAATCGACAATCCGCTTGGCGCCCTCAGCCTTCGCCTTGACCAAACAGTCAGCAAGGACCAAGCGGCCCTCTGCGTCGGTGTTGTCAATCTCAATCGTCGTTCCGTCTGAGGCGGTGACAATGTCGCTCGGCCTCATTGCGGAGCCTGAGAGGAGGTTCTCTGTTGCCCCAACCACGCTGATCACAGGGACTTGCACGTTGAGTTCGATGATTGCGGCAGTGGCTTCCAGGACTGCTGCGCCACCTGACATGTCGAACTTCATGCCCTCCATGCCAACGCTTGGTTTGATCGAAATACCACCGCTGTCAAAGGTCACGGCCTTGCCAACAAGTGCGAGTGGCTCCGCGGTAACACCGGGCGGGTTCCACTTCAGGACGATCATGCGGGGCTCGCGGTCAGTGCCCTGGGCGACTGCGGCAAAGGCGCCACATCCTGCGGCGATCAGCTGGGCTCGGTCGAGGGTCTCAAGGGTCGCGTGCTCGCTCAGCTCAGCGATCTCAGCTGCGCGTGCAGCCAGCGCGTCGGGTGTCATCTCATTGGGTGGTGAGTTCTGCAGGTCACGCGCCCGGTTCTGAGCTGCCGCGAGCAGAATCCCGCGGGCAACTGGAACGGTCCGGTCATCGTGATCACTGAACATGACCTCGGCTGCAGGTTCGCGACGTTCAGGGTCATTGCCCTTGCGCGTGTCCCAACGGTGGGCTGACAGCGCCATTCCCTCAACAAGGCCTTCGACGGTTGCGTCATCAGCATGGTGGGGGATTTCGATGCAGAGGGTCGCGCAGCCAAGTGAGCGGGCCTTGGTTTCGACTGCGGCAGCAGCTCGACGGGCCTTCTCGGGAGTTAGGTCATCGCGCTTGCCAAGCCCGTAAATGATGAAACGGAGATCGCCACCGTGGGTGACGGCAACGGAGCCGATCGAGGTCTTCGCCTCGCCGCGCTCGACGAGCGAACCGAGGAATCCATCCTCAAAGTCATGGGCGACACCTTCCCCGTCAAAGACGGGAACTGCAACGGTGTCGGCGCCTGTATCGGTGGGGGCTTGGGTCGTGGCTTCGATGTGCATGGTTGATCAGCCTATCGCCGGGGCGACATTCCGGCGCGTGACCGTTACCATCCGCGGCCCGACCTTCGAGACCGGAGACACAATGCCCAAGACAGTCATTCTTTCCGCAGCACGCACACCGATCGGCCGTATGTCCGGCGGACTCGCTTCGCTGACCGCAGTTGAACTTGGTGGGATTGCCATCGCAGGCGCGCTTGACCGTGCCGGCGTGACAGGTGAGCAAGTTGACCATGTCGTGATGGGCACAGTGCTCCAAGCCGGACAGGGACAGATCCCTTCCCGCCAGGCACAGATCAACGGTGGTATCCCGAAGGAAGTCACCTCTGAGACTGTCAACAAGGTCTGCGCTTCAGGCGTTCGCGCCGTTGCGATCCTTGATTCCTACATCCGCTGTGGTGATGTCAACGTTGGTGTTGGCGGCGGCATGGAGTCAATGACCAACGCCCCTTACTTGCTTCCGGGTGCCCGTCAGGGCTTCCGGATGGGCGATGTGAAGGCTCTTGACGCAATGATCAAGGACGGCCTGACTAACCCATTCAGCGGCAAGCACATGGCCCACGAAGCCAGCGAGGTCTCCGCTGAGATCGGAATGGACCGCGCTGAGATGGACCGCTGGTCACTACGTAGCCATGAGCTTGCGATCGCAGCAATCGAATCTGGCCGTATGGCAGAGGAGATCGTTCCAGTGACGATCAGCAGCAAGAAGGGCGACACCATCGTTGACACTGACGAAGGCCCACGCGCTGACACAACCCTTGAACGGCTTGAGGGCCTTTCGCCGATTTTCATGAAGGACGGGAGCCACACTGCAGGCAATGCCCCTGGAGTAAATGACGGCGGTGGCGCTCTCGTGCTCGCATCAGACGAGTGGGCTGAGGCAAACGGCAAGACTCCGCTGGCTGAGATTGTCGGACACGCTCAGGTTGCCGGCGACTTCGCCTACCTAGCGACCACGCCCGGACACGCTTCACAGAAGGCACTTGAAGCTGCTGGTCTGACTGCAGGAGATATTGATGTGTGGGAGATCAACGAGGCCTTCGCCTCGGTCACCCTGAACACAATCAAGATGCTTGACCTCGATGAGGCCAAGGTCAATCCCAACGGTGGCGCAGTTGCTCTTGGCCATCCAATTGGGGCCTCTGGTGCTCGGATCATCGGCACGCTCGCGCTTGAACTCAAGCGTCGCGGTGGCGGACTTGGCATTGCTGCCATCTGCTCCGGTGGCGGCCAGGGTGACGCGATCATCATTCGCGTCTCCTAGGCTGAACACATGACTGGCCGCGCTGCGGCGTTCTTTGACCTTGACCGAACCCTGATTGCGGGCTCTGCTGCCTTTGAATTTGGCAGGGCTTCTTATCGGGCGGGTCTCGTACGCCGCCGTGACCTAGTCAAGTTTGGTCTGGAGAACCTGCGCTTCCGGCTGGTCGGGTCAACTGATGAGCGCACGGACGCTCTGCGCGACAGCATCTCCAAGCAGATTGAGGGCGCGGATGTGAAGGCAATGCAGCGCCTTGCCCCAGATGTGTTGGCGGGGATCCTGCCCCGCCTCTACCCACAGATGCTCGAGGAGGCGTGGGGCCATCAGGATGCTGGTCGGTCGATTTACATCTGCACGGCCGCATCGCAGGAGATCGCCTCGGCACTGGCACGGATTGTTGGGTTTGACGGGGCGATCGGGACAACCTCGGAGATTGTTGACGGTCGCTATACGGGACGCAGCACAGGCCACTTCACATATCGGGAGGGCAAGGCTGATGCGATGCGCGAGTTTGCCGCCAAGGAGAACATCGACCTTTCAAAGTCCTACGGCTACTCGGACTCTGAGTCCGACCTGCCAATGCTCCGCGCCGTTGGCTACCCAGTTGCTGTCAACCCTGACCGTGAACTGGCCCGCATTGCAAAGGACGAGGATTGGCAGGTGCTGACCTTTGAGACCATCGGAAGGCGCCTCGCGCTGGGTGGTGCCATCGGCACGACCGCGTTTGTTGGTGGTATGGCAGCGATGCTGAACCGACGAAGGGACATTGGGTGAGCAACATTCTTGGTTTGACCGATGAGGAACGAGAGATCCAAGCCCTCGCTCGCCGCTTCGCGGACGAGAAGGTCGCGCCTGGTGCAGCCGAGCGTGACCGGGAGAAGAAGTTCCCCAAAGCGCTTGTCACCGAACTGGGCGAGCTGGGTCTGCTTGGTGTGCCCGTGCCGGTTGAGCATGGGGGTGCCGGGTCGACATTCACGGCGGCAGCCCTAGTCATCAGTGAGCTGGCCCGAGTCGATTCAAGCCTTGCCGTAACGGTCTCCGTCCACCTCTCAGTTGGGACTCAGCCAATCCTGCTGTTTGGCACTGATGAGCAGATTGAACGCCTAGTGCCACCGCTGGCGCAAGGTCACAGGCTGGCGGCGATCGCCTTGACTGAGACCCACGCGGGGAGTGACCTCGGCGCGGTCAAGACCGAATACCGCGATGGCAAACTTCACGGCAGCAAGCAGTGGGTTACCAACGGTTCCTACGCGGGCGAGATTGTCGTCGTCGCCAAAGACACTGAGGCCGACGGCAAACTGAGCGCCTTCATCGTCAGCCGTCCTGCTGAAGGAATGTCCGTGATCGGAGAGCAGAAGAAGATGGGGCTGCACGCCTCAAACACCGCTGACCTAGCTTTTGATGGTGTCGCTTGCGAACGGCTCGGCGAGCCCGGAGCGGGCATGCGCGTTGCTCTTAGCGTGATGGACGGAGGCAGGATTGGAATCGCCGCACAGGCAACCGGGTTGGCTCAGGGAGCCATGGACCTTGCGATCGAGTGGGCAAAAGAGCGCGAGGCATTCGGCGGACCGATTGCAAGGCTCGGACAGATCCAAGCCAAGATCGCGGAGATGAGCACTGACATTGAGGCAGCACGCGCCCTGATGCTGAGGGCAGCAAGGCTGAAGGATGCTGGCGAACCGCACACGATTGAAGGAGCGCAGGCCAAGCTGTTTGCCAGCCGTGTCGCCCGGTTCCAAACAGGCGAGGCAATCCAGATCCTTGGTGGCGCCGGCTACATGGAAGACCTGCCAGCCGAGCGCTACTACCGCGACGCCAAGATCACCGAGATTTACGAGGGCACCAGTGAAGTTCAGCGCATCGTGATTGCCCGCGGTTTGCTGGGCGACGCAGCCCGCTGAAGGGGCCAGTTCTCAGCGCTGGCCGTTCTTGGCAGCCGCCCTACCGCGTGCGGCCGTAGACTCAACGCCGATGGCAGCCGAACCCCGCTCATTTAGTGACGACCTTGAGCGTTGGCGCAAGGAGACCTTTGAGGCCTCCAAGGAGCGCGACGTTTCCTTCACCACGCTCTCAGCCGAGCCGGTGAAGCCCCTCTACACCGAGGCCGACCTGTCCGAGGACCGTTCAGCTTCGATCGGCCTGCCGGGCGAGTACCCCTTCACCCGCGGTGTTTACGGATCGATGTACCGCGGCCGCCTTTGGACGATGCGCCAGTTCGCCGGCTTTGGCACAGCGGAGGAGACCAATGAGCGCTTCCATTATCTGCTCGAACATGGGCAGACCGGCCTCTCGACAGCCTTTGACATGCCATCGCTGATGGGACATGACTCCGACCACCGACTCTCGCTCGGCGAGGTTGGGCGTGAAGGAGTGGCAGTTGACTCACTGGCAGACATGGAGCGCCTCTTCCAAGGCATCCCGCTTGGCGAGGTCTCGGTCTCGATGACGATCAACGCTCCCGCGGCAATGATGCTCGCTTTCTATGTTGCCGCCGCCGAGAAGCAAGGTGTCCCGGCAGCGCAGCTGGCGGGGACCATCCAGACCGACATTCTGAAGGAGTACATCGCCCAGAAGGAGTGGTGCTTCCCTGTTGACCCTGCAATGCGCCTAGTGGGGGACATGATCGAATGGTGTTCGAAGGAGATGCCGCGCTGGCATCCGGTTTCGATCAGCGGCTACCACATCCGTGAGGCTGGTTCGACCGCAGCCCAAGAGCTCGCGTTCACACTCAAGAACGGCCTTACCTATGTGGAGCAGGCGGTTGAGCGGGGTCTAGATGTTGATGACTTCGCACCGCGCCTCTCGTTCTTCTTCAACGCGCAGATTGACTTCTTTGAGGAGATTGCCAAGTACCGCGCAGCCCGCCGGATCTGGGCCCGCGAGCTGAAGGAGACCTTTGGCGCCAAGGACCCCAAGTCATGGCTGATGCGATTCCACACGCAGACGGCCGGCGTATCGCTGACAGCTCAGCAGCCGCTCAACAACATTGTCCGTACTGCCATTGAGGCATTGGCAGGGGTGCTCGGTGGCACGCAGTCGCTCCACACGAACTCCTATGACGAGGCACTCGCCTTGCCAACTGAGGAAGCGGTTCGGGTGGCCCTTCGGACCCAGCAGATCATTGCTACTGAGACCGGTGTGACCAACACGATCGACCCACTCGGTGGGTCCTACGCGGTTGAGGCAATGACCGACGCAATCGAAGCTCAGGCTTACGACTACTTCCGTCGGATCGACGAGCTGGGAGGCATGGTCGCCGCAGTCAAGGAAGGGTTCCCACAGCGTGAGATCGCCGATGCGTCCTTTGAGCTGCAACAGGAGATTGAGGCTGGACGCAGAATTGTCGTCGGCGTCAACGCTTACACCGAGGGCGATGAGGCCCAGACCGACATCCTCAAGGTGCACCCGTCATTGGAGACCAAACAGGTGGAGAGCCTCAAGGCCCGCAAGGCCAACCGTGATGCAGCCAAAGTTGACGCAACCCTCGCCGCGCTCACGGCCGCTGCCGCCACGGATGCCAATCTGATGCCGTTCCTGCTCGACTGCGCCAGGGTTGAAGTGACCGAGGGTGAAATGGTTGCTGCGATGCAGACAGTCTTTGGGTCGTACACCGAAACGCCGGTCTACTAAGCATCAAGGGGGAGAGCACATGGCAATTCACGGAAGCGCAACAGAGGTCATCAATGCACCAATAGCGGAGGTCTACAAGGTCGCTGCCGACGTTGAGAACTCTCCCAAGTGGCAGCCCGAGATCAAGGACGTTGAGGTTCTCGAGCGGGACGGCGACGGCAACCAGACGCGCGTGCTCACTGAGAGCGACGCGAAGGTCAAGACTGTCAAGAGTGAGCTTGAGTTCAGCTACGACGAGCCAAACGGCCTGTCGTGGAAGCAGAAGAAGGGCGACATGAAGTCCGTTGAAGGCTCATGGACCCTTAAGGATCTTGGTGATGGGACGACTGAAGCAACCTATGAGATGACTGTCGACATGGGCCGGACACTCGGTCTGGTTATCCGCGGACCGCTCGTTGACCTCCTCCGCGGTCAGATGGTTGACACCATGCCGGGCAAGCTGAAGGCGTTCATTGAACAGGGCTGACCGCCCCTCTGGGCGCAAGGGCGGTACGATCCGCCGCGCCCTACGGTCCGTACACAGAAGGGCACAAACACATGACTGAAACAGCCACATCACGCAAGATCCGAGTAGTTGTCGCCAAGCCTGGCCTTGATGGTCACGACCGTGGCGCCAAGATCATTGCCCGCGCCCTGCGCGACGCTGGCATGGAAGTCATCTATACGGGCTTGCACCAGACTCCAGAGCAGATCGTGGAGACCGCGATTCAGGAGGACGCCGACGCCGTTGGCCTTTCAATCCTGTCTGGAGCACACATGACCTTGGTCCCAAGAATCGTCGAACTCCTGCGCGAGCAGGACTCAGGCGACATCCTTGTGACAGTCGGAGGCACAATTCCTGCCGACGACATTCCCGAACTGAAGGCTCTCGGCGTTGCCGAAGTATTCACGCCGGGCGCCTCCACGCAGGCGATTATCGACTTCATCCGCGGCGCAGTACTGGCCTAGGAGAAGACTGGAAAGAACCAACCGGGGGACTGGTACGTAAACTCATTGACTCGTCAGTCAGTTTTCGACACTATTCAACCCGCCCCATCCCGACAAGCAACAGGAGGACGAACACGCCATGAAGATTTGCGTCCTGGTTAAAGAGGTACCGGACGCCGCAGTGGACAAGAGAATCGACCCAGCAACGGGCCGTCTCGACCGCAGCGGTGAGACCAACCTCAACCCATACGACACACACGCGATCGAAGCAGCAATGCAGATCCGCGAAGACGAAGGCAACGGCATCGAAGTAGGCGAGATTGTCGCCGTAACGATGGGCCCATCGGGTGCAGAACGCGCACTCCACAAGGCCGTATCGCTCGGTGCCGACCGTTCGATCCACCTTTCAGACGACACGCTTGCAGGCAGCGACGTGGCCGCAACCGGCTACGCCCTTGCCAAGGTTCTCGAGAGCGAGAACCCTGACCTGGTCCTTCTCGGCCAGCAGTCAGATGACGGCGAGTGCTACACGATCGGCGCAGTTGTGGCCGACCACCTGAAGATGCCATCCGTGACACAGGTAGTGAAGATGGTCGTCACGGCAGGAAACGCCAAGTGCGAGCGTCAGGCCGAGTACGGCTACGACACCGTGCAGGTTGACTTCCCGGCTGTTATCTCAGTTGGCGATGCCATCAACGAGCCACGCTACCCATCGCTTAAGGCGATCATGGGCGCCAAGAAGAAGCAGCTGGATGTCAAGTCCGCAGGCGACGTTGGAATCGACGCAGGCCGTGTTGGAACCGATGGTTCCAAGGTTTCCTGTGGCGACTTCAAGGCTCCGCCCGCAAAGGCAGCAGGTCAAATAATTGAAGACGAAGACACCAACGACACGGTCGCACAGATTGTGGCGTGGCTTGAGGAAAGGAAGCTGATCGCATGAGCAGCGTTCTCGTATACGCACTCCACAACAATGGAGTAATCAACAAGAACTCACTCGGGGCAATCTCCGAGGGTTCACGTGTTGCCGGCGAGCTCGGCGGCCAGTGTGACGTCGTCGTTGTTGGCGGCGCAGACCTGACCAATGACGTACTTGCCGCCCTTGGCAACTACGGCGCCAAGAAGGTCTACAAGGTTGACGGCGCAGAAGGCCTCTCTCAGCCAGTGATCGACGCAATGGCACAGCTTGTTGGAGCCAATGGCTACAACTACGCTCTCTTCGGAGGCGGACTGCTGGGCTTCGAGATCGGCGCAGGACTGGCCGCACGTCTCGATGCCGGTGTGACCATGGAGGTCACAGCCATCAACGTTGACGGTGGCAAGGCAGTCGCAGAGCGTCCGATTCTCGGTGACTCTCAGATCTCGATCTCCAAGTACCGGAGCGACCTGGGCATCATCATCGGCCGAATCAATGCGTTTGAGGTCAAGGAGAGTGGCGGAACCGCTGAGGTCGAAGATCTCGCAGTGACGTTCTCCGAATGGACCAGCCGCGCAACGATGGTCACTCGCGGCGAGCAGCGCGGTGCTGACATCAACATCGAGGATGCAAAGGTACTTGTCGCTGGTGGGCGCGGACTTGGTGCAGCAGAGGGCTTCCAGCTCTGCGAGGACCTTGCTGAGTCGCTCGGTGGCGCTGTTGCCGCAACCCGTGCGGTTGTGGATGCGGGTTGGTTCCCGTACGCAGGCCAGATTGGCCAGACAGGCAAGACCGTTGCTCCGAAGCTCTACCTCGCTGCTGGCATCTCAGGTGCCATCCAGCACAAGGTGGGCATGCAGGGCTCGGAGAACATCATCGCCATCAACAAGGACGCAAACGCTCCGATTTTCGAGTTCTCGGACCTCGGCATCGTTGGCGACCTGAACGCGATTCTGCCCAAGCTGACTGAGGCCATTAAGGCCAAGAAGGGAAGCTGATCACATGTCGGGCAATGGCAAAGTAGCTCCAATTGGATTTCCACCGCCGGTGGACTCGCCAGCCGAGTTCATCAAGCGCGGAGTAGATGGGGAAGACGAACGGATTGAGGTAGGCGTAGCGATTGTCGGCGGGGGAACCGCCGGCCTCGCATGCGCCAATCGTCTGCTGCAGCTGTTGGCCGACGATCCGGAAACGATGGAGAAACTGGGTGAGGTCCCGGTTGCCGTCGTTGAGAAGTCGAAGACCTGTGGCGGCCACAACCTCTCGGGTGCCGTTGTGCGCCCGGAGCCGCTGGAGGAACTCTTCCCAGACTTGAGCCGGGAAGATTGGCGCAAGGCAGGCTTCGCCTTCGGCGAGGTCAAGAAGGAAGCTATTTACCTCCTTCCCAATGGGAAGACCAAGGTTCGCATCCCGCCGCCACCACCGCTTAAGAACCACGGCAATGAGGTCATTTCAGTCGCCGCAATGTGCCGCTTCATGCAGCAGAAGGCAGAGGAAGGTGGCGCGTACATCCTCACTGAGACCGCTGCTTCACAGCTGCTCGTTGAGGACGGAACCGTCAAGGGCGTTCGCTCGGGCGACAAGGGTCGAGGCAAGGACGGCGAGCAGCTTGGCAACTTTGAGCCAGGCGTCGACGTTGCAGCCAAGGCCACTGTTCTTGCTGACGGATGCTGGGGCAGCCTCACAGGCGCCGCAATCCGTGAGTTTGGTCTCGGCAAGGACCGCGAGCCACAGACCTGGGAGCTCGGCGTTAAGGAAGTTTGGAAGGTGGCCAAGCCACTCGACAAGGTCATCCACACGGTTGCCGGTTGGCCGCTGAAGATCAGCGCCAAGCACCACCAGATTGGCGGATCTTGGATCTACCCAATGAAGGACGAGAAGACCGGAGACGACATGGTCTCGATCGGCTTCGTCGTGGATTTGGATTACGCAGACGCCACAACATCACCGCATGACCTGCTTCAGCAGTTCAAGACGCACCCAATGGTCAGGAAGATTCTTGACGGTGGCGAGCGCGTCGCATGGGGTGCCAAGGCACTGCCAGCTGGCGGCTACTGGGCGGTTCCAAAGCTCTCAATGCCAGGGGCTGTGATTGTTGGTGACTCGGGAGGACTGGTCAACACCGCTGCTCTCAAGGGAGTCAACTACGCAATCAAGTCAGGCATTCTTGCCGCAGAGGCCATCTACGCCAACCTGAAGGCCGGCGAGCCGCTTGAGAAGTACGAGGCTGCTGTTGAGGACTCCTTCATCGGCAAGGACCTCCATGAGGTCCGAAATGTACGCCAGCCGTTCGCGAAGGGCTTGATCCTCGGTGGGCCGCTTGTCAACCTGATGATCGCCACCAAGGGCAAGTTCCCAGGCGGCCGTTGGCCACTGCATCGGAATGATGCTCAGCCAATGTTCATCGGCAAGATGGACAAGAAGTACCCCAAGCCTGACGGCAAGCTCACCTTCGACAAGCTGTCGAGCGTGTTCATCACAGGTAACTCGACGCGCGACGATGCGCCCAATCACATCCGCGTGAAGAAGACTGTTCCGCGTGAGGTGGCTGAGACATGGAAGTGGATGTGCCCAGCTGGGGTCTATGAGATCCCGGATGACGCGCCCGCAACAGGCGACGTCGATGTGGTCGTCAACTACACCAACTGCGTGCAGTGCGGCGCCATCACTGCCAAGGGTGGGCGTCTGACACCCCCTGAAGGCGGCGACGGTCCTCTCTACCAAATCACCTGAGTTTTTAGGCTTTCGAGACGGGTTGGCGGACTCATGAAGTCCGTTGACTCGTCAGTCGAAACTTGCGCGATGGTCGCGGGTTAGAGAGACTTGTGAAGATGTTGACCAGGGTCCCAGCGGTATTAGTAATCGCGAGCGCGGCGTTTGCCGCAACAGCAATGGCTGACGGCCAAGCGATGCCAAACGTTCATCCGACCGTGGTCGTGCCGGTCATAACTCACGGACCAGCAGGAGCGGCCGGCGCCCCAGCCTCGCTGAGGGTCACAAAGTGTGCGACTAGTTCGGTCCTAGCTAACCGGAGGCTTGAGATCCAAGCCCACATGATTGCGGTCACGGGGACAGTGTCAATGCAGATCCGCGCGCATCTGTTTTACAAGCCCGTCGTCGGAGCAGAAAGGGAGTTGAAGGTGGCAGGGTCCTTGGGTGACTGGGAGCCGGCTATCTCAGTGAGGACAACTCGCAACTGGATCTTCAACAAGAAGATTGACTCCCTTCCATCCCCAGCTAGGTATCGGATGGAGGTTGACTATCAGTGGAACGGAAGTGGGTCCAAGGTGGTCAAACACCAGATGCTGAGGACCGTGTCCTGTAACCAGCCTGACTACCGGCCTAACCTCACAATCACCGGGGTTGTCAGGACGCTCGTCGTTAGCGGCAGCAAGGTCCGCTACGCGGTGACGGTGCGCAATAGCGGCAAGGGGACAGCGCTTGCCGCACAGCTGCGACTGATGATCCTCCCTGCGGCGACGCCGTTCTATTACCCGGTTGATTCGCGCGGGACTCGACTCTCGACAGGGACGATCAAGGTTGGTGAGTCGAAGGTTCTCTCTATTGATGCGCCGAGCTGCTTCGCCGGTAGTACGGCCCTGATTGAGGTGGATCCAGGCAACCTTTTGGCCGAGTCCAACGGCGACGACAACATCTGGACGGGCGGCTGCTGGCTACCGGACTGACCCCGAGCGCCTCTCCCCGCTAGAATCATTTTCAATGCGATCCTCGATCCACCCCGAATACATTGAGTCTCAGGTGCGATGCACCTGCGGCAACCAGTTCACCACGCGCTCGACGACAGCCGAGATCAGCGTGGAAATCTGCTCGGAGTGCCACCCGTTCTACACCGGCCGTCAAAAGCTAGTTGATACAGGTGGACGCGTCGAGCGATTCCAGCGTCGTGCGGCCAAGAGCCGCCCGGCAGACGGCTGAGCAGGTCCGGCTGGTGAGCGGGGAGGCCACAGAGGCCACCCGGCTGCCTGATGGGCGCCTGATGGCTGGTAACGACGCCCCAGTGGGCGGTCAGGCCATCCTTGAAGGCGTGATGATGCGCGGCGTCGGCATCTGGGCTGTAGCGGTCCGTGAGCCGGAGGGTGAGATTGAGATCCGAAGCTTCCCTCTCAAGTCGGTACTCCGGCGCCACAGAGCACTCCGGCTGCCCGTGATCCGCGGGGCCGTTGCTCTCTTTGAGTCAATGGGGATTGGTTTCAAGGCGCTGCAGATCAGCGCGGACATCCAACTCGGGGAGGAAGAGGAACTCAGTCGCGGTGCTTGGATCGGCGCGATGATCCTCTCGCTCGGACTTGCAGTGGGACTCTTCTTCGTAATCCCTGTTGCGCTGACAAGCCTGATCCGCGGGCAGCTGCACTCCTCGCTTCTGTTCTGGCTTGTCGAAGGTCTCCTGAGGACCTCCATTTTCTTGGGCTATCTCGCTCTCCTAGCGAAGATGCCTGACCTGCGGCGCGTGTTTGAGTACCACGGTGCTGAGCACAAGACGATCGCTTGCTATGAGGGCGGTCAGCCACTGACTCCTGAGAACGCTGAGCGCTATTCAAGGCTCCATCCACGCTGTGGTACGAGCTTCCTACTGATTGTGATGGTCATCGCCATCTTCATGTTTGCGCCGATCGGCCTTCCGGCTTGGTACTGGCTTGTGCTCTCACGAATCCTTGGGGTTCCGCTGATTGCTGGGCTCTCCTTTGAGGCAATCCGCTGGTTCGGCCGCAACCGGTCCAAAAGCTGGGTGCGTAGCCTGATGTGGCCAGGCCTTCAGCTCCAGAGGCTGACGACTCGCGAGCCTGATCACGATCAGCTTGCCGTTGCAATTGCCTCTCTCCGTGCCGTTCTTGATGGCGAGGACCCGGCCGACCTTGCCGATGCCGCCAATGCTGGTCTTGAAGTCGCAGCCTGAGGCCGACGGCGATGATTGAGGAACTGGTTGGGAGAATAGAGGCACGCTTTGCTGAGCTTGAAGCCTCGCTTTCGGACCCAGCTGTGATCGGCGACCGGAATGCTTTTGAGGCCGCAAGCCGCGCCTACTCAGATCTCGAAGAGCCGGCTCGCATTGCCAAGGAATGGCGGCGTGCGGTAGGGGATGAGCTGGGCGCCAAGGAACTCCTCGCCGATGGGGACGACCCTGAGATTCGCGAGATGGAGACAGCAGCCAAGGCTGACCGTGAGGTCCTTGAGGAGCAGATCCGTTTTGCAATGGTTGAAGCAGATCCGAATGACTCCCGCGATGTGATTGTGGAGATCCGACCCGGCGCCGGTGGTGATGAGGCCAGTCTCTGGGCTGGAGACCTCCACAGGATGCTCGTTCGGTATGCAGAGCGGCGTGGCTTCCAGACGGAGGAGCTTGGTGGCGGCGAGGGCTCTGCCACGTTTGCGATCAAGGGCAATGGCGCCTACTCGGTATTCAAGTTTGAGGGCGGGACACACAGGGTCCAGCGTGTGCCCGACACAGAGTCTCAGGGGCGGATCCACACTTCGACGGCGACCGTGGCCGTGCTTCCGGAAGCCGATGAGGTTGAGGTTGATGTCAAGCAGAGCGACCTTCAGATAGATGTCTATCGCTCCTCGGGGCCAGGTGGCCAGTCAGTCAACACCACTGATTCGGCGGTTCGGATCACCCACAGGCCTACGGGCATCGTGGTCTCCATGCAGGACGAAAAGAGTCAGCTCCAAAACAGAGAGAAGGCCATGCGGGTTTTGCGTGCACGTCTCCACGAGCGGGCAATGGAGGAGCAGCAGGCAAAGCTTGCCGCGGAAAGGTCAGCCCAGGTTGGTACCGGCGCTCGCGGCGAGAAGATCCGGACCTACAACTTTCCTGAGCGGCGGGTCAAGGATCACCGCGTTGGTCTCTTGCTGCACGACCTTGATGCAGTTCTGGACGGCGACCTTGATGACTTCACATCCGCGTTGCAGGATGAGGAAAAGCGCCAACGGCTCGAGGAACAGGCGCTCGGACAGTGACGCTGGCCCCGCTCGCACTGGTGCGGGAAGGGGCTGCTCAGCTCGCGGAGGCGGGCTGTGAAACACCGCAGCTGGACGCGGAGATTCTGGTTGCGCACTCACTGGGCACCGACCGGACGGGCTTGCGCCGCATGTCTGAGGAGCCACTAGGCGAAGCGAACGAGGCCGCTGCGCGAGGCCTGCTTGCCAGACGTGCGCAGAGGGAACCTGTCGCCCAGATTGTTGGCTACCGGTGGTTTAGGAATATTCAGGTCGGCGTTGACAGTCGTGTGCTGACGCCTAGGCCGGAGACCGAGCTTCTGGTGGAGTGGGGTGTGGGCCTGCCAGCGGATGCCCGCGTGGCAGACATTGGTACTGGGAGTGGTGCGATCGCGCTCGCGCTAGCCGATGAGCGCCCGGACCTTCAGATCACGGCAAGCGACGTCGATTCCGGCGCTTTGGATGTAGCACGGGCAAACGCGACCCGGCTGGGTCTGGAGATCACTTTCGTACAGGGAGACCTGCTTGACGCGGTTGATTCTGAACTTGACGCCTTGATCTCAAATCCGCCTTACATCAGCGATTCTGAGCTGACCGGTCTGGACCCTGAGGTCGTGGACTATGAGCCCCATCTCGCACTTACCGCTGGTCCCGACGGTCTGGAGACCGTAGAGCGGCTGGTGGAACAAGCTGCCCTACGCAAGATCCCTCGGATTGCGCTCGAGATTGGCGCCGGCCAGGCGGATTCAACAGCGGCGCTGCTTGCCGAGGCTGGCTGGGCCCATGTGGAGATCCGCGATGACCTTGCCGGCATTGCGCGCGTGGTGATCGGCGACAACTCAGGAGACAGGATCTGAGGATGAGTATCGACCCGAAGATGCTTACTGCGGAAGATGCCGCGACATTTGAGCGCTGCATGTCAGTGGGTGGCGTTGCGGTGTTCCCGGCGGACACGGTCTATGGACTGGCCTGTGAACCGGATGACAAAGAGGCTGTCAGGCGCCTTTACGCGCTCAAGGGAAGGCTTCCGGACAAGCCTGCGGCGGTCATGTTCTTTGACGTCTCCCTCGCCTTGGAGGCCGTCTACGAACTTGGCCCTAAGACCCGTGAGGCGCTGGGAAGGCTCTTCCCTGGGCCGGTGACAGCTTTGGTTCCAAACCCGACCGGCAGGTTTCCGCTTGCGTGCGCAGGGTCCCCCCACACACTTGGACTGCGTGTACCTGAGCTTGAGGGTCCGTTGGAAGCGTTGAGCGGCGTCCGTTGGCCTGTGTTGCAGAGCTCGGCAAATCCCTCTGGGGGCCCGGACCCGCGGACGATCGAAGCCGTCCCCGCAGGGATAACCGACGGCTGCGACTTGGTGCTCGACGCTGGCGAACTGCCGGGCACCCCGTCAACGGTTGTGGACCTTTCGGCTTATGAGGATGGTGGCGACTGGACCATCGTGCGTGAAGGCGCAATGGACTGGGACGAGTTGGCGCGCCGGCTTGGGGGTGGAGGGTGATCCCTCTGGTAGCGTCATCCCGACCGATGAAAGTTGCTCTTGGATCAGACCATCATGGTGTCGCGCTGAAGGAAGCCCTTCAGGCTGCCCTTGCTGCCCAAGGGCATGAGCCCGTGGACCTTGGTCCGTTCACAGACGACGCAGTTGACTACCCAGACTTCGCAGCCAAGGTTGCTGGTCAGGTCAGTCGCGGGACTGCTGACTTTGGTGTGTTGATCTGCGGTTCCGGCGTGGGAATGGCCATCACGGCCAACAAGTTCGATGGTGTGCGCGCCGTCAACGCCCACGATGCTCTGGAGGCAGAGATGTCCCGCCGCCACAACGACGCAAATCTGATCGCCTTAGGTGCTTCACGCATTCCGGCTGATCAAGCAGTGGAGATCCTCACAGCCTTCCTCTCGACTGAGTTCGAGGGTGGAAGGCACGCGCGCAGGGTCGACGAAATATCCGCCATCGAGAAGGAGTCCCACCCAGCATGAGTGACCTGCCAGCAGATTGGCTTGACCGCCCCCTGTCCGAGATCGACCCCGAGGTCGCTGAGGCCATCGACGCTGAGGTTCACCGTCAGCAGAACACGCTGGAGATGATCGCATCGGAGAACTTTGTTCCCCGTGCCGTCCTCGAGTGTCAAGGCTCAGTGCTGACTAACAAGTACGCCGAGGGCTATCCGGGCAAGCGCTATTACGGCGGTTGCGAGAATGTTGATGTCACAGAGCAGCTTGCTATCGACCGGGCCAAGTCCCTGTTTGGGGCCGAACACGCAAACGTCCAGCCCCACTCGGGCGCGCAGGCCAACGCCGCGGTCTACCATGCCCTCCTCGACGCTGGAGACACGATTCTCGGGCTCGAACTGGCCCACGGTGGCCACCTCAGCCATGGCATGAAACTGAACATGTCAGGCAAGCTGTTTGATGTTGCCGCCTACGGCGTTGACCCCAAGACATTCCTGATCGACATGGATGAGGTCCGCAAGGTTGCGCTCGAGAGCAAGCCAAAGCTGATCATCGCGGGCTGGTCCGCATACCCACGCCACTTGGACTTCGCAGCTTTCCGCGAAATTGCGGACGAGGTTGGAGCCAAGCTACTTGTGGATATGGCTCACTTTGCTGGCCTCGTGGCCGCAGGCGAGCACCCAAGTCCAGTCCCATACGCTGACGTGGTCACTACGACGGTTCACAAGACCCTTTGCGGTCCGCGTGGCGGTCTAATCCTCTGTAAGGAGGAGCTGGCAACGCAGATCAACCGCGGCGTCTTCCCAGGGCAGCAGGGCGGCCCACTGGAGCATGTGATCGCCGCAAAGGCGGTCGCGTTCAAGCTTGCTGCGACGGAGTCATTCCGTGAACGCCAGCAGCGCACGGTTGCTGCTGCTCGGGTGATAGCGGAGAAGCTGCTCGGTGCCGGCAACGGCATCAGCGTTCTGACTGGTGGCACCGATGTTCACCTGACCCTCGTTGACCTCCGCGAGAGCGAGCTGGACGGGCAGGCAGCAGAGGACCGGCTTGATGAGATTGGCATCACTGTCAACCGCAACGCTGTTCCATTCGACCCGCGTCCGCCGATGGTCACATCGGGTCTTCGGATTGGTACGCCAGCGCTCGCGACGCGCGGTTTGGATCTCGATGATTTCGCGGAGGTTGGCGATGTGATTGCAACCGCGCTGCAACCTGGCTTTGAGAGTGTCCGCGAGGAGCTCAGCGCCAGAACCGCAGCAGTTGCCTCTGCCCATCCGCTCTACGCCACGTTCGACGCGTCACCTGTCGCCTAAGGAAGCCCGCGTCGCCCGTGGCGGGTGGCATTCTCTTGACAAGCAACTGTGACTGGCACTGACGCACTTCTAGCCTGTGCGGCCGCTTTCGGGGTGGCCGCACTGACAACGCCGCTGGCTGCGGTCCTCGCTTCACGGGTTGGCGCTGTTGACCAGCCTCGAGCAAGGGGGCTCTCTGAGCGTCCGACCCCACTTCTGGGCGGGCTCGCAATGCTCGCTGCTGTCCTTCTGGCTGGGTTGATTTGGCTGCCATGGGACAGCGAAACGCGAGCGATTCTGATTGCGGCAGTTGTGATCAGCCTTGTGGGTGCCATCGACGACGCGGTCGAGCTACCAGCGTTCGTAAAGCTGCTTGGTCAGACGGCCGCTGCGATCATTCCGGTTTCGGCTGGAGTGAAGGTCAACAACATCACCCTCCCGTTCGCGGGGGCAGTCGACTTCGGCTGGGTTGGGGTGCCGCTGACCGTTATCGGACTGGTTGCCCTGATGAACGTCGTCAACTTCTCAGATGGAATTGATGGCCTTGCGGCCGGGGTCTGTGCGATTGGTGCTGTGGCGTTTTCGGTGATCGCCTTTGACCTTGACCGTGCCGCTGCTGGGGTTTTGGCAGCGATCGTTGCCGGAGCGGCGGCTGGGTTCCTCGTCCATAACTTTCCACCTGCGAAGGTCTTCATGGGCGACAGTGGCGCCAACCTTCTTGGGTTGCTGCTGGGCTGTGTGGCCGTCCAGGGGACGCTCAAGACGAACGCTGTGGTGGCAGTGGTACTGCCACTATTGATCCTCGCCGCGCCTCTCCTTGACACTGGCTTTGTCGTTGCCAAACGGCTGCGGTATGGGCGCCCGGTTCATGTTGCCGATCAAAACCACTTCCATCACCGGCTAGCGCGTGTCGGCATGTCGCCTAGGCGGACGGTCGCGTACCTCTATGGCTGGACCTTCTCGCTGGCGACGCTTGCGGTTGCGATCCGGTTTGTTCCCTACACAGATGATCTCGGACAGTTCCGACCTGGCTGGACACTGGTTCTGATTCTGCTTGGGGTTGTAGCCCTTGCTGCGAGCATTCA
>WLNJ01000050.1 GCA_009699865.1 Actinomycetota bacterium
AAGGTGTGGCCACGCCTGCGGCGAGGCCAGCTCGAATCCCTCCCCCTCCGCTCTATCAGCACCACCTCGCATGGGATTCGAACCCTCGCGCTGAAGGTGTGGCCACGCCTGCGGCGAGGCCAGTTCGAATCCCTCCCCCTCCGCTACAACCCTAAGGGGGCCAACCCCCTTAGGGCCCGAAGATCAGCTGATCTTGGTGATCTTCGGGTAGACCCATTTGCTGCTCAGTACTGACGAGGTTGGGCGATAGATCCTGAAGATCAGGTTGAACTGTGCTGCTGGGGCTGGCAGCCAGTTGGCTACTCCACCTTGCAGGGTGGTTGGCTGCGTAGCGCTGATGTAGAGGTCAGTTGACCCATCCGTGTTACGGCGAAGACCTGGGGTCCGGCCACCGATTGCAAAGCGACCCAGTGGGTTAGGAATAAAGAACTGATCTTGTGCGTAAAGCGTCACGGACCAGAAGCCACCGTTGGTTGTGGGGATGCCGCCGGCGTTGAAGTGGATCTTGTACTTGGCTCCCGCCGCCCCGTTAAGGAGGGCACCCTTGTAGTCGGTGACTGCAGCCGGGTATATGGACTCAGCCGGCACGTTGGCGCCAAGACCGAACTGGGCGATGATTGACCGCGTCAAGTAGTCCTTGCCGTAGACGCCAATTCCGCCAAACAGAATCCATCCGTTGTTCTTCTTGACCGAGGTGATCCGCTTGGCAATAACTCCGGCATCAATCTTGGCTTGGGCTGCAACTGCGCCCTTGACAAGCTCGGCGACGGTTGCTGCGCTCTGAGTCTTGGTTGGGTCAAGACCGGGGCCGATGCCGTACTTGGCAAAGCCTGTCATCAGCTTTGCCTCAGAGGCGAGTGCTGGCTGGGCGGCAATGGTCGTTCCGAACTCCTTGAAGAAGCCGGCAACGGGTGTCATAGCCGTTGGAGTGCCAGTTGGGCCGGGTGCACTCATGTTGAATGGCGCCAGGAACTCATTCGCGGTGACCTTGCTGTTGAGCTGCGCCGAAATCCCATTTTGGATTGCGAGTGCGCTTGCCACATCAGCTTGGCTGTCCACAAGTGTTCTGCCGATGATCCAAACCCTTGGAGTGGCCGAGCGGATGATTCCGTCCACGGACCTGTTCAGAGGAGTTGTCGTGGCGTTCCAGTTAGGCCCAACAAGGGCGTAGTTGCCACCAGCGTTGCCGGTCGTACGGTTGCCGATGTAGCCAAAGACGTTGGTATGCCCGTCGAGCAGTTCGAGCGCGAAGTAGCGGCTCCCGGTCGGCGGAGTGTGGACGATCACTGGGTCTGTGCCAACGTTAAGGACCATCAGGGTGTAGAGCGTGTCAGCGTTGGGCTTGACGATTGAGCGGGTCTCATCCGTAGCGATGTACTGAACGTTGATGACCATGTTGGCCGGGAATCGCGAGACGTTGCGCTGCATGTACACGGGCGCATAGCCGAACAGGTAGGCATCGGAGCCAACCTTCTGGATGGCCTTCTTCTGGGCAGTTGAAAGGGAGGCTGAAGCTGTCGCGGGGACCGCTAGGACCGCCATGGCGGTGAACAGGACCAACAGCATGCGGCGGCTTGAAAACTTCATCTGTGACTACCTCTTCCCCAGTGGATTTATGTAACAGAGGTAACTCTACAGACGCCGTGTCACAAAATCCACTCCATACAGCGATCGGGGTGTCAGCTTCCCCCGTGCCGGTCAGGAAGTTGGGCTGCCGTGACCCCTCAAGTTGCCGCATCCATTGGGGCCTGCGGCCAACTGCGCATCACTGGGTGGGTCAAGAGCCAAGAGTTCGGGCACGGTGACAGCGGTCAGGTGCTTCTTTGCCAGCTCGGGCAGGATGTAGGGAAGCGCTCTAATGGTTTGCCCGCGGTTCTCGTGCATGAGGATGATCCCGCCGGGCTTAAGACCGGCGATCACGTTCTTGGCTATCCCGGCGTAGTTCGCTCCTTGGGAGTCAAGGGAATCGATATCCCAGATGATCTCTGCCAAACCAAGCTGGGAGATGATCGAATCGATTGCAGCGTTGCGAGCTCCGTAGGGCGGTCGGAAGACTTGGACCTTTGTGCCTGTGACTTCCTCGGCGAGCGAGGTTGTGTCGGCAATCTGACGCCGGGCGGATGCCAAGTCCAAGCCTGGTAGGTACGGGTGCGACCAGGAGTGGTTAGCTGTCGCTGCGAGGAAGTTCTCTCGCTTGGCCCAAGCCTTCCACGCTGGCTCCTTGAGCCGCTCGCCAACTACGAAGAATGTTGCCCGTGCCTTCCACTTCTTCAGCTTGCGGATCGCGAAGTGCGTGTACGCGCCCGGGCCGTCATCAAATGTGAGTGCCACATACCGGCCCTTGTGGCCACCAGCGCAGTAGATGGGCTTGCCGATACCTGCCAGCCGTGCGACTGCCGCTGCTTCCTGAGCTGGTGTCGAGAGGGGCTTGGTCCAGTCCGGGGCGGTCTGGACGGCTGCCGTGGTTTCAGCCGCTGAGGCTGTCTGTTGCGTGCCGGCAGAGGCCGGCTGAGCAGTGACGGCAGCCGAGGTGGTTGAGCTGCGGCTCTGAGCAACGAGTGCGATCCCAACCCCGGCTATGGCAAGAAGCAGGACGGTAATCAGCGTCAGGCGGGAGCGGCTTGTCTCTTCCCGCGAGTCTTTCCGTCGGGCCTTTAGTTGGTCAGGATCGTAAGTCACTCCAACATTGTTACCGACTCAGCCCGCGTATCCGGGAACCTGCGCGTCGGCGATCAGGCTGAAGGGTTGGCTGAGAGCACCGCTGGTGCGCCCCGCTCAACCAGAACCTGCGGCATTTCGACAGTGCCATCCTCACGCTGACCGTTCTCAAGCAGAGCAATCAGCGTTCGTCCCACGGCCACAGCGGTCCCGTTGAGGGTGTGGAGGATCTCCGGCTTGCCGCCACCCTCAGGTCGCATGCGAATGTTGAGACGGCGGGCTTGAAAGTCGGTGGTGTTGGAACAGGAGGTCAACTCACGCCATCTGCCCTGCCCTGGAAGCCATGCCTCGCAGTCGTACTTCTTGGCAGCCGAGGCCCCAAGTTCAGCAACCCCAATGTTGACAACTCGATATGGAATCCCAAGCTCGCTGAGGATGCGTTCCTCGAGGGCGAGGATGC
Organism: Actinomycetota bacterium; assembly: GCA_009699865.1. GTDB lineage: Bacteria > Actinomycetota > Thermoleophilia > Solirubrobacterales > Solirubrobacteraceae > WLNJ01. The sequence goes on from WLNJ01000050.1 coordinate 3,119, forward strand.
GCTCGTGTTCGGCCTCTGACTGGTCGGGTGGCACGAGGCTGTACATCTCGACCTTGTCGAACTGGTGGACCCTGAACACGCCGCGCGTGTCCTTGCCTGCGGAGCCTGCTTCGCGCCGGAAGCAAGGTGAGAAGCCTGCATAGCGAAGTGGAAGATCACCCTGTTCGATTATCTGCCCAGCGTTGAGCCCGGCAAGCGCGACTTCGCTGGTGCCTGTCAGGTAGAGGTCGTCATCGGCAAGCTTGTAGATCTGCTGTTCGGTGTCGGGCATGAAGCCAGTTCCAAACAGTGCCTCTTCACGCACGAGGACGGGTGGGATCACCGGTTCAAAACCTTCGCCTCCAAGCAGCTCCAACGCATAGCGGACGAGCGCGAGCTCAACCATTACGAGTGGGCCGCGCAGATACGCGAAGCGTGAGCCGGAAAGCCTCGCGGCGGCTTCCATGTCAATCATTGGGCCAGCAAGGTCAAGGTGATCGCGGCCTTGCGCACCCGACTCGCCTACCTCACGCAGGACCGTGTCCTCATCGGCAGCATCGGGCGCAGGAGGGTTGGGAAGCATTGCGAGCAGGCCGTCAAGCGATGCCTTCGCCTTCGACTCTTGGTCAGAAGCCTCACGGCCCTTCTCAGCCAGAACTGACATCTCCTGACGCTCAGCCTCCGTGGGAGCTCCAGTCCGGCCCTTGGAGGCAGCGTTCAGCTCTGCTCGTGCTTCCTCAGCTGCCGCAGTGGCTTGGCGCCATTGGGTATCAAGGTCAAGCGCTTGGTCAAGTCGTGTGTCGGACCCGTCATTGCGACGGGCAAGTGCAGCCCGTACGGAGTCTGTGTCAGCGCGGAGTGTTTTCAGGTCGAGCATCGATTACCTCGACCGGGATGGTGCCGTGTTGAGGACCACCCGCCGATTAGCGGGCGACCTTCTGCAGGTATGCGATCAGCGCGTCAAGGTCCTTTGCGCTAATTGATGCGCCGAAGGTTGGCGGCATGATGCCCTTCGCGTACCCAGCTGCGATCACGGCATTGGGGTTGACGATCGACTGCTTGAGCATGGCCGCAGAAGTTGTTCCGATCTTGTTCAGGCTTGGGCCGACCTGTCCGGTCGCGCCAGCTGCCGTGAGCTGATGGCAGGCACCGCATCCGTTGGAGGTGAAGACAGTGGCGCCCAGTGCTGCGAGGTCCTGCTTCGGCGCAGGGGCGGGCTTAGCAGCGACTGTTGCTCCACCCATCATCTGGCTTGGTGAGGCTGGCGTGTGGACATCTGCGCCGGCGTACTTGGCGAGGAATGCTGCGACCAACTTGGCCTCAGGGCCAGTGACGATGTTCTGAGGCATGATCGCGCCTGAGAAGCCGCCGTTCTGGATCGCGTAAAGGACGCGCTGGTAGCTCTCCTTGCGAACGTTGAAGTTTGGACCGTTGTTGCGGAGTGCGCTGCGAATATTGGACGCGGAACCATTCGACCCGGCGACAGCAAGTGAGTGGCAGCCTGCGCATCGCTCCTGGAAGAGAACAGCTCCACCGTGCATCGGCGTGCCGCTGGCAACCTGAATCTCCTGAGTACCGCAGGCGCTAACGGCCATTGCCGAAACGGCGGCAAGGGCAACCACGAGAAGGGTCTTTGGGCGAAGGCTGCTCATCGGTGCAGGATCCTATCCCAGACGACGACGGCGGGTATGGCAGGACACTCACGACCGAGGGCGAAGTGACATTTAACCCCGGTGCCAGGCATGGGTAGACGGCTCGTAATTTCGGACTTTTCATAGTCCCCGCGAGGTGTCCTCCAACGGCGGCAACCAATTGGCTGGCGCCGGGGCCTCGCTTTATCCGACGCGGGTCGCCGTGATGATCATTGATGGGACTGAAGGTCGGACGGGCCCCACCTGAGGCGGAATGGCTAAGAGGTTGAAGGTGCCGTCGCTGGAGCTCATCATCAGCTCCACCACATCCCCGGCACTGAGGTTGAAGATGAAGTTCCAAGCTGGGATGGTGCGATCAGTAGCGGTGGTGAGAGTGATTTGGGAATCAGAGTTGGGGACATCACTTCCATTGATCCTTGGCCAGATGTCCATCGTGTCCACGCCAGGGCCGGTCTTTGAGGCTTGTGCCGAGAACTGAATGTTGTAGAGACCCGCATGGGCGAAAACAAGGGTTGATGCCGGGGAGCCGAGTGTCACACCATCACTGAACTCGGTCACGTTGTAGGTGATCGGCACGATCACATGTGCGGGAGCTACCGCCTGACTGACTGTGCTGACGAAAACTCCCGAATACGGCCTCACTCCATTGCCAGCGGGTCCAATCGGCCCTTCGGGTCCGGTCAAGCCAACTGGACCAACGGGTCCGAGTGGTCCTTCGGGTCCGTCTGGGCCAGCCGGCCCGATGTTGCCGGTGTCGCCCTTTGCGCCCGCGGAACCAGCCTCACCAACTGGACCGATGGCACCCGTGGCGCCAGTGGCACCCTTGACTCCGGCTGTGCCGGTGCCACCACTCGCACCTGACGCCCCTTGAGCGCCTGCCTGCCCACTTGAACCAGGTACGCCGGGCTCGCCGTAGAGGCCAGCAGTTCCTGTTCTGCCCGGAACACCGGGGCTCCCGCTGAGTCCGTCTTGCCCACGAACACCTGGGCGGACTAACCGGGAGGCAGACATCGCCGACCCACCAAGAGCGATGAAGAGGGCGGCTACGGCCATTGCTGTTGACAAGTTGAAGTTCTTGTTCACACATACAACTGTCCCGGTATCAGGCCAGCGCGCCACCTAAATAAGCACCTCTAGCATCACCGCAAGCTGGTCACGGCCGACCGTTGGCCTCACCAGTGCGATGATCCAAGCGATGAGTACTGAACTTCCAACCAGCCCTGAGGGTCTTAGGCAGGCTTTCGCACGGTTCCCCACCGGGGTAGCGGTGGTCTGCGCCCGCGACAGTGACGGGACCGACGGGGGTATGACAGCAAACGCAATCTGCTCCCTGTCACTGGACCCGCTGCTTCTGCTGATCTGTTTTGAGAACGAGGCCCGGACGCTGCCCCTTGTTGAGCGGACCGGGAGATTCTCGATCAGCATCCTCGCCGAGGACGGCCGTGACTTGGCCGACAGGTTCGCTTCCAAGCTTGATGAGGGAGAGAAGCTCAGGGGCATCGGCGTGCGCGAAGAGCTTGGCGTTCCCGTCCTTGAAGATGCCATTGCTTGGGCTGTCTGCTCCCTGAAGGAGACACTGCCTGGAGGCGAT
>WLNJ01000051.1 GCA_009699865.1 Actinomycetota bacterium
CCTGCTCCGGGTACCCCAAGGAAGCGCGACGCTGATGGACTTTCCACACGAATGGAGAGGATGATTGCCGAGGCGCAGAAGAGCTCTGACAGGGTGATCGCTGATGCACGTGATGTGGCATCGGACATCATTGCTGAGGCAGAGAGAGCTGCCGGCTTGCGTGTACGTGAGGCTGAGAGCGAAGCTCACGACATTCTCCGCAAGGCTGAATCCGATGCTGACTTCCTAACCGCCCAGACTGAGGCAAAGACGTCGCTTGCCGTCCAGGAGGCAACGACTGCTGCCACTCTTGCCGCCAGCAAGCGAGCAGCCGCAACAGAAGCGCAAGCAGCCGTAGAGGCGGAGAAGGAAGTTGCACGCGCCCGTGATTATGCGGCACGGATTCGCGAGGAAGCCTTTCAGGGATTGGACGAGGAACGGGCGGCGGCAGAGCAGGGGATTGCCTCCCTGACCACAGACGCTGACGCGCATGCTGCCCGTGTTATCGCAGAGGCTGAGGCCAAAGCCGGCCAGACCATTGAGACTGCCAATCATGAGGTCAAAGAGCTTCGTGAGAAGGCGCGCGTCGATGCCCGCGACATGCTGGCCGAGGCACGCTCCATCGCTGGCGAGATCCGCGATGCTGGGCGCGAGTCGCTTTCTGACCTTGATGAGCTAGCAGCTGCACTTCGTAGCACCGGAGCCAAGCTTTTTGGCTCCCTGAAGGACGTTTCCGATGGGTTCAACGACCGTATTGAAGACCTCAGCCGGGTCTCCGGCGGCGGGCGTGGAGTTAGTTCCCCTTTCGGCGAGGTTGCAGAACCAGCCAAGATCAGCAGCGAGGCCCAAGAGCCCGCGACGAGCATCGAGGAAGTTCCGCAGGCAGCTGATGGTCGTGCCCCGACGGAGCCGCGGCCACCGCTGCGCACGCGCCGGGGCCGTGATGAAGGCGTTGCGCCTTCAGACCCCAACACTGACTAAAGGGCTTCGCTAGGCGGCTTGCCGCTCGGCGCGTAGCTTCCGGCCTGTCCTCTGGACCTAAGTAAGCCGGAGACGAGATTCGAACTCGTGACCCCCTGTTTACAAGACAGGTGCTCTGACCAGCTGAGCTACTCCGGCGGGTACTGCACAACGACGAGTTTAGGCGGAGGCGGCCAATGCTGCGTCGAGCGCGTCGCCGACTGTCTGTTCGAGCGGGATCTCAGCCTGCCAGCCAATCAATCTGTTGATCAGATCAGGAGAGCCGACAACTTCAGGTGTCTCGTGGGGGCGTATCAGCGCTTCATCAACTAGATGCTCAACTTGGATGCGATCAGCAGCAGATTGGGCAACTAGGGCTACTATCTCCGCCGTTGATGTCGAGGCTCCGCGGCAGACATTGACTACGCCTCTGGTGTCGCTCAGGCCCAAGTCGCGGTAGGCACGTACAACATCGCGCACATCTGTGTAGTCGCGCCGGATTTCACCACTGCCAGTGCGGAGAGAAACGCTGTCCTCGCCTGAGGCGACTGCTGTCGCTACCTGTGCCACGAGCGAGCCGATTAGGAACTCGCCAGCCTGATTGGGACCGGCGTGGTTAAAGGCCCTAGCCCGAATGACCTTGAGACCGTGGGCTTCTGCGAACAGGCCGCCGATCAGGTCGCATGAGGTCTTTGCAATCGCATAGGGCGATGTGGGCGCCAGGGGGTGGTCCTCGCTGATTGGAAGGGCTTGTGGGCGACCGTAGGACTCACCGCTGCCCGCTAACAGCACGATCGCCTCTGGTGCCTCGGACCGGACTGCCTCGAGCAGGTTCCAAGTCATTGTCTGGTTGTCGTTGATGCAGCGCGTTGGGTCTTGCCACGAACGCCCGGTGGAAGCAAGGGCGGCAAGGTGATGGACGACATCTGGCTGGGCACTGGCGACGCTGCGCTTGGCTGCTTCAAGGTCAAGTAGGTCACACACGATGCTCTGGCCACCTTTCACGCTTGCTCTGCGCGACAGGCCTTGGACTTCATCACCTTGGTCGAGGCAGTGTTGGGCCAGGTGGCTTCCTACAAAGCCGGCCGCTCCGGTTATCAGCGTCCGGGTTCCCATTACGCTGAAGCGCCGCTCTTATTGAGCTTGGCCTCAACTGCGCCGAGCACTCCGCCGAAGAGGAGATGGCGCCAAGTTGCCTGAGCAAACGCGTTGCGGTTACCGCTCAACTTGACGAGCTCATCACGGGCGGGGTGGAAACGGTCAGCAAGGCCGACGGCTGGCCATGACGCGAGGTGCTCGGTCATTCCGGCCGCAAGGCCGCGGAGCGGGGCTGGGACGGGGGTCTTGGGAGCAACATTTGCGTAGACAGCGCCAAACAGCGCACCGTTGAGTAGGTGCTGGACTAGGCCAGCGATGGGCCAGAGCCGCCCGCGAGTCACGGCCTTTCCGAGCAGCTCAACATCACTGTATTCGCAGTTGAAGACCGGCTTGTCTAGTGGCTCTGTGACCGCCCAGACGAGCGACGCGATGCCGCCGGCTATGGCTCCATTGGTTGTACGCTTAGAAAGGGTCATCGATTGCGACGATACACCGCTCAAGAGGGCGCTGAGTCCCTTGGGCGATGCGGGTTTCTTTGGCCGCCCGGGGCGCCGGTAGGCTCCTTTGAGGTGGATCGTGACGCACTTCACACCTATGCACGCGAGAAGGGCGTAAACACCGCCCTTTACTGGCTTGCGAGGTCGATTCTCCAGCCTTTCTTCCTGATCTACTTCCGGACCTCCCGAAAAGGGATGGCGCATATACCCAAGTCCGGGCCAGTAATCGTGACGGCCAACCACAGGTCGTTCCTCGACCCATTTGTGATCGGCTGTTGCCTCCGTCGCCCGATCTACTACGTAGCCAAGAAGGAGCTCTTCTCTCACCGGATTGGTGGCTGGCTGATCTCCAGGCTCGGCGCGTTCCCTGTCAACCGCGAGCGTGGAGACGCGGAGATGCTGGCCACAGCCGAGATGATCCTCGCGCGCGGTGACTGCGTCCTGATCTTCCCCGAAGGCACCCGCGTTCGGCCTGGGCCCCTCGGTAAGGCCAAGACCGGGGCTGCGCGACTATCGCTGATCTCAGGAGCGCCGGTCGTCCCCGTCGCAGTTGTGGGTACCGAGAAGATCCGTAAGGGTTTCCGCGTCCGCCCGCACAAGGTGCGGATCACAATCGGCAGGGCGCTGAGGTTTCCCAAGGTCGAGCGGGAGGACCTCACACCAAACCTTGCGCTCTCTGTGACGGACAGGATTTGGTCGCCGATCTGCCTCCAATGGGAGCTCCTCGGCGGCGTTGCCCCGCTACGACGCGTCGCGATTGTGGGGGCGGGGTCCGCCGGTACGGCCCTTGCCGTGCTGTTGGCTCGGGCCAATGTCGATGTGGTGCTTGCCTGCCGCAACGCCGACCAAGTGCAAACGCTCAACAGGGTTAAGGAGAACGAGCCCTACCTCCCCGGAGTGGTGCTCCCAGACCGGGTCCGGGCTGTAAGGGCCGCGGACCTAGATGCGAGTGCTTGTGATCTTGTTTGCTTTGCGGTGCCGTCGCGGGCGTTGCCTGCGGCTCTCGCCGCGCACGCTCCCCGTATGCCGCAGTCAACGGGGATTGTTCTGCTGAGCAAGGGCCTAGTTCCGCATCTTGGTGATCTTCCAGCCGAATATGTGGCAAAGCGCGCCGCAGGGCACTCAGTCGCCTCTATTGGTGGCCCGGCTCATGCAGCGGGCGCGCTGGAAAAGGGTGCTGCCTTTGTGCTGGCATCAGAGGACCGAGTATTGCTTGAGCGACTTGCTGCGCCGCTGCGAGAGGCCCGGACATATGTCGAGACAACATCTGACGTAATGGGCGTTGAGATGGCTGGCTGCGCCAAGAATGTTGCTGCTCTTGCGGCAGCGGCCGCACTGAACGGCGGTCCAAATGCTGCGGGTGCGGCGGCTGGCCGCGTGTGGGCTGAGATTGTTGCCTGGGCTGGCGAGCGAGGAGCCCGGCTGGAGACTTTCGCTGGGCTTGCTGGGGCAGGGGATCTGGTCGCAACGGTCCTCGCGGAGGGAAGTCGCAACCGCCGGGCGGGGGAGATGCTTTCAAAGGGGCTTGCCGTGAGCGAGATTGAGGCCTCAATTGGTCAGGCGATTGAATCGCTTGACACTGTGCCGCTCCTGGCCGCCAAGCTCACACAGGATGGGGCCCGGGCTCCTGAAACGCGGATGCTCGCAAGGCTTGTAGCCGGGCAGATTGATCCGGAACGATGGCGCGAGCGAGTCACCACGACTAAGCCGGCTAGGCGTAAGCCGTCACGGTCTGCCTCGGCCTGAGCGCCGCCGAGCGCTACCGTCCTTGCCCAATGGCTGAGTGCACATTCCATCCCGGGCGTGAAACAGGCGTGTCCTGCTCGGCCTGCGGTAACCCAATCTGCCCCGATTGCATGACACCAACGCCGGTCGGGATGCGCTGCCCTAACTGTTCGCGCGAGAAGACACGCGTAACCAATCTTGCCGTTCAGACCGATCTTCCAATGGTCACCGTGACGCTGATCGCACTGAACGTGATCGTCTTCGTCATCGCGTCCTTGGCCGGAGGTGGATTTGCATCAGGTGGGCAGGGCCAAGTCATGCTCAACGGGCAGCTCTACGGACCAGCCGTTTCTGATGGTGCTGAGTACTGGCGACTGGTGAGCAGTGGGTTCCTTCACGCTGGCTTCTTTCACCTGTTGATGAACATGATCTTCATCTGGATACTGGGCTCCCAGCTAGAGCCGGCGCTGGGCAAAGCGAGATTCCTGACCCTGTATGTGGTCAGCCTGCTCTGCGGGTCAATGGGTGCGCTCGTGCTGCAACCTCAGGTGCCGGTTGTTGGTGCGTCAGGCGCCGCGTTTGGGTTGCTTGGCGCCGCGATTGTGATGGCTCACCGACGAGGAACAAATATTTGGAACACGGGCCTTGGACCGGTCCTTGTGATCAACCTCGTGATCACCTTTGCGGTCCCAGGGATTGCGATCGGCGCTCATGTCGGTGGCGTCGTTGGCGGGTTGTTCGCAGGCTTCGTCCTAGAGGAAGTGGGCGAGCGCCACGGTAAGAACGCAGCCCTTGCCGCGTGCGCTGCGATCGGCGTCGTGGCAGTAGTCATTGGCATTGCCGCTGCGTCAGGCACCGGGCTAATCCCCAACTAGTCCGGGCCGAGGCCCAAGCCGTGCCGACTACTCGCTGATCTTCCAGCTTCCGTTGACCTTCTGGAACTTGATCGGCTTATCCCCAGGTTGAGCTGGTGTGACGGTTGCGACAGCGCTGTCCCCTGTGATCGTGATCTTCTCCAACTGGCCTTTACCAAGCCGTGTGAGGGACTGGTCGAGCTGCTTGCTCAACTGGTTGAAAGAAGCCTTGCCGGCTGGTGTTGCCGCGAGTGCGGTGGCTGCTGCGTCGCACGTCTTGGCTGTCTTCAGCTTTGGACCAGCTTGGGCGATCCCCGCGGCAGCCTTAGGGCCAATCAACTTGCAGAAGGAGGCCCAATCGCCGGTCGAGATGGCCTTCGTGGCCTTGAGCAGGTTTGTCACACCCTGAGAGCAGGTGGTTCCACCGGTTGCTGTTGCGATCTGATTTCCGAATGCCTTCTGCGCTGTGGGCGTGAGGGAATCGCAGAACTTGGCCCCGTCACCAGAGGTCAGCCCCGAGGTGGCTTCGCTGAAGGTTGAGCGGATCTGGTCGGTAGGACTGCTTGAGCCACAGGCAGCTAGGAGAATGGCCATGCCGGAGATTGACACTGCGAGGAACTTGCGGGACATGGACACGAACACTCCTTGGATTGGTTGGAAGTCTCCGATCACGCTAGCGAATCCCATGGCGGGGAGAGGAGTATCAGTACTCTCGTGGGTCAGAGACACAACAGGGGGAGTGATGGCGGACAAGTTAAGTGAGCAGGCGTTGGTTGCTGCCGTTGCGGATTCGGAGTGGGTCACAGCAGGTGAAACGCTGGTCCTTGATCGTGAGTTCGCGGACTTTGCTTCCGCCTGGGCGTTTGCAGAGCAGGTTGCTGCGCTTGCTGAGACGGCTAACCATCACCCTGACATTCTCGCCCACGGGTGGAACAAGGTGCGAGTGACGCTCTCCACTCATTCGGCTGGGGGAGTTACCCAACTCGATGTTGACCTCTCGCGGGCGATAGACGCCCTGCATGGGCAATAGAGCGCCGTCGTGCGGGGTACTCTTGCGCAAGAATCTCTGGATGCCTGAAGGCGACGAATCTCCGTACCGAAGTAGCGCCGCGCACTTGACTGCGCTGATTCTCTGCGAGGCACGATGACAGGCACGCAGACTCTTCTGGCCCTGATCTTCACGGCTGCTCTGCTCCTC
>WLNJ01000052.1 GCA_009699865.1 Actinomycetota bacterium
CACCCGTCTCCATCAGCCTCACCAGAGGATCTGTGACCACGGTCATCACCTCCATCAAGGCAGTCTCCTTCGGGTCAAGCAGCCAGGGCAAGGCGACGGTCAGTCTCGTCCCAACGACTTCTGGCAAGAAGGCCATTGCGCTCTGCACCGCAGCCACCCTCAAGGTCAACGTTGATGGTGTTGTCGTCCAGCAGGAGCCGCTCTACATTGACTCCACCAGCTGCATAACCAAGGCACCAGTAGTCGACACGGGTACAGCATCACGGTGTGACATCACAGACACCTCAGATTGCCTTTACCCATTCCCCAACGACTACTTCACAACGCCTGACTCAACCAAGGCGACGGGCAAGCGCTTGAACTACAAGCTGCTCTCAATGCCAATCACCGTGCCAACGCTTTTCGCGGGGCGCAAGTACTTCAACCCGGCAGAGCTGAACAAGTTCGACGGCTTCAGCCCAGGGTCGATGATGATCACCCACGTACCCGGCCTGACCTCAAACGCAGCAATCGCCGCAACAGGAATGCCGACTGTGAACAACATTGGCAAGTACTCCGAGACCAACCAAGCTGCGGTCCTGATTGATGTAGCTACCGGCGCACGCCAGCCCATCTGGGCAGAGAACGGTCAGGGCTACAGCGACGCGACCATCGACAAGGTGGATGCAATCCCAGCCGACAGCGCAAACCTGGTCATCCATCCCGCCAAGAACCTTCAGGACGGACACCGTTACATCGTTGCGCTCCGCAACCTCAAGACAGCAGCAGGCGCAGCCATTCCTGTCAGCGACGGATTCCGTCTCTTCAGGGACCGTCTAGTCACCAAGAGCAGCATTGTTGAGTCCCGTCGCGTTCAGATGGAGGCGATCTTCAAGACCTTGAAGACAGCCGGCATCGACCGCTCGAGCCTGAACCTTGCTTGGGACTTCACGGTCGCAAGCACGCGCAGCCTTTCCGAGCGTGCTCTGAAGATCCGTGACAACGCGTTCGCTCAGCTCGGCGACACGTCAATGGGTGACAACGTCATCCAGGGAACGTCGCCTGTCTGGCACATCACCAGCGTGACCGAGAGCCCATCAGACGCAGATTCAGCCCGCACGATTGATGGCACCATCGAGGTGCCGTGTTACCTGACATCGACCAACTGCGCAACCGGTGGCGTGTTCAATTACGGGTCCGACGGTCTGCCCGCTCAGCTTCCCGGCAGCAAGCAACTTGCCAAGTTCCGTTGCACCATTCCGCAGAGCGCAACCGATGGCAATGGGCCGATGTACACGACCCTTTACGGCCACGGGCTGTTTGGGTCCATTAACGAAGTCGGCTCACGCAACGTACGCCAGTTCGGCAATGAAAACCGGATGGTCGTCTGTGGATCCAACTGGAGCGGAATGGCAAGCGACGGGGACTTCGGGCCCGAGGACGACACCATCACTGCCAGCGGCATTCTTGGAGACCTTTCCAACATGGCCAAGATCTCGGATCGACTGCAGCAGGGCTACCTGAACTTCATGTTCCTGGGCCGTGCGCTGTCACATACGAGCGGACTGACTACTGACGCTGCCTTCGCACTGACCAAGGGCGGGCACAGCGCTGCTTACAACAAGAACTACATCACCTACTACGGCAACAGTCAGGGCGGCATTGCAGGTGGTGGCCTGACAGCCCTTTCACCGGACATCACCAGGTCTGTCCTCTATGTCGGGGCAATGAACTACTCAATGCTCCTGCCAAGGTCCACCGACTTTGATGAGTTCAAGCCGTACTTCTACCCCGTCTACACCAAGCTCAGCCAGAGGCCTCTGCTGTTCGGCCTGATGCAGATCTCATGGGACCGAGGCGAGCCAGACGGTTACGCCAACCACATCACGAGCAACCCGCTTCCAAATACTCCTGTCAAGCATGTGACGATGGAGATGAGCTTTGGCGACCATCAGGTCTCCAACGTGGCAACGCTTGTAGAGGCAAGGACGCTTGGTCTCAAGGTTCGCCAGCCATACCTTGAGGCCAACCGGGACACGTATGGTGCGGCGACACCTTGGGGCTTGTCCACACTCGGGGCAATGCCGCTTAGTGACAACGGTCTAATCGTTTGGGACATTGGCCCAATGCGCTATCCAGCGGACCCAGCCCCTTGCCGTGTGAGGACAGAGCAGACGTTCTGCGGAACCCCTGCCCCACCATCAGACAACGAGCCAAACCGTCTCGGTGGCGACCCACACGATCAGAACATCCGCACCATGGCGACCCTGCGTCAGCAGATCGGTGACTACATCAAGCCAAACGGCCACCTCAACGAGGTCTGCGGAATCCTTCCGTGCTTCGGGAGCGCGTACACCGGCGCACCGTAACGAGAGGTCCTCGGGTCGTTTCGGCGACCCGAGAGCTTCTAGGCCTTAGACCTTCAGTGGGCCAGAGAAGAGGGTCCGCGCCCAGATGGCGTGGATCGTCTTCAGGACAACGGCAGGGTCTTCTTGAGGGTGCCGTCCAAGGGTCCGCAGCAGGTAGCGCTCGTTCATTGCGGTTAGAGCTTCTGCGGTCGCCTGGGGGTCTGGAACGTCGGTGATTCCGGCCTTGGCAAGGCCGGCAATGGCGTTGCCCGCCTCAGCTGAGAAATGACGCAGGAAGCCCTCGTAGCCGGCCTCAAGGTCCTCGTCCTCAACTGCGGCATCTGCCACGGCCTTGACCAGCGGGCCCTGCTCTGCGAAGAACTGAACCACCTTCTGAAGAGAGTCGTAGATCAGCTCTGAATTCGGGGCGTCGAGCCCGTTGCGCGCTGCGAGCGCGTTCTGACTAAACGCGGAGGAAAGTTCAATCACGTCACCACCAAGATCCGTAAGCAGCTGGAGCGCGACGGATGGCATCCCGTCGAAGTGCCGGTAGAAGATTGTGCGTGACAGATCCGCTTTGGCCATAACGCTTTCAACCGAAACTTCGCGATAAGGCTGAGTCCTGAGGAGCTCATTGGCGGCCTCCAGAATCGCCGCGCGGGACCTAGCTGATGTCTGCCGCTGTCGTCCTTGCGGGGATGCCGTCATGGGGTGATCGTATCGCAGTATTTGAAAATCGCCGCACTATGTTGACACTGCGTCGCAAGGCGCGATACGGTTCAGGATATGACTACAGACTCCTCACTTCGGCTACGCCGTCACACGACCACGATCATCGCCACCGCAGTCGCCTTCGCGGCGCTCGCAGGCATTGCAGCCGTTCCCGCCCAGGCCGCCACGGCCAAGCCGAACATCATCGTCATGACCGTTGACGACCAGAGGCAAGACGACCTGACGATCATGACGAAGGTGAAGGCCCAGCTCCAGAACACCGGGGTCACGTTCCAGAACTCATTCGCTTCCTACGCGCTTTGCTGCCCATCACGGACCACGTTCATGACCGGTCAGTACATGCACAACCATGGCGTCACATGGAACTTCTGGCCTTCAGGCGGATTCTTCAAGTTCAAGCACTCAACCAATGACGGTGGTTGGGGCAACATTCTCCCAAAGTGGCTCCAGAACGCTGGGTACCACACAGGCCTGATTGGTAAGTACCTCAACCAAACAGGTGAGGAAGACCCGGCCACCCGGATCACACGAACTGCCGCAGGAACCATTGGAACCTCAACCATTACCCTCTCCGGCGCTTCAACCGGACTTGCTGTTGGCGACAATGTCTCGTCATCACTTTCGACAACTGCTGCAACGGGAACCACGGGGGCAACCTCGGTCATCGCATCAGGCAGCACAAGTGGAATCCGTATTGGCGACTACGCCGTCGGTAAGGGATTCTCTGGAGGACCAACCGTTACCAGCATCGTTTCTAACACCGTCAACTTCAGTGCTCCGCTAACCGAGAACACAGACAGCCTCACAACAACCCAGCCGGGCGTCGAAACAGGCTCAAAGATCACGCAGATCTCAGGTTCAACGCTGACGATCTCCCAGCCGCTCAACAAGACCCTCAGCGGTACCGACAACGTTGTCACCGGCCGAGCCCGCCCAACGGAGATTCCACCAGGCTGGAGTGAATGGGTCGGCGGCGTGGACCCAACCACCTACGCCTTCTATGGCTACACGCTCAATGTCAACGGAACGCTTAAGACCTATGGCACATGCCGCCACCAGTACAAGACGATTGACCCTGCTGGCAACAACATCACGCCACCGCTCAAGTCTGCCTACACGACCAACAAGCTCGAGGGTTGTCACGAGGAAAACGCTCAATCCGATGTCTACCTCCAGAACAAAAGCGCAAGCTCTGATGCCAACTACCAGACCGACGTTGAGACAACCTACGCCGAGAAGTACATCAAGGCGAACGGGGCAAAGTCCAAGCCTTACTTCCTCTGGCTCACACCAACCGCCCCCCACACGACAACAACAACGGGCGCAAACGAAGGCTCACCAGCGGTGCCGCCTTACCGCTACCGCAGCACCTTCGCGACCAAGCAGCTTCCAAACTGGCCGGCGCTTGACGAGGCTGACACATCTGACAAGCCATGCATCCAGAGCTTCTTCTGCTGGTTCGGCCGCCTCGGACCAAGCGGTCTTCAGCTCGCAACAAACCACTACCGCGGACGCCAGGGCGCAATCAAGGGCCTCGACGACATGGTCGGTCGGATCGTTGCCGCAGTCAAGAAGACTGGCAAGGCCAAGAACACGATCATCGTCTACACATCCGACAACGGCTGGCTCCTTGGCGAGCACAACCTTGTCGCCCAAAAGCAGTTTGGCTTTGAGGAGTCAATCCGGGTACCGCTTGTAATCAGCGGACCTGGTTTCACTGGCGGCAAGACAGCAGCCCCAATGGTTGTCAACACCGACCTTGCGCCAACCATTCTGCGCGCAGCTGGTGCAACCGCCGGACGTGCGATGGACGGCGTTGCCCTTCAGGACATGCTCGCAAGCCCAAGCTCATGGCTTACCCGCACGGTGGTCATTGAGACAGGCGAAAACCCTCGTGCACCTTCATACGCGGGCATCCACAACTGGCATTGGCACTTGGAGATGCTCCACGGTGGCGGACTGCCTGACAGGTATGAGCTCTACGACCTCTCCAAGGATCCGTTCGAGATGAACGCCGTCAGCAACGACCCTGCCTACGCCGGGGTGCTTGCGCAGCTCGTCGCACAGGATCAGCGTCTGGCTAGCTGTAGGGGCACTGCCTGCCGGGACACCAGCGCGATCCCAGCAAGCCCTGCCCACAGCTCCCTTGATGACGTCAGCATGACGACTGGCCTCCACACAGGGGGCTAGAAGTTCCCGGGGACGCATCAGCGCTCCCGGGCCGCGAGGCTCCGGCTTACGAGACCCCAGACCGCCACGCGGTTCTGGACTCGTCGTTGGTCGGCCCTTGGGCCGAAGGCACCAAGCGGGTGGGCTTTGGCATGGGGTGCTTCTGGGGCGCTGAACGGATGTTCTGGCAGCTGCCCGGCGTCGTGTCCACAATTGTGGGCTACGGCCAAGGGATCACTCCTAACCCCACCTATGAGGAAGTCTGCACTGGTCAGACGGGACACAACGAGGTTGTCGAGGTCATCTACAACCCTCGCGAGATCAGCCTTGAGGAGCTTCTCACCACCTTTTGGGAAGGTCACGACCCCACTCAGGGAATGCGACAGGGCAACGACATTGGTAGCCAGTACAGGTCCGGCATCTACCCAACTAGTCCTGACCAGATGGATTTGGCCTCTGCTTCTCGCCTCAGCTACGGGGAGGCTCTTGCCGCCCGTGGTTTAGGACCAATAACCACCGAGATCGAGCCATTCAGGAACTTCTTCCCAGCCGAGGAGTATCACCAGCAGTACCTCCACAAGGTGCCCAACGGGTACTGCGGGCTGGGTGGGACAGGCGTGGCATGCCCAGTCGGGCTTGAGCCACACGCCGACTAGCTGCCGAGCAGAAGAGCTGCAACCGCGGCTAGAGGTGCGAGGAGAAGTAGATGTGGCGCTGTGATCTGCATGTGACGTCTACAACCCTGCCCGCATTCCCGAGTTGCGCAACTGGAACTTGGTGACCAGTCAGTTGGTCTTGATGCTCGCGGCCATGGCCGCTACTGCGATCTGCTTGGCCTGATCCGTGTAACCACAGCGCCGAGCTGGTGCAGCGGCCGCCTTGATGATCTGACTCATAGGAACGCCACCCACTGTGGCCCCAGGATGGTGCGCTGCGGCAGTGACAAGCGTGCTTGTTGCGTTCTGGAGCATCAAGCCTGTATCCCCGGTCGCGAGCCTACAACCTGACTTGGAGAG
>WLNJ01000053.1 GCA_009699865.1 Actinomycetota bacterium
AGTGTTCGGCGCGATGATGGAAGTCGAGCTCGTCAACGACGGCCCAGTCACATTGACGCTTGAGGAACTTCCCGCAGGCAGCTAGCCGCTGAGCGGATGGTGGCACGCTGCCACCGAACCATCACGCTGCACAAGGAACGGTTCCTCCGCGGAACAAATGGCATCCGCGTACGCGCACCGAGTGTGGAAGCGGCAGGCCACAGGTGGATTGGCGGGTGAAGGAACATCGCCGCCCAAGAGGGCACGAGTCCTTCCCGAGCGTCCAGGTTCCGGCGAAGGCACCGCTGCGAGGAGAGCTTCCGTGTACGGATGACGTGGGTGGGAATAGAGGTCCTCATTCGGGGCAATCTCAGCAATCTTGCCCAAATACATGACCGCCACCCGATCGCACATGTGACGCACCACGGAAAGGTCATGGGCGATGAAGATGATCGTCAGCCCCATGTCCTTCTGAAGGTCCTTGAGGAGGTTCAGAATCTGGGCTTGGATGGACACGTCAAGCGCTGAGACAGGCTCATCGGCAATCAGGAGCCTCGGCCCAAGAGCAATCGCGCGGGCCACGCCGATCCGCTGCCTCTGCCCTCCTGAGAACTCATGCGGAAACCGGTTGTAGTGCTCTGGATTGAGGCCCACGCGGTCCATCAGCTCCTGCACCCGCTTGCGGCGCGCGTCGCCCTCGCTCAACAGTCCGTGAATCCTCAACGGTTCCTCAATGATTGACCCGACACGTTTGCGCGGGTTGAGCGAGGAATAGGGATCCTGAAAGACCATCTGAATCTGCCTGCGCGCCTCCTTCAAAGCCCGGCCCTTGATCCCCGAAAGGTTCTCCCCATCGAACTCAATCTCGCCTGAGGTGGGATCAATCAACCGGGCAAGCATGCGAGCAGTCGTGCTCTTCCCGCAGCCCGTTTCACCAACAAGACCAAGTGTCTCCCCTTGGGCAACATCAAAGGACACCCCGTCCACCGCCCGCACAGCTCCAACCTCGCGCTGGAGAACTACTCCGCGCGTAATCGGGAAGTGCTTAACAAGATCCCTAACTTTGAGTACCGGTTCGCTCACTTGGTGCCCCTGACTACCTTGAGTGCATCGGCCTCTGTACCACCGGCGGCAAGAGCGGGCCAGGCTGCCATCCGGCGCTCGTGGGGAATCAGGCACGCTGACCGACGGCCGTCAGCCGTGGTGGCCAAAAGCGGGTCTGTCAGCCTGCACGCATCCTCTGCGTAGGCACATCGCTCGGCAAACGCACACCCCTTCGGCCGGGAAATCAAACTCGGTGGCCTTCCCGGGATGGGAAGTAGTGCTTCGTCCCTTGGGCCAGTCAACTTCGGGATTGACCGCAGCAGACCCCAGGTGTAAGGGTGCATGGGCTGGGAGAACAGCTCGTTGACGGGCGACTGTTCCACGATCCTCCCCGCGTACATCACGGCCACCTGCTCCGCCGTCTCAGCTACAACGCCGAGATCGTGGGTAATGATCACCAACGCCATCTGGAGCTCCCTGCGGAGGCGGTCGAGGAGCTCAAGGATCTGCGCCTGCACAGTCACATCAAGAGCAGTGGTCGGCTCGTCGGCGATCAGAAGCCTTGGCTCGTTGGACAGTGCCATCGCGATCATGGCCCGCTGCCGCATTCCACCGGAGAACTCATGTGGGTAAGCGTCCAACCGGGCCTTGGGGTCAGGAATCCCGACCAGCGCCAGCAGCTCGGCTGCCCTTGCCCGGGCAACCTTCTTCGGTGTCTGTGAGTGAGCCTGAATCGCCTCGATGATCTGGTCCCCCACCCGGTAGAAGGGGTGGAGCGAAGACAAGGGATCCTGGAAGATCATGGCGATCCCCTTGCCCCGGACTGCCCTAAGCGACGCGTCGCCCATCGAGACAAGATCCGATCCTTCAAACATCGCCCGGCCACTGACAGTCGTCCTGCCTGAGCGGGTCAGGCCAAGCAATGTCAGACCACCAACGGTTTTGCCGGACCCAGACTCACCGACGATGCCGAGCGACTGGCCTGCCTCAATGCTCCACGAGACACCATCGACTGCCTTGACGACACCGTCCTCGGTGTTGAAGCTGACGGAGAGGTTCTCCACCTGAAGAAGTGGGGTGCTCATTCGTAACGCACCCGTGGGTCGAGGTAGGCGTAGACCACATCAACCACCAGGTTGGCCCCGATTACAAAGAACGCTGCGAGCAGAACTGTTCCCTGAATTAGGAAGAGGTCGGAGTGCAGGATTGCGTCATATGCAAGGCGCCCAATACCTGGGATGTTGAAGACGATTTCCACAAGCACTGCTCCACCCAGCAAGGCCCCAAGATCTAGCCCAAATGCGGTCACGATCGGAGTAATCGCCGCACGAACGCCGTGGTGCATGACAACCGTTCTCTCCGGAAGGCCTTTCGCGCGCGCGGTCCGGATGTAGTCCTCGCCCATCACCTCAATCAGTGTTCCCCGGAGCAGCCGCGAGTAGAACGCGGCGAACGCCACCGCAAGAACAACCCACGGAAGGATCATCGAGTTAAGCCAGGCGAGGGGATCCTCTGTAATCGGCTGGTAGCTGCCCGAGCCACCAAACAGCGGAATTAGCCCAATGTCATCCGCGAAGAGATAGAGAGCAACGAGGCCAAGCCAATAGACCGGCGCGCTAATCCCAACGAGAGCAAGGCTCATCGTTGTGCGGTCAAGCTTGGAATGTCGGCGAACCGCACTGATAATGCCGATTGCAACACCGCTAAGGAGCCACAGCACGGCGGCACCGACAGCAACTGAGATCGTTGCCGGCAGCCTCGAAAAGACAAGCTTGGCCACTGGCTGGTCGTTGACATATGAGATCCCGAAGTCACCATGCAGCAGGATGCCCTTGAAGTAGAAGGACAGTTGATCCAAGAGAGATTTGTCGAGGTGATACTTGTGGCGAATTTCTTCAATCTGCTGCGGTGAGGCGTGCCGACCAGCCCGCAGAGCCGCAGGATCTGCCGACGGGAGGACGTAGAAGATTACGAACGTCACAACGCTGACCGCGAACATCAGCACAACAGTCCACAGCAGCCGCCGAGCGATATAGCGCGCCATCAGTCAGTCGCACCAATCCACTGGGAGGGCGACCTGGCTGACCGGCAGACAGTCCGTCCGGGCGCACCCGGACGGACTGCAGCCTTCAACAGCGGGGCTACTTGATTGAGATAAACGAGATGTCCCACGAGGAGTTGAACTTGTTGACGACACCCTTGACATTGCTGGAGGCAATGTTCTCGGTGTTGTCCCAAACCCATGGAATGGCCGGGGCCTGAGCCGTAATCGCCTGATCAATCTGCGCCCATGATTCAGCAGCTGCAGTTGGATCGGTGATCAGCGCGGCAGCAGCCATCGACTTATTGATCGACGGAACATTCAAGACCGGCCAGTTGCTGTTGTTCTCCGGAACAATGTTGTTTCCGTTGAACGTTGGGTCCAGGATTGTCTGCGCGTCATTGAAGTCCTTCAGCCAACCCACGTTGGGGCAAATGGCGACGGCCTTCTTGGGGACATTGCAGAACTGGGTGTACATGGCGTCCTGCGTCACAAGAATCAGCTTCGTCTTGATCCCCAGCTTTGCGAACTGCGCCTGAGTGATCTCAGCGATCTTCTGGGCAGTTCCACCTGACGTTCCGACAATCTGAAGCGTCTCACTACCCGTGTACTTGCCCGATGGGTAGCCAGCCTTCTTCATGTACGAAGCGGCCAGGGCGGGATTACCACCCGGGGTCGCCATAAAGTCAGCGCCAGTTCCCTTGTATCCACCGGCCTGCTCAAACCCTGGAACGCCCGGCACCAAGAAGTGGTTGGCAACCTTGCCGACCACCGCACCGCCACGCGCCTTGAGCATTGCCACACGGTCAGAGACAGCAATTACCGCCTTACGGACATTGATGTTGTCCAGAGGCTTGACCGTCGTGTTCAGCGAGATGTAACGGATTCCGCCTGACGGGGCACCGATCAGCTGCGTTGACTTGGTCGTGTAAAGCTTCTGCAGAACTGCGGGCGGAGGCCCGAAATCACCGTTGATTGACGACTGGCCGGACACGATCTGGTTGGAAGCAACTGTTACATCAGAGTTGCCTTCCTTGATCTTGACCTCATCCAGATAAGCCTTTCGGTAATCCGTCGCTGCCACCCAGTTGGGATTGCGAACCAGGTCAATCCCACGAGTTGCCTCATAACCAATTGCATTGCCCTGGGCATCATTCTTGACCATGTACGGGCCGGTCGCGACCTGATGCTGGCCATAAGTAGAAGGATTCACCGCATCAAACTTCTTCGCATACTCGGCTGGAACCGGCGCCGAAACCGGCAGTGCCAGTGCGCCAATGAGCGAGTTTGTGGTCGCCTTCGTCAACTTGAAGATGATGGTCGTTGCGTTCGGTGTCTCAATGCCGCTAATCCCCGACGCCTTGCCATCCGTGAACTCCGTCGCACCAACGAGATTGCCCATGTACGCGCCTACATAGCCATTAGCAACGTTTGGCTTGAAGGCACGCTCGATCGCGTACTTGACATCAGCCGTTGTGGCAATTCGATTGACAGGTGGGCTGAACTTGATGTCATCACGGATTGTCACCGTGACCGTCTTGCCACCATTGGTAATCGTTGGCTGACCAGTCGCCAAATCGGGAGTTGGGATCTTGGTCGTGTCAGGTGCCCACGAGTAGAGCGAGCGCTGGGTTGCGTAATGAACCATGTATGAGAACTGGTAATACGCAGCACCTGCGTCGATGTAGTCCACGTCACCGCTGGCAAGCATCGTCAGGGTTCCACCCTGCTTACCGCTGAGATCCTGCGTTGCCGCGACCATGTTCTGTCCCGCGGTTCCCGCACTACCCCCTCCGCATGCCGTCGCCGTGACCGCAAGTGCCGTCAACAGCCCGGCGGTTACCACACCTTTCAAGCGTCTCATCTGAACTTCCTCTCGTTCTGGGTTGGTGCTTCTTGCTGCAGCCGCGACATCAATCCGCGGCCCTTGGATTCATGGCGTCGGTAAGTCCGTCGCCCACAAGGTTGAAGGCCAAGGCGGTGAACAGAATCGCCAAGCCAGGAAAGAGCATGTACCACCAAGCAGTGTTGAAGATTGATGTCGCGTCGGAGATCATCGCGCCCCAGCTTGCTGTCGGTGCGGGCACACCCGCACCCAAGAACGACAGGGCTGCCTCAAGCAAGATGTTGGTTGGAATCATCAGTGATGCGTAGACGATGATCGGCACCACCAAGTTGGGAAGAATCTCGCGAAACAGAATGCGGGAGTTGGACGCGCCAATCGACCTAGCCGCATCAACGAACTCCTTCTCCTTGAGCGACAAGACCTGACCGCGGATCAACCTTGCCGGGTAGGTCCAACTGACAATCGCAATCACAACCACAACAGAGGAAATGCCTGGCTGGATCAATCCACCAGCACAGCCATTTCCAAGCGAGCAACCAGAGGCAAGACCCAGGGCAAGGAGGAATACCGGAAACGCCAACATCACATCGACCGAACGGGAAATCAGCGTGTCGACCCACCCACCAAAGAACCCCGCGAGCATTCCAAGAACCACGCCGATTCCCGTCGCAATCAGCGTCGCGAGAATCGAAATCTCAAGCGATGTGCGAGCCCCATAAACAGTTCGGCTCAACACATCTCGGCCAAGACCGTCAACCCCAAAGGGATGAGCAAGACTCGGGCCAGTGGGCAATCCAAAATCATTCAGAAGCGAACTGTCAATCGCATTCGGTGGTGAGGTACCCGCAATCGCCACGAACAGCGGAGCGAAGATCGCGACTAGGGAAAGGAAGACGATGAAGCCAAGTGAGGCGATCGCCACCCGGTCCTGTCTGAACCGTCGCCAGAAAAGCTGTGACGGAGTTCGGGCCGCGACAACCTGAGGACGCCCCATTGCGTCCAAGTCAAAAGCCTCCTCAAGCAGAGTCCCAGTACTCACGGTGAAGGCAGCCTATTCCGTCCCGCGGAACCCCTGATCGGCGCTCCCCCAATACCCTCCAGAGTCAAGCCCTGGTAGCTCAGCTGGATAGAGCGACTCCCTCCTAAGGAGTAGGCCGCAGGTTCGAATCCTGCCCAGGGCACTACGAACTACCAAAGGAGAAGCAGTGGC
>WLNJ01000054.1 GCA_009699865.1 Actinomycetota bacterium
CAATTCGAACTCCAACCGGCCTAGTCACTGTCCCAGCCGTGTGGTCAACGTAGATCTCGCCCCAGTGGGAGTCGCGACGGGGAGCGGCCGGGCGGGCTGTCGGCGCAGAGAGCAGCGCCTCTGGGAGTGGCGCGGGGGTTGCGTTGCGGAATGTCTCCAGGTACCCGACCTCCTCCAGCTCGCCGACAAGAGTCGGGTCTAGGAGTCCTTCAGACTGCTCTGCCGCCCAGACCGCGGCTGATACGAGGGAGCACAGCAGCGGACTTGCGGGAACAGTCTCTCGCGGGTCAGCGTTCAGCTGAGAGAGTTCGCTCCCAGGGTTGAACCTTGAAAGGGATTGATCGAAGCGTTCGATGGTCGCTCTCACGGCTTGAGCCCCGGCCTCGGCCGATGTGCCCGACGGGTCGATGCTTGGCCCAACCAGTACACGAATACCGCACCCCATGGCGTTGAACGGCAGGTCGTACTCAGGCAGGGCCATAGGGGTCTCAGCCGCCGGAAGACCCTGAAGAGACGGTTGGTGCCGGGGCTGGTGCTGGAGCAGAGTAGGAGCTGCCGCCACCTGAGCCGCTGTAAGAGCTGCCAGACGAGCTACTAGACGAAGAGCCGCCAGCAGATGAGGAGCCGCTGGAATAGCCGCCGTAGCTATCTGGGATTGGGGCGTCGTAGACCCGCGTGACGATGATCTTCTTGACCTTGTGGTGCACGACCTTTGGCTTCTGCCTGCCGTGGCCCAGTGAAGGATCCTTGCCAACGGCTACTTGGAAGCCGAGCAGGGAGGTGAATGCCACAAATGTGACCACTCCGGCCGCGAAGACAGGCTTGGGGCCGATTCTCTTTGGGCGAGCAGGTGCTGCACGAGGTGGGCGTTGTTCAGTCATCGTTGCCTTCTCTCTCATGTTCGCGGCCGTTGTCGTCGCCGGATTCACGTTCGTTCTCAGATGAGTGCCCACCGCTGCTGTGAGTGCTCACGCTTGGGGCGCTTGCCCGAGTTGGCGCAGCCGCCCTGGCACCGTAATTACTGGTGGGAGTGGCCGGGTTGGCAGCCGCGTAGGTTGTCCCGCCTCCAGATACAGGGGCAGCATGGGGCTTGGGCTTTGGTCGCAGATGGATGGTGCGTCGGACTACCTGCACCTCAGTCTGGATAACAGGAGCTTGGCCCACTGTCTGCCCCGCCATGCCCGGATTGGACGTTCCGAGGCCGACGGCAGCGAATGCGCCAACGGCGGCAACTGTGGCTCCTGCTGCAATTCCTGTCTTCCTGCTAAACATTTTGATTCTCCTGTGATCGGCCTCGGACTGTCTTGCTTCACCCAGTCTGGTGGGCCGTTGGTAAGTCCTTTCCAGCCGATGTTCATTCTTGAGTAAAGAAGTAAGAGAGTCCTGTGAGCGCCCAATCGGGTCCGGAAACCGCCAGCGTTCGGTGTAGAGTGCTCAACCATGGAACTTCAGGCGGGCTCAGAAGGCAGCATCCTCTTTGTAGAGGACGAACCAGACATCAGCGAGGGGCTCACGCGGCAGCTGACAAGGGCTGGCTTCGCAGTAACGACGGCCCGTACGGTCAAGGAAACCCGCGGGATACTTGAACACAGTGCTCTGCCAGACCTCGTCCTCTTGGACCTCGGTCTCCCCGATGACCCAGAAGGAGGGCTTGTGCTTGCCTCGGAGATCCGCGGCAAGTCCGGCGGGCACGTTCCGATCCTCATATTCTCCGCCGACAGCACCGATGAGAGCGCTCGGATGGCGGACAAGCTCGGCGCTTGGGATTTCATTGTTAAGGGCACGCGAGAGACAGAGACTGTCATTCAGCGCATCAAGCGTCTGATCGAGATTTCACAGCTGAACCAAAAGCGGGCCACGGTTGAATCACGGGGCCCGGTCACCATCGGTGATCTCCATGTTGATTTTGATCGTTACGAGGCGACTATCGGTGGCGAGCGCATGCTGCTCAGTCACAAGGAGTTCGAGCTTCTCCGGCGGCTCCTTGAGGACTCAGGAAAGGTCGTGACGCGCGAACAGCTGATGGCCGATGTCTGGGATGAGAACTGGTTCGGGTCGACAAAGACCCTTGATGTTCACATCGGATGGTTGCGCCGCAAACTTCATGACGACCCGGCGGAGCCCAAGTATCTCTTCACCGTTCGGGGTGTTGGGTTCAGGTTCGCTTCGGCCGAGGAACTGGAAGCAGTCTGAGTCTCCGGGCGAGGCTTCTGTGGGCTCTCGCCTACATCCTCGTGCTCGCAATTGTCGCGCTCGAGGTTCCTCTCGGTATCAACGTCGTTGACCGGATCCGGTCTGATGCCAACGCACAGGCCCTGTCGCAAGCGCAGAGCACAGCCGCTGCTGCCAACGACAGCATTGAGCCGCCGCAGCTGGCAAACCTTGATGAGTTGGTGAAGACAAACGCCGCGACCTCAAAGGGACGCGTGATGATCTTCAGCGCGGAAGGCCTTACGCTGGCTGACAGCTCGGGCCCCGGACGCTCGGGCGCGGACTATTCCACCCGGCCGGAGGTGAAAGCTGCGATCTCAGGAGATGTGGTGCAGATTGAGCGCCATTCGAGCACTGTGGACAGAGACATGCTCGCGACTGCCGTGCCCGTTGTTCACTTCGGTAAGACGGTTGGTGCCGTTCGGATTACCCAGGGGACGGCTGTAATCACTGACTCAGTCAACAGGGCGGTTGTTGGACTGATTGCCATTGGTTTGTTGGTTCTGCTGCTCGGCTCGGGTGCTGGTTGGATCATCGCTAATCAGCTTTCTCGTCCAATGCGGCGGTTGGAAAAGACTGCGGAGCGCGTCTACCTCGGTGATCTCAACGCACGGGCTGCGATCGAGGGACCAAGGGAGCAGAGAGCCTTGGCAGTCGCGCTCAACAACATGCTCGACCGCCTGATCGGGATGTTTAACTCGCAGCGCGAGTTTGTCGCCGATGCCTCTCACCAGTTGAGGACCCCTCTGCAGTCCTTGCGGATTCAGATGGATGAGATTGCTTACGCCAACAAGTCGCCGGAGGTTGAATCGGAAGTCGCCAAGGCTAACGCTGCAATCACGCGGATCAACAGCACCATTGACCAACTGCTGTTCCTCAGCCGACTGCGAGACCGCAAGGTTGTGGCAACAAGAGTTGATCTGCCTCAATACGCGGAGGCTGTGGTGGCCAGATGGCTTCCCAACGCTGCTGCCGAGGGAATCGACATCACCGTTAAGGGAGCGCCTCCGTGGGGCAGGCGTTATGGGATGTGCTCACAGGAAGACCTTGACCGTGTGATCGACGCGTTAGTTGAGAACAGCGTCGCCTACTCAAATGGCAAGGGGCCGATTGAGATTGGCGCAGTAGCCGGTGGCATTGAGATCACTGACCGCGGACCAGGTCTTGAGGTGGGGGAGGAGGAGCGTGTCTTTGACCGCTTCGCCCGGGGCTCCGCTGGTAGAGATCGGCCCGAAGGGACGGGATTGGGCCTCGCGATTGCCAAGGAGATCATGGAGATCTGGAATGGATCGGTGGAGCTGACTAATCGGACTGATGGCATCACGGGAGCGAGGGCACTCGTGTTGGTCTCAGGGGGCGTGCGGGACGATGAGGACCATGACCTGCGGGACGATGGCGAGTTGGGAGATAACGTCAGTTAGATGCTTGAGTTCACGCGGAGCCGAGTTGTAGTACTTGCCATTGTGGGTCTGATGATCGCCGCCCTACTTGGCTTGGCGGTTGAGGGGCTTGCCGACGAAAAGGTTCTCCTCTCCGGCGCATCTGCGGATGCTGGGTATGAGCTGACTCCCAACGGTAAGGCCGCCAAGGCCGCTTCCTCAAGCAGCAGTAACGCCGCACCCTTGGTCACAGAAGTAGGTCCGGACGGCAAGATCAAGGTTCTGTCCGGCCATGCCTCCACCGGAGGCGGCAGCTACACGGCGGACAACTCCAAGAGCCGCAGTCGCGACGACTGATTCACGCAGCTTGCTGCCACAGGCTTGGCAGGTCTAGGATCTAGAAGCCATGGAGGAGTTTGTCTGGACCCCTGACCCGGTGCTTGCCGCCGAGACCAACGTTGCCCGCCTGATGGGAAAAGCCGGCTGCGCTGACATCACCGACATGCGCGCCTGGTCTGCCGCCAACCCAAAGGAGTTCTGGGACCTTGTCGTTGACGATCTGGGGATTCCGTTCAGCACCCCGTACACGACAACGCTCGACGACTCAGATGGCATTGAGTGGACCCGCTGGTTTGCGGATGGGCGGATCAACCTGACCGAGGTATGCGTCGACCGCTGGCGAGACGATCCGGTCCGGTCGCCTCAGCCTGCTCTGATTGCCGAGGAGGAGGACGGCACAGTCACCAGCCTCACCTTTGCTCAGTTGGCGCTTGAGGTTGACCGGCTGACTGCTGCGTTACGGGCGGATGGCGTGAAGCCAGGAGACTCTGTTGCAGTCTTCATGCCAATGGTGGCTGAGGCTGTAATTGCCGCATATGCCGTCGCGAAGGTTGGGGCGCTCTATCTCCCGATTTTCTCGGGGTTTGCCGCTGGTGCGATCGCCTCCAGAATCCAAGACTCTGATGCTCATACGGTCCTGACGGCCGCAGGCTCATGGCGAAAGGGCAAACCGGTTGAGTTGCTCCCAGCGTTGAACGAGGCACTCCTAAGCTGCCCAACGGTTAAGCGGGTTGTGGTCCTCGAGCGGACTGGTTTTCCAACCCCTCAGATGCACGAGGGCCGCGACATGTTGTGGGGTCAGTTCCTCGATTCTGGCAATGGACACGACGGGCGGACCGCTCACGACACGGCTGCAGAGGACCCGTGGATGCTCGCCTACACCTCGGGAACAACCGGTAAGCCGAAGGGAGCGGTTCATGTCCACGGCGGCTTCACCGTGAAGATCGCCAGTGAGGCTGCCTACGCGCTTGATGTCAAGGCCGGTGATCACTTCCAGTGGATCACCGACATGGGGTGGATTATGGGGCCCTTCACGATGATCGGAGCTCATGCCAACGGGGCAGCGATGGTGATGCTTGAGGGGTCACCTGATTACCCAACGGCCAGCCGCGTCTGGGAAACAGCAGAGCGCCACGAGGTTGCGGTTCTGGGTATCTCTCCCACATTGATCCGAGCGCTCAAAGCTAAGGGAGACGAATGGGTGGACGGGCACGACTGTTCAAGCCTGCGAATTCTTGGTTCAACGGGAGAGCCGTGGAATCCCGAGCCATACGTTTGGCTTTCGGACAAGGTTGGTGGGGGTCGCGTCCCGATCATCAATATTTCTGGCGGTACTGAGGTCGGGGCCTGTTTCCTTTCGCCCTATCCAGTCGAACCCTTGAAGGCGTGCACTCTCGGCGGGGCTTGCCTGGGCATGGATGTGGATGTGTTTGACCCTGAGGGAAACTCCTTGGAGGGCAAGGTGGGTGAGTTGGTCTGTAAGTCGCCGTGGCCTGGTATGACGCGCGGCGTGTGGCGCGACAGGGAGCGTTACTTGGAGTCCTATTGGAGCATGTACCCGGGGGTTTGGCGGCATGGCGACTGGGCGATGGTTGACACCGATGGACAGTGGTTCCTTTACGGCAGGTCGGATGAGGCAATCAATGTGGCCGGCAAGCGACTAGGTCCTTCCGAGGTTGAGTCCGTGTTGGTCTCTGATCCGGCGGTTGCCGAGGCTGCCAC
>WLNJ01000055.1 GCA_009699865.1 Actinomycetota bacterium
CTGCCCCAACAAGCGCGGCTGTCCAGGCCAGCAGTGGCAGGCCCTGCGCCACTTTGTCAAGCGCGGCGCCATGGACATTGAGGGCCTTGGGGACGAACGCCTCTCGGAGCTGATGGAGGCTGGCATGGCACTGACTCCAGCCGACCTTTACACCCTTGACTGGAGTCAGCTTGAAGACCGCAAGGGTTGGGGGAGCAAGAGTGTTGAGGCACTGAAAGCCTCACTGGCTGAGTCCCTTGGCCGTCCGTTCGCGAAAGTGCTTTACGGCCTTGGTATTGAACGCATCGGTGAGGTCAACGCTCGCAGCCTCGCCCAGCGCTTCCGCAGCATGGAGGCGCTGATGGCAGCAGAACCGGCTGCGATTGAGGAAACACCTGGCATTGGGCCAATTCAGGCTGAGGTTGTTGCGGAGACCGTCCGTGAACCGGAGTTCATTGAGTTGATTGACAAGCTGCGCGCGGCAGGCGTTCAGCTTGAGGAGTCAGGGCCAGCTGCCGGCAAGGGCCATTTGGAGAACAAGACCTTCTGTCTGACCGGCTCGTTGCCCACGCTCACTAGGGAAGAGGCGACGGAGAGGATCCTCGCCGCTGGCGGCAGAGTCACTTCGTCTGTCTCTAAGAAGACTGACTTCCTTGTTGCTGGTGAGGCAGCAGGGTCAAAGCTTGAGAAAGCCGAGCGGCTTGAGGTAACAGTCTTGGACGAGGCCGCCCTGCTCGCAATGCTTGAGGTCTGAGTTAGCGGGGAGTCCAGCTTGCTGGTCTGCGCCAGCGGGCAAGTGCCTGAACGATGCGGTCTTGGCGTGGTCGCCCAGCGCCGGCATTAGTGCCGTTCATCAGGATCGCAAACGCCAGCCGTCCGCCGTTCTTGACGGAGCAGTAGCCGGCCAGTGCTGTCACGCCGCTGAGCGTCCCGGTCTTGGCTTGGCAGTGGCCCGCCGCTGAGCCCTTCCTCATTCGGTCAGAGAGCGTTCCCGACCTTCCAGCAACGGCTAGTGAACCGCGAAAGTCAGTGTTGGTTGAGAGTGCGGCGAGGAGGCGCTCAACATCAGCCGCGGTGGTCTTGTTGGCGTGCGACAGCCCCGAGCCGTCGTAGAGCGTTGGGTGTGAGCCCAGTGTCGCTAGGCGTGCTTTGGAGACGCGCAGGCCTGAGCTGGTTGAACCGGCACCGCCCTTGATTGCCCCGAGTGCTTTGAGCAGCATCTCGGCATA
Organism: Actinomycetota bacterium; assembly: GCA_009699865.1. Taxonomy (GTDB): domain Bacteria; phylum Actinomycetota; class Thermoleophilia; order Solirubrobacterales; family Solirubrobacteraceae; genus WLNJ01. The sequence goes on from WLNJ01000055.1 coordinate 1,209, forward strand.
GAAGTTGTCTGAAGGCCTGTTGGTCATTCCGATCAGCGTGGCGACGCGTGGCGAGTTGGTGGTTGCCGCGGTTATTGCCTCAACTGGGCTGGTCCCAGTGCTGGTGTGGCCCACGGGCACGGTGATTCCGCGGTGACGCAACGCCAGCGTCAGGGCGTTGGCGGCAGCCTTTGCTGAACCGTCGTGGTCAAACACCAGGGAGCCCAGCGACCCACCAATGTCTGGGTTGAACCCAAATCCAGTTGATGGCACGCCGCGGATGCGGTCAAACAGTCCATCGTCACCAATCACGTTGCGTTTAACAGCCTTCAGGCCAGCCGCTTTGAGTGCATCGGCGAGTGTGCCTATTCCGGCTGAGCCAAGTGAGGGATCCCCATCGCCTTTGAGCCAGAGGCTCCCATTCAGGATGCCGTCGGGGCCAATCACGGCTGTCCGAAGGGCTTTGGTTGAGAGGCGCGTGGTTGCGCCGAGCTCAAGCAGTACTGAGGCAGTCGTGTAGAGCTTCGTGACCGATGCCGGTGTGCGCGGGGTGTTGGGGAGGCGTGACCAGATTGTCCTACGGCTGGTGAGGTCAACGGCAATCCCTGAGCCTCTGCCTCCAGCGGCTTTTAGCTGCGCAGTAAGGGCGGAGGGGAGGTCTGCGGCGGTTGCGATGCTCGGACATGTGCTGGAGAGCAAGGCAACTGCGGCCGCTAGGCCTGCTCGTCGACGGATGCCAGTCACGGGGTGATTCTCCCACGCCGACCCCCCGCCGGTAGCGGTTGGGGCTTTATGGCTGTCGGGGCCAAGGAGCGTAGACTAGTACCAGTATGGGAAAGGTTGTCAAGATCGATTCTGCAGCGGCCAATCGAGCCAAGGGCTCAGCGGGCACCGTTAACCGACGCCGCAAGCCTGGCTCCAAGACCGCTCTCGTTCTTGGAGGCGGTGGGTTCACCGGCGGCGTCTACGAGATCGGCGCATTGCGCGCCCTTGATCTTCTATCCGTCAATAAGAACGTAAACCAGTTTGATGTCTATGTGGGAACAAGTGCGGGCAGCTTTGTCGCCGCCATGACCGCCAACGGGGTTACGCCCGAGGAAATGATGCGAGTCGTCGTTCAGCAGGCTCCAGTTCCCTTCAGGGACATTGACGTCAGCACCCTTCTTCGCCCCAACTGGCGTGAGTTTGTCAGCCGCTCGGCCACCATGCCATGGCGTTTGGCGGGGGTTGCTCGGGAGTTGGCATCAAACTTCGGTTCGGTGACCGCGATGGACTTGCTGATGGGCCTTTCGGAGGCATTGCCCTCAGGTCTTTACAGCGGCGATGGCCTTGCCAAGTACTTGCGCGATGTTCTCTCTGACCCTGACCGAACTGATGACTTTCGTCAGCTTGACCGTGAGCTCTACATCGCAGCCACAGACCTTGACTCCTGCGAGCGCGTTGTCCTTGGCGGCAGGGATTGGGATGACGTTCCAATTTCAAGTGCGGTCCAAGCTTCGACAGCATTGCCAATGGTCTACCGCCCAGTGGAGCTAAAGGGTCGGGAGCTGATTGACGGCGGGATTGTCTCCACCACAAACCTCGACATTGCGGTTGAGGCGGGAGCGAAGTTCATCATCGTTGTCAACCCCCTCGTTCCATATGTCAACGACCTTGACACGCCAACCAAGTCCGGTGGCCAGCGCTTGCGGGTTTCCCAGCTTGGCTTCCAACACATTGGCTACCAGACCTTCAAGCTCCTGGCCTACCAGCGCCTTCACGAGATGCAATCGCACTGGGAGAAGCGCTATCCGGGCGTTGACATTCTTTTGATCGAGCCTGCCGCTGATGATGAACTGATGTTCAAGACAAATGTCATGAACTTCACATCACGCTTGGACATTGCTCGTCACGGCTTCCAGTCTGTGACCCTGTCGCTCTCGGAGGACTACGAGCGCATCAAGCGCATGTCTGCCAAGCATGGGGTGGAGATCTCAGCCACGCGCGTGCGTAAGGTTGTCAAGCACTTCACTGCCGAGCAGGAGAAGACGCGTGCCTGGCGTCGGATTCTCGAGCAGACGACGGCGACGCTTCTGCGTCAGTCGGCTGACGAAGGCGCCTGACCGGCTGCTTCCAGCAGGCCCTCGGCCAGCCGGTCTGTTGCAGTCTGGTCGCCACGTATTGCCGCGCAGATCCTTGTTGGCTCGCCAACTTCAGCACCGTCCCTGACAAGGACCCCAGCTTCCCTCAACTTGGCAGCAAGCTCTGCTGAATCAATGCCGGGCACTGATGCCCACACAAGGTTTGCGTCCGACGGTCCAATGTCCACTGTGCTGGAGCGCAGCAGGGCTTCAAGCCTTGCCTTCTCCGTGCTGACGGCGGCAACGCGCGCATTGCGCTGTTGCTTGGCCTCGTCGAGTGCGGCCAGTGCGCCTGCCTCTGACGGTGCGGGTACCCCGAGCAGCGGTGTCAGGGACTGGAGGACTTCTTCGCCTCCGGGGCCGGCCAGCACCCAGCCGACCTTCAAGCCTGAGAGGCCCCAAGCCTTGGACATGCTCCGGACCAAGAAGAGGCCTGGGGTGTCTGCGACGAGCTCGTTCATGCGGTGGATGTGGTTATCACCCGCATAGTCGATCAGTGCTTCGTCAACTATCAACACAGTCTTCGGGCTGAGCTTGGCGCGCAGCTGGGCGATGCCCTCAGCGTCAATCAGATGCCCGTCGGGGTCATTCGGATTTGTCAGCACCATCAGCGGGGCCGCGCCCGCAGCGTTGGCCGCGTCGGCGATCGCCTCGGGCCCGCGGGGTACCGTCAGGGGGATTGGTTGGGCACCAACAATCCCTGCCAGGAGTGGATGGAGGCGATACGAGGGCCATGGGATCAGGATCTGTTCGTCCTTGCCGACAAGCTTGGCCACCAGCGCCGCCATCAGCCCGTCGGCGCCAGGTCCTACCGCAACGTTCTCAGGGTCAATTCCCGTCTCTGCGCTGACACGGTCACGCAGTTCGGAGGACAGCGCATCGGGCTGCTGGTTGAGTGCTCGCTTGGCTGCGAAGGAGATCGCTGCTGCAACCGCAGGGTGGGGGAGTTCGTCTGCTGTTGAGGTTGTTAGGTCCAGCAGTACGACCTTGGAGAGTTCCGCCTCACGGCGCTCATCAGCTTGCTCTTTGAAGTCAGCGCGAATCTCGTCGTCGGTTAGCTCCGCAAAGCGCCGGTAGCGGTCCATGAACCCCAAGGTCAGGCCAAGCCCTTAGAGGTGGATTCCTACGGGGGCGAGCTCAGCTCCACTGAACAGCAGGAGCCAGCCGGTGAAGCAGGCTGCGCCAATCAAACATGTGAATCCAAACACGCGGCCGATGGCGCCTTCTTGCTGGTCATGCCCTGCGGCACGGCGGGCAAGAATCCACCAGCGGTCAATGTGTTTGAGGACTACCAAGCCACCCATCAGGGCGCCGAGGATCAACAGGAAGGCGGAGAGAATGCCAATGCCAGGGCTTCCAGTTATGAACTGAACCTGTGAGCCGACCCAGAGGCCGAGCAGGGGCAGCGGGCCCCAGTAGGACAGTGCTATCAGGCTCATCACAAACAGGAGGAAGCCGGCGAAGGCAGCATCAATCCGCCGCCGGGCTTTGGACCCGGGTGGCGGAAGGGCGCGGTAGCGGATCGGCCCAGTTCCCGGCCGGCGGCCGATGAAGAGGCCTCCGGTTTCACTGGGGTCGGTCCGCAATGTAAAGCCTCCTTGGTTACGCCCCGTAGAGAGCGTCGAAACGGTCGATGTACTTCTCGTTCACAATGTTGCGCTTCACCTTCAGAGTAGGGGTCAATTCCCCTGTCTCCTGTGTGAGGTCGTGTTCGAGGATGAAGAACTTCTTCACCTGCTCAACCTGTGCGTACTTCGAGTTGGCCTTATCGAGCTCCGTTTGGATGATTTCCAGGACTTCTGGGTTGACTGC
>WLNJ01000056.1 GCA_009699865.1 Actinomycetota bacterium
GGTAGGCCAATCGCGGTCAGCGGTGTTGTCTACCAGCCGCCGCCAAGCCCAACGCCGCGCGGAGGCCGGCCAGTGATTGCTTGGGCACACGGAACGGTTGGTGTGGCAGCGCCATGCGCGCCGTCTCTGTTGGCCAACCCACCCCAGCGGATGCAACCCGGGTTCGCATCGTTCCTGCAAGCTGGCTGGGTTGTGACAACAACCGATTACACGGGGTTGGGAACCCAAGGGCCTAACCCGTATCTGATCGGTGCGAGCTCAGGCCGAGAAGTACTCGACTCTGTTCGCGCAGCACAGCGTCTTCCGGGGACTGGGGCGGGCAACAAGGTGATCATCTGGGGCCACTCGCAGGGCGGGCACTCAGCCCTCTTCGCGGGTGACCTGGCCAAGTCGTATGCGCCTGAGCTCAAAGTGCAAGGAGTGGCGGTGGCAGCCCCAGCGGCTGAGCTTGCCGAGCTGATGAGGCTGGACGCCGGTTCAGTGTCTGGCGTCGTGTTCTCTTCGTTTGCCCTCTGGTCCTGGTCCCACACGGTTCCCGGGGCAGACCTCAGCGCTGTCGTCAGCTCATCAGGGCGCGACCTGATTGATGCCATCGCAAGTCGCTGCATCAGCAGCAACCTTTCGCTTGTGGAGGATCTCCCTGCTGCAATTGAGGCCCAGAAGACAGGTGTGATCAACGCAGCACGCCTTCAGGCCAACCCGACCTGGGCGGCCATCGAGGCAGAGAACACGCCTCCACTGTCAGGTAAGGGACCGCCAATGTTCGTTGCTCAAGGCACTGCTGACACAGTAATCCGGCCCGTGACAACAGCGCAGGTTGTGGCAACGCTCTGTAAGCGCGGTCGTGATGTTCAGTCACTGTTGATGCCCGGTGTGCAGCACCCAACGGCTGGGCAGGTCGCAGCCCCATCAATGTTTGCTTGGGCAAAGGTTCTGCTGGCCGGTGGTCACCCCGCGGGTAACTGCCCGACCTAGTCGTGCTTGCTGGTTAGGCGCGGATGGGGAGATGTACTTCGACCCTGGCGCCACCAAGGTCACTGTCCCCAATCACAACGCGGCCACCGTGGAGTAGAGCCTGCTGCTCAACAAGGGCCAGGCCGAGGCCTGAGCCGCCACCGCGCGCATCTGCGCCGCGAGCAAAGCGGCCCATCACGTGGAGTCGGTCAGCTGGTGGGATTCCCGGGCCGTCGTCGTCGCAGGTGATCGTCGCTTCAATGCCATCGCTTGCCACTGTCAGGACTGCACGCCCATCCTCACGGCCGTGCCTGATGGAGTTCTCAAGCAAGTTCTCGCAGATTCGCCTCAGACCCTCTGGCTGTCCCATGAAAGGAATGCCGTCCTCAGGCGCTGACACCGATAGGTCCGCGGAGTGATGTCCCGCGTGGACTGACATGACTGCTGCCCCGGCAAGATCGGCGAGATCAGTTTCTTGGCTGGGTAGATCTCCCGCCGCGTCACCCCGGGCGAGCGCTTGGAGGGAGTCAAGGAGTCTTACGAGGCGAGCATGCTCGTGGCGAAGGTCGGCAACGAGTTCCTCACTCGTGTCGCGCTGCAGGGCGCCTGGCTGGGCGAGAAGGTCAAGGTTGGTGCCAATCGCGGTCATTGGGGTGCGGAGTTCGTGACCTGCTTCGGCGGCAAACCGACGCGCTGCATCGCGGGCCTGAGCTGTGTTGGCATGGGAATGCTCAAGCCGCTCGAGCATCTGGTTGACCCCGTGGGCTAGGGCAGCCACCTCGGCAGGGCTTGATGGCTCGGCAACGCGAACGTCAAGGTCCTCTGTTCCCGATACCTGATCCGCTGAGTCACGAAGGCGGCGGATCGAAGCGGTTGCCAGGCCGGCCAGCAGCCAGCCAATTAGAGCAGCACCAAGTAGTCCAGCTAGTCCAATCAGCAGGGCGCGTTCGGTCAGGTCGTTGACGCGGCGCTCTGTTGGGCCCAATGGAGTGGCCGTCACAATCCGGGCACCGTCGGTGTCGAGCGTCAGCACACGCCAGTCTCCGGTCTCTGGGGTGGTGAGAGTGCTGAGGCCCTCCTTCCCTGCCGTGAGTGCTTGACCGGGAATCCTCCCGGACTGGAGGAGGGTCTTTCCGCGGAATGTGACTACGAGTCCACCTGGGTCGCCGAATGTAGATTCCGCATCGACGCCCACTGCAGCCAGAGTGAGCGGTGCAGTGTGTTCGCCAGACTCGGCCTGAGCGCGCTCACCAGCCCCATCTTGCCGGTCAACTTCCTTTGTGTAGTCAGCCACAGCGTCACCGACCCGCTTGCCTTGTGTCTTGAGCGCTGTGTCAATCCGGTTGAGGTCACCGGCTTCGTAACTGCTGACAACAGCAAAGCCCACAGCGCCAAGAGTGACGGCCGTAGAGAAGATCACGACAAGTGCGACACGCGCACGCAGACTGGAAAGGAACCGGGGCCGCATTAGGTCCTCAGCGCGAAGCCTTGTCCTCTAACGGTGTGGATGACTCGCGGGAGACCGCCGTCTTCAAGTTTCTTGCGCAGGTAGCCAACGAACACGTCAACAACATTGGTCCGGACATCAAATGAGTAACCCCAGACAAGGTCGAGCAGGGTCTCGCGTGAAAGCACAAGGCCAGGATTGGAAATGAATGCTTCGAGCAGATCGAACTCGCGGCCGGTGAGGTCTAGCTCCCGTCCGTGCATCCACGCCTTGCGTTTCTGAGGGTCAAGCCGGAGTGAGCCGACCTCGCGCGTGATGCTGCCGGAGTGCTCGGGCCGCCGGCGAAGCAGCGCGCGCACTCGCGCCAACAGTTCCTCTAGAGCGAAGGGCTTAGTCAGATAGTCGTCGGCACCGGCTTCAAGACCAGAAACCCGGTCGTCTACTCCGTCGCGTGCGGAAAGGATAAGAATCGGCAGGTCTTCCCCCGAACCGCGAATCTTGCGCGTTACCTCAACGCCGTCAATGCCTGGCATGGTCACATCAAGGATTACCAATGCTGGCGGGTCTATCTCCACTGCGGCAAGGGCGCGGACCCCATCGGGTACTGATCGAACGGTTAGCCCTTCACCACGCAGGGCGGTTTCAAGGGCCTTGCGGATGCCCTCATCGTCGTCGACAACCAAGACCAGCGGTTGCCGTTCAGGTTGGTTGTTGCCTGATCCCATAAGAAGTAACAGTAGGCCCACAACGCCCACGGCGCAGTTGGCCCGTGTGGACTCTCCCTATCGGATACGGTGAGTACATGGCCACAGCACATGGAACAGTCGATAGTCCACTCGCAGCGGAAGAAGTATTCCGGCGGGTTTCTGACTTCTCAACCACCGAACAGTGGGACCCCGGTGTTGTTGAAGCCGATCGTCTGAGTGCGGATCACGAGGCAATTGAGCTTGGTGCCAAGTTCCGTGTTGTCGCCGCGTTCATGAAGACCAAGAGTGAGCTGATCTACGAGATCACCGAGTTCACACCGGGAAAGCGTGTCGTCCTGCGGGGAGAGAATGCCACTGTGGTTTCCGTTGACGAGATCACTGTTGAGCCACACGGGGATGGCAGCCGCCTCAACTACCACGCTGACCTCACCCTCAAAGGGCCACTGCGCTTGATGGACCCTCTGCTTGGCGTTGCGTTTGACGGGATTGCCAAGAAGGCACTCGCCGGGCTTACGACTTACCTCTCTGCCTAACTGCTGACGGGCTAGCGCCAGGTCCGGTTAGGACCCGACGGCGTCCTCGTCGATTAGGTCACCGCTGGCAAGGTCAAGGACTGAGCCGCGGATGCGATCCCGGTGGGGGATCGCCTTGCTGTTTCGCAGGATCTCAAGGGTCAGTGCGAGTGTGGTTGCGGGCGAGTCAGTCACAGGAACATCCCAGTCAGGTGTTTCACCAGTGTCGGCTCCAACCTGAGCGGCGAACTCCAACGGGTTGATGCGGTGCACTCCGCAGTCGGTGTGTTGGACAACAAGGATCTCTTCGGTCTCAAGTAGGCGCTGTGACGCGGCCAGTGAGCGGATTGCGTCCTCAGTTGCGATGCCGCCCGCATTGCGGATCACGTGGGCATCACCAAGCTTGAGTTCAAACAGTGCGTCGAGGTCAATCCGCGCGTCCATGCATGTCAGCACGGCAAGTTTGCGGCGCGGTGGCGCGTACATTTCCGCTGGGGCAATGTGGCCGTCTTCGAAACCGTCGTGTCGTTCTGATTCCTGCATTAGATGTCAGGTTATCGAGACGGCTGGCGGACCGGAGTCCACTGTGCTGCGTCCACGTCTACTAAGCCTTGCCACCGTTGCGACCAGACCATCCGGAAGCGAGCTTTGAGTGCCTCAGGGGGACCGAGTGGCACCACCGTGTAACCGGCCATAGGCGCGACAGTGAACACACTTGAGCCGTCCTTGAGTGCCCGGGCGAACGGCTTCAGGCCCACATTGCGAGTCAGTTGAAGTGCGGCCAACGGACCACGAGAGAGCTGAATCGCCAAATCACGATCAAGCGGTGGGCCAGTTGCGTAGGCAGCCTCAAGGACAGTGTCACCCGGCTTCCACCGCTGTGTGATGCCTTGCGCTGCGGAAATCATGTCGGGGCGCTGGTACTGAGTTAGCTCCAAGTAACTGCCGATCCCCAACCCGGCTACCACTGCGCCAGCCGTGATCAGGTTCACCGGCCACCGCGGGCGTGCTGTCAACGACCCAGCAAGAATCGCCCAAGCGGGAATCGACGCCATCAGGTTGCGCGTCAGCA
>WLNJ01000057.1 GCA_009699865.1 Actinomycetota bacterium
GACGCCATTTAGGTCAACGTCAATGACCTTCTCGTACATCTCGTCAGTTAGCCCAGCGACTGTGAGCGGCGGGTCGTTGGCTATCCCAGCGTTTGCGAAGACGATGTCGACCTTGCCAAAGTGCGCAACGGCCTGGGCCACGGCTTGGTATATCGAGCTTCGGTCGGTTACGTCTACGACGATTGGCAGGGCACGCTCACCAAGCTCAGTGCCAAGGTCCACGACCTGCTCCAGCCCGATATCCGTGACGACCACGTTTGCCCCGCGCCCAATCAGCTCTCGTGATGTCGCGGCACCGATGCCACCGGTCGCGCCGGTGATCAATACTGTCTTGCCTGCGAGGGAAGCCTTCATTGTCTGGGTGGTAGCGGGTAGATGAGGAGGTAATTGTTCATCGCAGATCATCCATTCCGGTGGCCCGCCGTATTGAGGCGAGTGTTCCTGCTTGCATCGTATCTGAGGGCTTACCCGCGAGAGTGACCTTCCGGGTGCCGTCGGGGCTCTGCCGCTAGTACCGCGCGGCGCCGAGCTCGCCCCGATTCCTCTTGGATTCGCGAACAAACTGTGGTTTAATTACACGCAATGCGATTCAGGTATACGGCAGCACTCCTCGCTCTCGGAGCGATGTTCCTCGCCCCAGGCGCAGCTTGGGCTTCTGAAGATGAGGCCACAACTCGACCTGCTGAGACGGTTCTGCCTGCCATTTGCGACTACTCCGCCGGTGAGTGCCCGATCGTTTTCGATCCCGCCACTGACAAGTGTGTAATCAGCCGCAGATGGGTCTGGGTTGGTCGCGAGGGCCAGTGGACCATCATGGAATGGACCGTGGGGGACAACCCCGAGCTTGATGCAGCGGTTAGCGCCGCCAATGACCAGTGGACCCAGTGGATAGTGAAGGGCGACATTGCCTCGATTGACGAAGCCTGTGGCTTCAAGCAGCCTGCAGAGCCAGAGGCTCCTGCGCCGCGGCCAGATTCAGAGGTTCCAACTGACGCGGGCACTGACACTCCACCTTCTGAACCGGGAAGCGGTGGAGAGGGTTCTGAGGAACCACCTCCGACCGGAACCCCTGAGCCTGATGGCGGAGATCTAAACCAGACTGGTCTTCCCCTGATTCCGGCTGAGTGCAACCAAGGTGATGGCCGTTACGTCTGCCCAGACGGAAACCCACCGTATGGCTGTTGGGCTATTGAGGTCAACGCTCGGGTGGTAGGGATCTGCATTGACCCGCCAATTGACCAGCCAGACCCCGCAATTTCACTCTGCGAATGGGAGCCCACCTCGTGTGAAAGGGTTGTGGAGAGCGGCCCCGCTAGCGTCGCTTCAGGCCAGCCAAAGCCCCAAAAGCCCAAGGTCGTCAACAAGAAGGCCGCTGGTAAGCGAAGGGCCGCGACGAAGCGCAAAGCCGCGAAGAACCCAGCGCCGAGGAAGTCCCCGAAGTCAGGTAAGCGGAAGCCAAAGGCTTCTAGGCGCTGAGCCTGCAGGTGAGGTCCCGCCCGTCGGGACTAGCTGGGCGCTAGAGGCGCGAGCTCAGGGGGCCACGGCAGTGATGTAGCGCCTAAGCGCTAGGAGTAAATCCTTGGGCGATAACGATGTCGAACGTCGCGTGCCCCTCGCGTAAGGCGATTGCCTCTTGGTAGTCAGCTGACTCGAAGCAGGCTGTGGCTGCCTCATACGATGGGAATTCGATTACGAACGGGCGGCCGGCAGAGTTACCTTCGACAACCTCGAAGACATCGCCCCTTGCCAGCACCTTGCCGCCAGCCTTGGCGATTGTTGGCCCAGCCTTTGCCGTGTAGCCCTGAAACCCGTCTGGGTTGGTGACAACTGCTGTGACTAGCCAGTAGCCCTTCTCGTTTGAGGCTGACATCTTGCCGTCTCCGTTCGTTGGGGCTCGGTTCTGCTGAACGCGAGGCGAGGGTCCAACTTATCAGTGACAGCTCCGGGCGGTTAGGGCTCTCGGCGGGTGACTGTCCCAAGTCGGTCGAGCGAGCGGTCGAATGAAAGGACCTCGCCGATTCCAGTTGCTTCTGCCTGAGCGGCAAGGTAAGCCTCGGCGAAGTCAAGGCGGTCCCGTTCGTAGATCTTAAGTGCTCGCAGGAGGGTAGAGACGTCGACTGTTTCAACTGTGTTCATCGCCAACGAGGACCGCATTAGTTCGGCAACTCGTTGTGGTGGAACTTCGTAGAACGACTCAAGTACATAGACGCACTCGGCCACTACGAGGTCGGTCAGCAGCAAGGTCTCACCGGACGCCAGCGCGGCAGTCGCGCGTATTGCCTGCTCGGGAGGGTCGCCCGTGAGGTGCCGGACTATGACGTTCGTGTCAACGAATGCTGTCAGCGGGATGCCCCGTGGCGCGCTTGGCGTGTGCGGCGGAGGACGTCATCCCATGAGGTGCCCCGTTTCGCGGCGGGCACCGGAACCGACCCTGCCAAGGATATGAAGTCTGCGGACTTGGAGATAGTCGCGCTTGAATCCTCAAGCCTGAACAGCAGATCATCACCTGCGCTTAGCCCGAGGGCGTCTCGGATTTGTTTTGGGATTGTGATCTGCCCCTTAGAGGTCAACTTTGCGTGCGTGTCCATCAGGTTCTCCTTACTTCCGTGAGGAGGTAAGGATACTACGGCAGGCCCCGACATCGGATGCTGTTCTGGAACCCCGCTCATCCTTGCTCGCCCATTCTCGCGACGCTACAGAACAGATTCACAAGGGTTCGCGGCAGTTAGCAACAACTTCGGGCTACGCTTACGGCCCATGAGTAAACGCGTTCTTGTAATTCTCGGCCACCCGACCACCGACAGCCTGTGCGGTGCTCTTGCCAACTCCTACATTGCTGGCGCAGAGACCGCTGGTCACGAGGTGCGGCGAATCAACCTGGCCGAGATCGAGTTCGACCCAATTCTCCGCTCCGGGTATGGGGGAGAACAACCGCTGGAACCTGACCTTGTTGCTGCTCAGGAAGCAGTCAGCTGGGCCGAACATATCGTCTTCGCATACCCGGTCTGGTGGGGTACGATGCCCGCGATCCTCAAGGGCTTTGTTGACAGGGTGTTCCTGCCTGGCTTCGCGTTCAAGTACAGGAAGGGCTCGCCGCTCTGGGACCGTTTGCTGAAAGGGCGGTCGGCTCAGCTTTTGCTCTGCATGGACACCCCTCGCTGGTACTACCGGCTCGCCTATCGCAACTCGGGACACATCCTGATGAGCAGGAACATCCTCAAGTTCTGCGGGATCAAACCGGTGAAGATCAAGACCTTCGGCCCTGTCCGCGGCTCCAGCGCGGACAGCCGTGTGAAGTGGCTTGCTGCTGCGCGGGAACTCGGCCGCAAGGCTTAGACGCCCGCCCGCGGCAACTGGTCCGCCGCTAGAGAACAGCGCCTACTTGTAAGCGCCAGCCTCAGCCTTCGCAACAGTAAGAAGGTTGCCCATCGCGATGTTCATGTCGGCGAGGTGGAGGCCCCAGCTTGCTGCAGGGAAAGGATTGAGCGGAGCCTTCGCGGTTCGGCCGGTGACCATCAATACCTTTGCGCCGTTGCTCGTCACGCAACTGGCCGAATAGAGGTCAGGCAGTTGGATCCAATGGCTGGTGATGCCCTTCGGGAGTCCCATGCCAAGACCGCCAATGCCAAGTCCGATTGAGCTGCCTGGGGCAAAGGGGGCAGATGGCACGATCGTCGTCAGGTTGCCACTGCCGCCTGCGAGGCGCGCAGGGTTGGTGCAGAGCACTTCTTGAGTTGTTAGGTCACCACCGACAGGGTCAAGGCCAGTCGAGACTGACCTGCCCCAGAATGAATCAGTGGGGACCGTTTGGTTGAAGGCGGAATAGCCGATCACGCAGTGCGTCTGGGTGGTCTTCTTGCACGCTGGAATGTTCTGGAAGTCACCACCGCGGTCTCTTCCCTTCGCAACCTTCACATTGCCGCCAATCAGGTGTGCAGCGACGATCTTCTTACGAACGGTGGCCTTAGGGTCAATCTCAGCCTTGATCAAACGGCGCAGAGTGAACGAGCCCTGCGAGTGGCCGATCAGAATCACGCCGCGGCCCTTGTTGTAGTGGGCGAGGTAGTCATTCCACGCGCTCTTGACGTCGCCGTAGGCCTGGTCAGCCATCGCTTGAGTGGCTTGGTCCTGACGGGCGAGTCCGTAGATAGTCAGCTGGCGGTAGACAGGCGCATATACCTTGCAGATTCGGTTGTACGGAGCAGCTTGGAAGAGGGCAATCGCCTTGAGCTCAGGAGTAACTGCAAAGTCAGCGACCATGGTCTGTTCGTCGCTAACAGTGGGGTAGACGTAGAAGCAGTCGACCTTTGGCTTTGAAGGAACCGAAATGCTCGAGATGCTGCGTGTGTTGTTGAAGAGAACAGTCGAAGTTGACTGCTTCGTGGAGCAGGGGTTAGTCGCAGCCGCCAGTGTGGGCGAGCACAGCCAAGTCGTGCTGGCAGAAGCTGACCCGGTGCTAGCACCCAGGGCGCCCGTTGCTACGCAGGTTGCAAGACTGAGGACAAGGATGCGTGATTTATTCATTCATGA
>WLNJ01000058.1 GCA_009699865.1 Actinomycetota bacterium
CGCCAGTGCTGATTGCCTCCTTCAGTGTCAAGAAGCGCGGAGAGTCCGCCGGCCGAGGCGATGTAGCTGAGTACGTAGAGCATCGACATCTCGCGCGGCTCTGCACCCCAAGTTGTTCTGCCAGCAATTGCCAGGAGGGCGGTCGCGACCTCGCCGTAATGGTGGTTGCGCAGCCAATCCGCCAGCGTGATTGCGTCGAGGTACTCGGCCTTGGGTGAGTTCCACGGCTCGACAGCATCAACTCGCCTAGCCGCACGGCCCGCACTCCACTGGAGCCGCCCCATGTCCAGCAGAGGGCCTAGACCCACCCGTGGAATGGTCCCCGAGTAAGGCCGCAGCTTTCCACCAAGGTCCAGAACATTCTTGCCATCTCCGTACTGCTCAAACAGAGCAACATCAAACCGCTGCGCCATTGCGAGGATCCGGTCCTGAACAGGCCCGGCCCAGGTACCGCCAAGGTCAATCCATGCTCCCCCGCCAAGGTCGTGGGTTTCGACTCGCCCCCCAACCCTGTCGCGCGCCTCAACTACGGCAACCTTCGCGCCAGCGTCGTGGAGGCTCAGAGCGGCAGCGAGGCCACTGAAGCCGGCTCCAACTACAACCGCGTCGTAATCCGTGCTGATGTCACCCGGCATTCCTTGATCCTATGGGAGTCTAGGACGAGTAGACAAAACAACCCCCGAGTTACCGGGGGCTGTTTGCCAATCAAATATGCAGAAGCGGTTAGGCCTCTGGGAATACTGGTGCGCCTACAAGTGCGCGCCATGCTGTGACGTTGCCCTTGCTATCTGTGACGCGGACCCAACGCGGTGGTGTTGGTGTCTTGATGACCTTGTTGGCCTTGTACGTGAATACATCACGGGTAAGGGTGGTCGGGAAGGGATCCGTGCTCGCAGGCGCCGTGTTGCCATACGCAAGCTGGACGGTGAGCTTTGGATCACAGCCGGGGCAAGTCTTATCCCGGGCGATCATGTGGATATTCCAAGTGCCCTTGACTGTCTTGGCCCAGTGCACGCTGTTCTTGCTGATGAACGGGGCCTTGAAGTCGTACTTGGCCGTTGTCGTAGCTGCCGATGACGGCCTCCACTTGATGCGGTAGTGGAGTCGGACCTGCCCGGCCCCAAGTCGCTTGGCAAGCGTCTTGATTGATCCACTCTGCCCAACGGTGAGCGTCACGGCCTTCCTGAAGTTCGCGTAATTGCTGACTTGAATCTTTGCTCCCACTGGACCACCAACGGTGATGCTGGCTACGCCTGAGGCTGTTCTACTCCAACGATTGAATGTCAGTGTTGGCGCAACGACTGGTGCACCAAACTGCCAGTTGAGCACCTTGGAGCGATCACCGGATGGGATGTCGTCCAACAGGTCAGGCGGAAGCGTCGCTGTGCTGTTGAACAGTGCCTGTGCATTGGTGACGGCATCGGCTGGATCATTCGTAGGTGTGCCGATCATGCTGCCAAGCCCACCGAAGTACAACAGGTAGCGGGTCTCGCCGGCGGGAATTGTCACCTCAAGGTTGACTCCCCAGGCACCACCGTCGCGTTCAAGTGACGGTGCCACTGCTGCGCCTGGCCCACCGAACACGCTCGTGTTGACAGCATTCCAAGGCAAGCCATCGCTCGGCAGCGTGTTCGCGGTCACGAACCACAGCGCACTCCGGTCCAGATTAAGGCCGTACTGGTCATATTCCGTTCCGCCGGTGCTCTGGCCCTGCAGGATGCTGCTGTCGCCGGACCCGAGGTCCATGGCCTCGGAGATCGTCCTTGACAGTGGTGCCCCTGTGTTGTTGGTCAGCTTCACTACCTTGGCGAAGATGTCTGACATCGAGGAGGTCCTCAACTTGACGCTCATGTCAAGGCCCTTCACGGTTGCGGGTGCCGCTTCCACACCACCGTCCATCGGGGTGAAGTCATTTGGATTGGTCGACGCGCTAAACAAGGCATCGGATCCGGTCTCGCCTACCCATGTCGACCATGCGCCGTCATAGACGTAGTAGTCATTGTCAGTGGTGTAGTAGTGCGCTTCGGAGATGGAGGTTCCGCGAGCCCCGTACATCCGTAGGCCGCTCTTATCCCCTTCATAGTCGTATCCGTAACCATTGGTGTTGAGGTGCAGTGAAGCGTGCGCTGTGAAGATGTCGTTGGTGAACCACACGTCGTCAGAACAAGCAGGCTCACCGGTGAGACCGTCAGCAGTGGCAGTCACACACACCTTGACCCCGTCCCAACGGCCTAGATTGGCAGTGCTGAACGATGTACCTGTGGCGCCTTCAGCAACTGTCCAATCACCCGTGTTGTCGTCATATACCGACCACTCGTAGCTCAATGAGCTTGGGGGCCTAGTCCACGCGAAGTTGTCGGAGTAGGCGACCCGAAGTGTTGACCCCACCGGCGCCCGATTTGACTCACGTGAGTGCGGATATAAAAACTTGACGTAGCCGTTGTCTATCCGAGGACCGGTGATGGCATTGATGTAGCCGCTCTTGGTGGTCGTCGAGGTCTGGTCGAGATCGTCGGTGACACTCTCTGTGTAGTTGATCTGGACGTTGTGGTCGATGTCGTCCTGAGTGACCGTGTAGGTGGGGGCATCTGGGAGGTCAGTGCAGGCCCAGCCGTCGCCGAAGTCACCGCAGCGCTCCCACTTGCTGGTTACTGATCCAATGTTGCGACCTGTCCAAACTGCCTTAGTCCTGTGAAGGACTGTTCCGGGTGTGTATTCGTCGCTTGAGGAAAAGTCGACACTTGCGTCTGGCTCGGCACTCGGGGCTGGTGGGCCCGTAATGTTGATCCGCATCGAAGTGTTCGTGATCTCTCCCACGTTGCGGTCATCAACCGTCTCAACCCGGCGAATTGCCGAGTAGTGATCAATGAAGTCTTGGAGCGTGATGGTGTAAGACGAGCCCGTTCCTCCGGGTACATCAACACAGGAGGCATCGTTGTTCTTGCAGAGCTGCCAGCGCTTGTTGAGGGTCAGGCCCTCGGTGTCCCACACACCGTCAGAGGTGGCGCTGACGGTGGTGCCAATTGTGGCGTATTCCGTATTGCCGCTGTTCTCAATCTGAATGGCGCCCGTGAGGGTGGGCACGTTGGCGTAAATGTAGGTCTTGGAGTCCCACGTGCGGTCTTGAGGACGGCCATCGTAGACGGGTCCGCCGCCGAAGACAATTGTCCTACCGTCGTCAAGGGTTACGGGAACGCCGGGAAGAGATCCTTTCGCATCCGTCCAGCGGTTGTAGGCGCGGTAGGAAGAGTAGTCCCAGACGCCAGCCGCAACGTCGTATCTAGCGTTCACTACTCCGTCAGAGACGAAGATTGGGTTGCCGTCCTTGTCGAACGTGCTTCCGGAAAGGCCGGTACTGCTCGTCACGTTGTCGTTACCCGAGATCCGCCCGTTCTCAGTCCACTGGCCTGAGGTGTGATTCCACAGGTAGGACATGTCATTGCCGTAATGGTCATTCTTGAGGCCACCAGCCATCAGGACGTTGCCGTCAGGGAGAAGCCAAGTTTCACCGCCGCTCACATAGTTAGAGGGCATGTTGCCGCTGTTGGTCCAGGTATCGGCGTTTGAGTCGAAGACTGCGCTGTTGTTCCAGGTGCAGCAGTAGCTGGCGTTGACAGTTAGGAACTTGCCGCTAGCAAGGCCAGTGATCTGGGGCGAACCAACGTGATTGCCGATCCAATTCAGACCATTGTTATTGGGAAGCCCATGGGCCGCCCAGGTGTCCGTCGTTCGGTCGTAGAGCTTGAGGCCGGTTCCCGACCAGCTCTCACTTGCGTAACAGGCCACGACGCCGTCAGTGCTCGCTGCGCAATCAAAGATTGAGGCGTAAGGCATTCCTGTGTCAACAGCCGTTGACCAGGTGCCATCAACTGGGTCGAAGATCTGCGAGGTGATCGGACCGTCGACAGTTGGGTTGGTGGTGTTCTGGGCTATGAGCATCACCTTGTGATGGACTCCACCTAGATCGATGAACTTGCCCTTGTAGTAGTGGTTGAAATTGGCGTAGTTGGACCCGTTCATACCGGTGTAAGTGGTCCAAGACCCGTGCCCGCTGTCTGCAGTGGGGTTGAAAATCTCGTATGTATCCGTTGTTCCGTCACCAGCGTTACCGCCAGCGACCAACACGTTCCCGTTGTAGAGCTTGATTGCGTCAAAGCCGCCAGAGCGGGCCGCATGTGGCTGCGCCTTGATTGCGACGGCGCGCATGTCTGCTTGGGCTGCAACTGGCAGGACTACCACCAAGGCTAGGACCGCGAGGATGCTGGTCAGGGTCACCTTGGTGCGGGGTGTCGCTGCAGTAAGCAAGGGGCCTCCGAAGGGCTGGGGGTAGGTACGGCATTACCAACGGACGTTGGTGAGCGAACCGAACACTACATACCGCCTACCCCTAAGTGCAACTACCAACCGTTGCGGCGCGTTTGGAGCTACCTCCGAAGACCCCAACGAACGGCGAAAAGACCGGGACCCCGCTTGCGCAGGGTCCCGGTACTACCAAATCTATTCTTGGCCTAGCTCAACCGCAGCC
>WLNJ01000059.1 GCA_009699865.1 Actinomycetota bacterium
CGGGCGCAGGTTGGTGGCGGACCTTCCGCGGCCTCCGCCTGCCCAGTGCCCTGCCGTCCTTCTTCACCGGCCTGCGAATTGCCGTCACGTACGCGGTTGTGGCAACAGTGTTCGCGGAGTACGCCGGCTCCGAACATGGGCTTGGTATCTACATGCAGGTCGCCAAGAACTCTTTCCGTACAGACCTTGTCCTAGCTGCGGTCGTGGTCACATCCGCGCTGACCCTGCTGCTCTTCCTCCTCACGCACCTTGCTGAATGGGCTGCGATGCCTTGGCGCCGTGCCGAAAACCGCCAGTGGGACGGGCCGCGATGAACCGCGCTGGACTTGAGGTGAAGGGCCTGACAGCCCACTGGGATGACCTGCATGTCTTGGACGACCTTTCCTTCAAGGTTGAGCCCGGACAGTTCACCGCCATTGTTGGCCCGAGCGGCTGCGGAAAGTCGTCCACGTTTGCTGCGCTGACCGGCGAGATTGGGATTGACAAGGGCAGCGTTGAGGTCGGCGGCGTGCCTGTTGTCAACCATGGCAATGAGTTTGCATGGATGCCACAGAGCGGGGCCTTGCTCCCCTGGCGCACGGCGTTACAGAACGCAACGCTTGGAATCGAGCTGACGGGCACCCCGCCCGCTGAGGCTTCAGACCGGGCCAAGCCCTACATGGATGCCTTCGGCCTTAGTGGCTTTGAGGACTCGTGGCCGCACCAGCTCTCAGGTGGCATGCGCCAGCGCGTTGCCCTGCTGCGGACAGTCTTGATGGACCGGCCGGTGCTGTTGTTGGACGAGCCGTTTGGTGCGCTTGACGCTCTGACCCGCCGGTCAATGCAGGATTGGCTTGAGCGCCTGTGGGAGCAACACCGTTGGACTGTCGTGCTGATCACCCACGATGTCCGCGAGGCAGTCTTTCTGGCAGACCGAGTGTTTGTTTACTCCGACCGTCCTGCCGCGGTCAAGGCGACCGTGGAGATCGATCTCCCTCGCCCACGCCGGCTGGAGATGATCCAAACCCCAGAGTTCGCGCGGATGGAGAGTGAGATCCTCAATGTCCTGTTCTCCACCTAGACTCTCCCACCCGATGACTTCCAAACTCCTAAAAATGACAGTCCTAAGCCTTGCCGCGACCCTTGCTGGCTGTGGCTCAGGTACTACCACTCACTCTGCGGCGCCAACCAGTCAGCCAAAGACGGTGACAGTGGCCCTCAGTTGGACCCCGAACACTGATTACACGGGGATCTACGCAGCACAGGCAGCTGGTAATTACCGCGAGCGTGGCATCAACTTGAAGATCATTCCTTACGCATCAACGCCTCCAGAAACCCTGGTTGCAGCGGGCAAGGCTGACATTGCCTTCTCGTACCAAGCCGGCTTGACCTACTCGCGTGCCTCCGGCAGTGACCTGGTTTCGATCTTCGTTCCTGACCAGAAGAACGCTTATGCGATTGGCGTTAGTGCGGACCGTAAGGACATCAAGTCTCCCAAGGACCTTGATGGCAAGACCTATGCAGGCTTTGGGACACCGGATGAAGGCCCCGAGCTCACAGCGATCATCAAGGCTGCAGGTGGCAAGGGAACGTTTAAGACAGTCACGCTCAACACCTCTGCTTATGAGGCCGTTCACTCTGGCGCAGCCGACTTCACCATTCCTGTTGTGACATGGGAAGGAGTCGAGGCGAAGCAGTCAGGTAAGCCAATGAAGTACTTCCGCTTTGAGGACTTCGGGTTCCCACAGCAGTACTCAGTTCTCCTCGCTGCTTCACAGAAGTGGTTGAACGGGAATGACAGCACTGCCCGGGCTTTTGTTGAGGCAACCGCCATGGGTTACAAGTTCGCCGCAGACCACCCGGCAGATGCAGCCAAGCTGATGGTTGCGGCCACCAAGTCATCCTTCAAGAACCCCAAGCTTGTGACCGACAGTCAGCTCCTGCTTGCCAAGGGTGGTTACCTGACGACACCGGACGGCAAAGTCGGCGTGCAGAACGGAAGCCAGTGGGAAAAGTACGGGCACTTCCTGTTTGCCAACAAGCTCCTGACCGGCCCTAACGGCAAGCCCCTTAAGGCTGAGCCAAACTGGTCGCAGTTCTGGACCAATCGTTATCTCCGCTAGGGCTTGTCTGACGCTAACCGCCTGCTGATGGACCAGGCCCTGGAGGGGCTTGTCCCAAGGCTTGAGGCAGCCCAGCCGAAGTGCGGGGCCACTGCTGTCATTGCCATAGACGGGCGCAGCGGGTCAGGCAAGACCTTCCTCGCTGACCGCCTGGTCGACGCTTGCGGAGCGCAGATCATCCGACTTGAGGACCTTTACGGCGGCTGGGATGGCCTCGACGCCGGCGTGGACCGCGCGGCGGATGCACTCAACTCAATCGCTTCAGGTATTGACCCGGTCAGCGTGCCCGAGTTCAACTGGCAGACACAACAGTGGGACGAGCCGAGGGTTCTTGCTCCAAGCCCACTCTTGATCATCGAAGGCTGCGGAGCTGGGGCCAGTGAGCTCGCCCAGTGGACCTCGCTGCTGATCTGCGTGGAGTCCGATTCAGAGACCCGAAAGGACCGAGCCCAAACCCGGCCAGACTGGCCTGTCTTCGCAGACCATTGGGATGGTTGGGCAGCACAAGAGGCCGCTCACATCGCCGCCAGCAGCGTTGAGTCGCGCGCGGACGTTGTGGTCAGTAACTAACGCAACAAGCCGGCTGCAACAAGGCGGGGTTCCAAGTCGACAATGCGATCCTGCCCCCAGAAGATCTCATTGCGGAACACCAGTGTTGGCACGCCCCAATGCTCGCGGGCTTCAAGTGCGGCAACGCTTGCATCTATTCGGGCGCGGTATTCAGGGTTGGCAGTAGCCGCCAACGCTTCTGGCCAGCTCAGGCCGGCCCGCTCAGCCACTGTCCTAAGTCCCTCATCGGTGGACACGTCAACAGCCTCAGCCCAAATCCCCTTGCTTGCTGACAGGACAAACTCTTTGACCAAGCCCTTTTCAGCTGCGTGCTCGCCAACCATCAGACACCGCATTGCTCCCTCACCGACAGGGTCGTAGACCGGGCCGAATGGCATTCCGAGCGCATCGGCCTCCCGCTTGGTATCGCGGAGCGTATGAATGCCCTTTTCCCGTGGCACGGACTGGCCGCGCATCACCATTGGGATTACGCCGCGGTAAACAATGTCCACCGCATACTTCTCGGGGAGCGCGAAGACGCGCGGCGCCGACAGGTACGAGTACGGCGAACGGTAGGAGAAGAAGTATTCGATTGGCTCAACGCTCATGGCTTCTTTACCCAACCAAGCTCGTCGAGTGTCTCTGTGATTCGGTCAAGCCGCTCGTGGGCAAAGAACCACTGCCCTCTTACCCACGCTGCGGGTGTTTCGTAGGGCCCACGCTTCTTCATCAAGCCCTGATTTTTGGCAAGCCGGTGAGTACCAGGCCCTGGCGGGGTTCCTCCCACGGTGACATCCCAGAGTGCTGCGAAGTGTTCGGTCTGGGACGGGTCGATGTTCTCAACCCAAATCGCCCGGACTGCCGCGACGGCAAATGCGGTGACGGTTCGGTGGGGCTGGCGAGCCGATACCCATTTGGCTAGGTAGCGCGTTGCCTCTGGGCGGATCACATCTGCCCGTGTGAAGGTGATGCCATCGCGGGCAGCAAGCCTTGCCGCGTCAATCACTGAGTGAGCGCGCTTCCACTCAACGGCTGGGTCAGCGTCCATGCCCCGCTCAACAACTGGGATTACGACGAGGTCAACATCCCGCCCTGATAGACGGTCGGCAAGGCCGATCAATGCCACGGCGCTGAGTGCGTCATCAAAAGCGAAGAAGACCTCAACCTGCTCCCGCCCACCGGTCCTACGGAGCTTGGCTGCGGCGAGTTTGTGCCTTGCCTTCACCCCAGCTGAGGCAATGATCAGCCGCGGGCCTGTCTTGCGGGTAAGGGTGTCCTTGACTGCCATTCCTTCAGCCTATTCGCTTCGGCATCCCCACAGCCAAAGCAGCGAACAAGGTTGGCACCTGGTCGGACTGGTACGCACTCCGCAAGACAACCGGCTGGACGAGCTAGTAACTCATCGCGACCACATAGGCAGCTGGATCTCAACTCGATCGGTTCAGTCCGCTTCAAGCTAGCGGAGGCAATCGCCCTAGATCTGTTCAGCATTAACCGACTGACTGGTGCTGCGATCCTGATCGACCCATCCACCAACGAAACAGTCGGCTCAGTCCTGATCACTTCGATCGTCTGAGCGGCGGCGACCCCGAAGGGGCCGAGCTTTATCGGCTTAGACGCCAGACACTGCCGGCAAGTGAGCTGATGTAGACCTTGCCCGATTGGTCACTGTCAATGGAGGTAACGAGGCCCCCGCCTACCTTGATTGAGGTGGTCCCTCGCTTGGTTATCCCCCCGCTAGACCAGGTGATGTACTGCAAGGTCGAGTGGCAGAAGTCGCCGTAGAGGTATGACCCGCGCAGCTTCGTGATCGTGCTGTCAGTGACGGTCACGCCACCAGTCAC